>NZ_AKJD01000173.1 GCF_000282515.1 Pseudomonas sp. GM80
AGTTGGGGTTTTGTTTTGCCCGTAAGAAAAGTTTCATCGACCACCGAACTACCCCAACGGTCGCAAGCATTGCCATTGGGGAAAATCGTTCTGAAGTGACCGGGCAGTTTTTGGTATGGTGCAGCTCGTTTTTTAACGGACTGATGTCATGCCCACGGATCGGCATTCATTTATGTCAAAGAGTTGCTGTAGAAATGCCTGAACCTATCCCGATCAAGGATCACGAAAAAGAGACGCGCCTGGTCAACAAACGATTGATCGCCTGCGCCTTGTTCGTCTTCGCCATCAGCTGCGCGCTGGTTGTGCGCCTGTACATCCTGCAAGTGGTCGAATTCGACTACCACTCCACCATCTCTGAAAACAACCGCGTCCACGTCCTGCCGATTACGCCGACACGCGGCCTGATCTACGACCGTAACGGCGTATTGCTCGCTGATAACCGTCCCAGTTACAACCTGACCATCACCCGCGAGCGTGCGACCGACGTCAATCAGGAGCTGGACGAGGTCATCAATCTGCTGCACCTGCCTGCTGAAGATCGTTCGGTGTTCGACAAGGCCATGAAGCAATCCCGTCATCCGTTCACGCCGGTGACGTTGTTTTATGAACTGACGGAAGAGCAGATCGCCGTATTGGCGGTCAACGAGTTCCGCTTGCCGGGCCTCGATGTCGAACCGCAGTTTGTCCGTCACTATCCGCTTGGCGCCCATTTCGCCCATTCGATCGGTTATGTCGGCCGGATCAACGAAAAGGAATCCAAGACCCTCGATTCGGTGGAATACCGCGGCACGCAATCCATCGGCAAAACCGGTATCGAGCGTTTCTATGAAGCGCAGTTACACGGCCATGTCGGATACGAAGAGGTCGAGACCAACGCTCAGGGCCGCGTCTTGCGCGTGCTCAAGCACACCGATCCGGTGCCAGGGCAAAACATTGTTCTGAGTCTCGACGTCAAACTGCAAGAAGCCGCCGAGGCCGCCCTGGGTGACCGTCGTGGCTCGGTAGTAGCGCTCGACCCCTCCACCGGCGAAGTACTGGCCATGGTCAGCAACCCCAGCTTCGACCCGAACCTGTTCGTGACCGGCATCAGCTCCAAGGAGTACTCGGCGCTGCGTGACTCCATCGACCGACCGCTGTTCAACCGCGTACTGCGTGGTCTTTATGCGCCGGGCTCGACGATCAAGCCGGAAGTGGCGATTGCCGGTCTCGATGCGGGTGTCGTCACCCCGCAGACCCGCGTCTTCGATCCGGGTTACTACCAACTCCCGGACTTCGATCACAAATACCGTAACTGGAACCACAGCGGCGACGGCTGGGTGGACATGGACGCGGCCATCATGCGTTCCAACGACACCTACTTCTACGACTTGGCCCACAAACTCGGCATCGATCGCCTACACGACTACATGGCGATGTTCGGGCTCGGCGAGAAAGTCTCGCTGGACATGTTCGAAGAGTCGGCGGGTCTGATGCCGTCGCAGGCATGGAAACGCGCCACCCGCCGCCAGGCATGGTTCCCGGGCGAAACCGTCATCCTCGGCATCGGCCAGGGCTACATGCAGGTCACGCCACTGCAACTGGCCCAGGCCACCGCGCTGATCGCCAACAAGGGTGTATGGAACCGTCCGCACCTGGCCAAGACTGTCGACGGCGTCGCCCCGGTCGACGAGCATCCAATGCCGAACATCCTGCTCAAGGATCCGCGTGACTGGGAGCAGGTTAACCACGGCATGCAGATGGTGATGCACGACGCACGCGGCATTGCCCGGGCGGCAGCGGCGGGCGCGCAGTACCGCATCGCCGGCAAGAGCGGTACGGCGCAGGTGGTGGCGATCAAGCAGGGCGAGCGTTACAACCGCGAGAAAACCCTCGAGCGCCACCGCGACAACGCCTTGTTCGTCGGTTTCGCCCCGGCCGAGCATCCGAAGATCGCGATTTCGGTGATGATCGAAAACGGCGAGGCCGGTGGTCGTGTGGCAGGTCCGGTGGTGCGGCAGATCATGGACGCCTGGCTACTCGATCAGGACGGCCATCTCAAGCCGCAATACGCAGCGCCGACCAAAGCGCCGGGTGACCCGCACGTCTAACGGTTTACAGCCTCGGCTCTGCTGGTTGCGCCGAGGCTGTGGGTCGCCCTGCAAAGCCTACTTGCAGCGGTAACCTTCGGGCATCGTGACGGTGTAGTTGCGCTGCACACGGTCCTCGAAGTTCAGATTCTGCAAGCCTTGCTCCACCAGAAAGTCTTCGACCTTGGTGGACTGGCAGTCATCGTTATAGGACGAGGCGCGCAGCAGGTAGACGGGGCGCTTGCTGGTCTCATCCCGGGCTGTGGCAATGAAGGTGCTGAGGGTGGTGTAGCCGGTTCGTTCCGAGGTACCTATCGGGCCATAGGTCGTGTTCGGTTTACTCGTACACGTCAGCCGGTCATCTTTTTTCTTGCCGGTCTTGCACACAGTAGAGGTGCTGGTCGGCACTTGCCCATACTCGGTGGCGGTATAACGGTAAGTCACCTGTCGGCTGCTGACATCGAGGCTGACGGTCATTTTTATTGGCGCGTGGTTCTTCGGCAGACTGGTATCGGTATAAACCTCTTGATAGCCCCTGTCTTTTAGCGCATTAACCATGTCCCGTAGGTAGTAGCGGGCATTAAGTGCGTTTTCGTCACTGCCGCCCGCAGAAGTCACCAGCACAGTCGCTTTTCGATCGAAGTGATAGTCCGGATCAGGTGTGGCATTTAGCGCCACGTCCATTTGTGTGGCGCAGCCGCTGATCAACGCTGTCAGTAAAAACAGCGTGCAGAATAAAAACCGGGTCATGACAAAGTCGCCTTACAACCAAGGATTGAATAAGAGTTAAACGGTGGGGACTGGCGACAATTAACGTGCGCGGATGGGCAAGGCTCAGTCTTTCTGGTACTCCAGCAAATCGCCTGGCTGGCAATCGAGTGCTGCGCACAGCTTGTCCAAGGTGGCCATTTTCACGCCCTTGACCTTGCCATTCTTCAGTAATGATAGGTTGGCCTCGGTGATGCCCAGCAGGCTGGCCAACTCTTTCGAGCGAATTTTTTGCGTGGCCATGACAACGTCAAGGCGGACGATAATGGTCATTGTATTGTTCTATATGTATTGGCTTTGCTCATCGCTGAGTACTTTTGCATCGCGCATGATAATTGAAAACAAACAGAGCAATACGCCTTTGACAATCTCGTAGGCAGAAGTGGAAGACAGGCCGATCGAGAATTGAAAAATGCGCTCTCCGGGCGGCAGATCAATAGACAGAGTCAAACCTTGCAAGGTCTCTACCAGTGGGTAGGCGGCCGGAGAAATGATGCACAGAATCCCCACTCGCCATAGCACCTTGATATTGCGCTCGGTCCAGGTTTCGCCGCGGGACAAGCGCAGGAAAAACAACCCGGTCAGCCAGAGCACGTAGGTCGAAAGCAGGACGGGCAGGAAATCCAGAATGACGAGCAGCGCGGTGACCAGTGGCGAGAGCCATGTGTCGGGGGCAAGCAGCGCACCTTCGACAAACGGGTCAAGCAATTGCGGCGAATTTTCAGCGAAAGCGTAGAGCAGAGCTGCGAGCATTTCATCCGTCTTGAAGAACCAGATCGAAGCGTTGCCACCGACCTCGGTCACCCCTAAAACCCAGACAAGAATAGCTGCCAGTAGTCCGACCCAATGCATGCGCTGCAGTGCCAATCCGTTGTTACGAGTACTCATGAAAAATCCTTGCGGTGTCATTGGGAATGACTAATTCTCGATGTTAAATTATCGAATGGCAATAATAAATTGTTCTTGTTTTGTGAAGGGGGCCACTGGCATCGGACGCAGGGCTATAGAATGAACCTCAGTTCAATTGATTTGGGAGGATTTCAATGTCGATAGGGCATCGAGCTCGAAGCAAGTCGAGAACAGGGGAGGGACGCGACCCATTCGGTGGCCGCTGATATCGATGACAGGTTCAGGGATGGATCAGAGCGGGGTACCTGCCACAGGCATGCTTCATTTCCCCGCTCTTAACGGGCTTACTTGATCTCGGTAATGAAGTGTTCCCGCGAACGACGAACCTTTTTCAGGTTGACCAACCAGTCTCCCTCAGTGGCTCTATGCCCTAGCGGCAGAATCACCACACTGCGCAGGTTGCGGGCCGCGAGTCCGAGGATTTCATCGATGGCTGCCGGGTCGAAACCTTCCATCGGTGTGGCATCGACTTCTTCAAACGCGGCGGCGATCAACGCTGAGCCCAAACCGATATAAGCTTGCCGAGCAGCCGCCTGATAATTAGCCTCCTTGCCACGTCCAGCGACAATGCCCAAGAGCATTTGACGGTAATTTTCCCAGCCCTCATTAACGGTCCCGCGTACTTCGTTGGTCAGGTCAAACATCATGTTGACCCGCTCTGCGGTGATGTCGTCCCACGCGGCAAACACCAGCAAATGAGAGCAGTCGGTAACTTGCTGCTGATTCCAGCTGACGGCTTTGATCTTTTCGCGAATCTCTGCATTGGTCACCACGAGCAACTCAAAGGGCTGCAGTCCACTTGATGTCGGCGTTAACCGCACCGCTTCCAGAATGCGTTCGATTTTTTCTTCCGGCACGGTCCTGGAAGGATCGAATTTCTTCGTTGCGTAGCGCCATTTCAGCAGGTCTGTCAGTGTGCTCATCATCAAATTCCGTAAAGGTGAAAGATGTTCAGGTGGGTCAATAACGACTGGCTGTCGTGCTGAGCCTGGGCTTATGCTAACGATTAAAGCCAACTTGAAGGTCAAGCAGTTTTTATGAAGATTGGAGAAGTGTCCAAGCGCACAGGTGTGGCCGCTTCGGCGATACGCTATTACGAGGAACAGGGTTTACTGGAGTCTTCTACCCGTGACGCCAATGGATATCGACACTATGGCGAGGCGGCTGTCGCGAGATTGATTCTGGTGCGCGATGCCCAGCGGCTGGGGTTTTCTCTCGACACCATTCGCGGCCTGTTTTTGGAGGACGGAAGTTGTTCCAAATCGCTGACCATCGAGCAAATCGATATCCGTATGGATGAGATACGCCAGATCGAGGCCAGCCTCACGATGCAACGGGAGGGTTTGTTGCGGCTACGGCATGTGCTTGAAGAAAGTTTGCGCAGTGGTGCTCCTGTCGTGTGCGCGAGTGTGCCCAGGACCGAGTCGCATCGGCCTGTGCAAAACATGATCACGCGCAACGCATTGCAGGGGGGGGAACGTACCTGAGCGGACAGCGAGGCTTGGTTGCTGGCGATAATGTTAACTCGCTTCACCTGTCGGAACTCCAAGCGCTCTACAGTGGCTGCCATCGCTCCCATATTTGCAATGCGTTCCAATGCGGGAGCGAGCTTGCTTGCGAAGAATCCTGCAAAACCGCCGAAAATCAGACTCCAGGCACCGGGCAACTCATGTCGCCTTCCTCGCACTTCAAATACCGCTTCAACGCCTCAGCCCGCACCTTGGTCACTCCGGTCAGGCAACTGCTGTAAACCCACGGATACACACTCCCGCCCGTCACCGTTGACGATGAAAACTTGCACTCGGCATCACGAAACCCGACCCACGCCCGCTGCGCACTGACCAGCAGCTTCTTGCCGTCCGGGTTGTCCTTCAAGCGCCCGGTGATCTGCTGATACAGCGTGTTCAATTCCTTGTCCGCTGCTTTGAAGTCTTGCCCGGCGCACTGGTTCATCGTCGCCTGATCGCTGGCGTTGGCGCAGTCGACAGCAGCGTGGGCGAAAGGCATGAACAGCAGTGGCGACAGGGCCAGGAGCGAACGTGGGGACATGGGGGATTCTCTCTATGTCGAAAGGAAGTGCCAGGCAGTGTAGCGAATCAGTCGCCGCTATTCAGGGACGCGCATTCTGGAGGCCTCAAGCAGACGATCTGCAGTCGCCGCAATTTCGGCGCCGTCATGCAACCTGTCCAGCCAGTGTTCGGGGATACCACGGACGCCGTAATAAGCGCCGGCCAGTTGACCGGTGATTGCGGCGGTGGTGTCGGCGTCATCGCCCAGATTGGCGGCCAAGAGGATTGCGGCGGCGAAACTGTCGGTCTGCTGAAAGCACCACAGCGCCGCTTCCAGAGACTGCACGCTGTAACCGCTGCCTTTGATGTCCGCTTCGGGCTTGCCGAGGTAATCACCGCGAGCAATGGCGGCAACTTTGGGTTGTGAGAAGTTCGCAGAGGGCAGTTGGCGCAACTCTGCCTTGGTTGCGCCTTCAAGCGCTCTGGCGATCAGCCCGGCCAGCAATTGGCAGCACTCGATGGCCTCAGGGGCGGCGTGGGTGGTCCGCGAACTGTCGGCGGCGAACTGGCGGATCTGCCGGGCGTCGGGGAAGTAGAACAAGACCACCGGCACCAGGCGCATCAGCGAACCGTTGCCGGCGCTGTAGGGGTCGGTCGAGCCGGCGAAGGGCTCTGCGGTTTGCTGGTAATGCGCGAGCGCCTGACTGACGGTCATGCCGATGTCGAAACACTCACCGGTCGAACTCAGATAACCCCACTGCCACCAGTTGAGGTAACGGCCCATCTGATCGACGGCATTGAAGCCGTTTTTGCTCAGCAGGCTTTCCGCCAGGCACAGCGCCATCGAGGTGTCATCGGTCCATTGCCCTGGCTTGAGGTGGAACGGGCCGCCACCGACCATATCGGTCAACGGTTGGAATGATCCCCGCGGCTTGAACTCTACTGTAGTGCCGACCGCGTCACCGCAGGCCAGGCCGAGCAGGGCGCCGCGATAACGTTCGGCGAGGGAGGGCAGCATGGGTCGTCCTTGTCTGGTTCGATTTCGCTGGAAAAGGTAACAGTTTCGCTGCTTGAACGGGGGCTGAATCCATTCATTCAGCGGCGCGCAAATGCAGCCGGATGTTTCTCTTTTGCACCGGTTTGATACAACTTCACATTGGACATGTGGTCATACAGGCCTAGTGTTCAAAACAGGAGGTGACGTATGAAACCAGTACCCAATAGTTTCGAACGCAAAATAACGCTCAAGGCACCGCGCTCGCATGTCTGGCGTGCATTGGTCGATGCCGAGGCGTTTGGCCAGTGGTTCGGCGTGGCGCTGGAGGGCAGGCGATTCATTGCTGGCGAATGGACGCAAGGGCAGGTCACCTATCCCGGTTATGAACACGTGCTGTGGAATGTGCTGATCGAGCGGGTCGAGCCGCAGCAGTTGTTTTCGTTTCGCTGGCATCCGTATGCGGTCAATCCGAAGATCGACTATTCCCAGGAGCCGACCACGCTGGTCAAGTTCGAATTACAGGATTACGAAGACGGCACACTGCTCAAGGTGTCCGAGTCAGGCTTCGCGCATATCCCCGATGTTCGCCAGAAAGAGGCTTATTTTATGGACAGCCGAGGCTGGGAGGAGCAACTGAACCGGCTCGAACAGTTTCTCGCCGAGAGCGCCAAAGCCCGTGAGCGTGACGGTGGCTGATATTTTCGAACCCTGGCTCAAACGCTGGTCACTGCTGCCGGACGGCGCACCCATCATCACGCCGGGCAGCCATCTGCTGCCGGTACGCCAGGGGGATACCCCAGCGATGCTCAAAGTGGCGATGGATATTGACGAGCAGCACGGCAACCGGCTGATGGCCTGGTGGAACGGCGACGGTGCCGCGCAGGTGCTGGCGCATCACGAGGATGGCTTGCTGATGGCGCGCGCCATGGGGCGGCGTTCGCTGATGCACATGGCGCTGAATGACGAGGACGACGAGGCCAGCCGGATTTTGTGTGCAGCGCTGGCGCGCTTGCATGCACCGCGTGAAACACCGCCTCCGCCGCTGGTTGAGTTGAGCCCCTGGTTTGCCTCGCTGCTCAGCGCGGCTGCTCAGCGCGGCTGCGCAGCATGGCGGCCTCTATGCACTGAGCCTGCAAACCGCTGAACACTTGCTCGCCAACCCGCAGGATGTGGTGGTACTGCACGGCGATATGCACCACGACAACGTACTGGATTTCGGCGCGTGCGGCTGGCTGGCCATCGACCCGAAACGGGTCAGGGGCGAGCGCGGTTTTGATTACGCCAACCTGATCTGCAATCCGGACCTGTCGACGGCCATTGATCCCCAGCGTTTTCGCCGGCAACTCGAAGTGATCAGCGAAGCCGCCGGACTCGATCGCCGAAGACTGTTGCAATGGGTGCTGGCGTTCGCCGGTTTGTCTGCAGCGTGGTTTCTGGAGGATGACGCACTGGAACAGGCTTCGGGGCAGCTGAAAGTCGCGCAGATCGCGGCGTTCATGCTCGATGCCTGACAGGCCTAGGGGTTTTCGGAAGGTCTTCTATGGCGAATGTCTTACACGCGATGGTAGCTATGTCGACTATTGCTGATTGGATCCGACACGTAATCTACACCCATCAACTGAGACACAGGGAGTGTTTCAGGATCACGGATGATCGACCATATGCAAGGATCGCTGCCGACAGGGAGTCGATAATGGTCTTGGGAAAAACCCGCTTCGGCGGGTTTTTTTTCGCCCAGAGAAAAGTACACCCACCTGTAGGAGCTGCCGCA
>NZ_AKJD01000174.1 GCF_000282515.1 Pseudomonas sp. GM80
GAGCCGTTATTGGCGGCCGCCGGCAACGGCGTGCGCGGCAACACCGGAGCGTAGTAAGGGTCATTGGGCTTGGGCGTCGGAGCGACGCAGCCCGCGAGCGAGACGACCCCACTCAATGCCAGAACAGATACGAAGCGATTCATGACCCTACCTCACGGTGTTGCAGGCGACCTCATGGCCGCCTCATAGACTTGATTACAGATTCTGCGTTACGAACGAGAGCATCTGGTCGGCGGTGGAGATCACCTTGGAGTTCATCTCGTAGGCGCGCTGAGTGGTGATCATGTTGACCATCTCTTCAACGGTGCTGACGTTGGACGTTTCCAGGGTGTTCTGCAGCGTGGTACCGAAACCGTTCAGGCCTGGCGTACCGACTTGCGGTGCGCCGGAAGCGGCGGTTTCCAGGAACAGGTTGTTGCCCACGGCTTGCAGGCCGGCCGGATTGATGAAGTCGGCAGTTTGCAGGTTGCCGATCACTTGCGAAGCCGGGTTGCCGGCAACGGTGATCGACACGGTGCCGTCACGACCGACGGTGAAGGTCTGGGCGTTGTTCGGGATGACAATCGCTGGCTCCAGAGCAAAGCCGCTGGCGTTCACCACCTGACCGTTGGAGTCGAGGTGGAAGGTACCGTCACGGGTGTAGGACGTGGTGCCGTCCGGCTGCAGGATCTGGAAGAAACCGCGACCGTCTACCGCCAGGTCGAGCGGCTGCTCGGTGGTTTGCAGGCTGCCGGCAGTGAAGTTTTTCTGCGTGCCGACGATGCGCACACCGGTACCCACTTGCAGACCCGACGGCAGTTCGCTGTCCTGAGTCGACTGGGCGCCTGGCTGACGCTTGATCTGATACAGCAGGTCCTGGAACTCGGCGCGGTCACGTTTGAAACCCGTGGTCGAGACGTTGGCCAGGTTGTTGGAAATAGTAGTCAGGTTGGTGTCCTGGGCGGACAGACCTGTTTTGGCAACCCATAGAGCCGGAAGCATTCGATTCTCCTCGTGCGCCTGTTTTACGGCGCGACGTTCTGATAATTAGCTGATCTGCAAGACCCGAGCCATGGCCTGGTCGTCGTCTTTGGCGGTGTTCATCATCTTGACGTGCAACTCGAACTGCTTGGCCAGCGCCAGCACCGAGGTCATCTCTTCGACGGCATTGACGTTGCTCGACTCAAGGAAACCCGAGACCAGTTTGACGTTGGCATCGGCCGGCGCCGGTTGGCCGTCCTTGGTGTAAATCGAGCCGTCGAGGCCCTTGTTCATGTTCTTGATGTCGGGGTTGACCAGCTTGATGCGGTCGACTTCCGCCATGACGCGCGGGCCTTCACCCATTGCACGAATGCTGATGGTGCCGTCTTCGCCGACTTCGACTTGCTGCTCCGGCGGCACGGCGATCGGACCGCCGTTGCCCATGACCGGCATGCCGTTGCCGGCGCGCAGTACGCCAAGGGCGTCGATGTTGAGGCTGCCGGTGCGCACGTAGCTTTCGCCACCGTTAGGGTTCTGCACGGCGATAAAACCGTTGCCGGTCACGGCGACGTCGAGGTCCCGACCGGTCTGCACCAGCGAGCCCGGCGTGAAGTCGGTGGCCGGCCGTTCGCTCATGGCAAACGCACGCGCCGGAAAGACGTCACCGAACACCGGCATCGAACGCGCCTGCTCCAGATCGCGCTGAAAACCGTTGGTGGAGATGTTCGCCAGGTTGTTGGCATGCGCCTTTTGCGCCAGTGCGTTCTGGCTGGCGCCGGTCATTGCCACATAAAGGTACTTGTCCACACTCTTTCCTCTGCATGCCGGACGTTTGCCGCCCACCGCTGTACTGCTGAGCCATAAGCAATTTGCAGACCAACTTTTTTCTGGCGGCGCGAGGCCCGGTAAACAAAGGACTTGGGGGATGGTGAGGGGAAATTTGAAATGTATCGAAGTCGAAAAACCGGCGGTGTTATGCCGCTTGGCGGCAATACCGATCTCGGGCTGGATGAATAACCCTGTGGCGAGGGGGTTTATCCCCGATGGGTGGCGAAGCCGCCCCGCTTTTCCTTCAGGACGACCTCATTTGCAGGTTTTGCGACTGCTGCGCAGCCGATCGGGGATAAATCCCCTCGCCACAAAAGTTCTTCTCACCACTGTGTTGCTTTTAGCTTTCGGGGTCTTTGCCGACTTCGTATTCACGCAGTTTGTTGGCAATGGTGGTGTGCGAAACCCCCAGTCGTTTGCCCAACTGCCGGCTGCTCGGATGCTCGGAATACAAACGCTCCAGCACCGCTTTCTCGAAGCGCCCGACAATCTCGTCGAGCCCGCCCTCCAGCGAAAAATCGCCAAGCGGCTGACGCACGCCGTAATCCGGCAGGCGAATATGCTCGGCTTTCACCGTGCCGCCATCGCACAACGAAACCGCCTGGAACAGCACGTTCTCCAATTGCCGCACGTTGCCCGGCCAATGGTAATGACTGAGCCGATCCATCGCCGCCGGCGCCAGTTTGGGCAGTGAACAGCCGATCTGCCGACTGGCCTGATCGAGGAAGTGCTCGACCAGCGGCGTCAAGCCGTCGAGGCATTCGCGCAGTGGCGGAATGTGCAGCGAGAGCACGTTCAAACGGTGATACAAATCCTGGCGAAACTCGCCGCGCGCGCATAACTCGGACAAGTCGACCTGCGTCGCGCAGATCACCCGCACATCCAGATAAACCTCTTCATCGCTGCCGACACGACGGAAGCAGCCGTCTTGCAGAAAGCGCAGCAACTTCACCTGCAAGCGCGGGCTCATTTCGCCAACGCCGTCGAGAAACAGCGTACCGCCCGCCGTCAGTTCCAGCAGGCCGAGCTTGCCTTCGGCGCGAGCGCCTTCGAACGCGCCAGGGCCGTAGCCGAACAACTCGGTTTCGGCCATCGATTCCGGCAGGCCAGCGCAGTTCAGCGCCATCAACGGCGATTGCCCGCGCGGGCTGGCGAGGTGACAGGCGCGCGCCAGCAATTCCTTGCCGGTGCCGGTTTCGCCTTCAATTAATAGAGGCGCATCCAGCGGTGCCATGCGCCGGGCTTCACGCACCACCGCTGCCATGACTTTCGAGCTCTGGAAGATGCTGTCGAAACCACGTAATTCCTGTTTGCGCACGTTGTAGATACGCTCACCCACGCGATCCGCGCGATGCAATGTCAGCACCGCACCGGCCATGGCTTCGCTGTCGTCATGCTCTGACTGCAGCGGCGCGATGTCGGCGAGAAAGATGTCGCCCTTGACCTTGACGCGCATGCCGTTGATCCGCGATTTGTTGGCGCGCACCAGTTCCGGCAAATCGAAATCCTCGGCGTACCGCGACAACGGAATGCCCGGCACCTCATCGACCCGCACGCCGAGCAGTTGTGCCGCCGCGCGGTTGGCCGCGACGATCGAACCGCCCATGTCGATCGACAACACCGGAAACTCCAGCGCGCCGAGCAAGGCGTTCAGTTCCATGTGCCGACGCTCGCTGGGCATCAGCCCTACCCGCTTGACGCCGAACACCCCGGCAATCGCCTCGAACTTCGGCCGCAGCGCCTGGAATTGAATGTTGATCAGGTTCGGGCAATGCAGGTAGATCGCGTTGCCGTGCTCACCACCGACCTCGCCACGCGCGACGTTGATCCCGTAGGCCACCAGCAGGTTAAGAATGTCGCGCAGGATGCCGATGCGGTTCTGGCAGTGGACTTTGATACGCATATAAAAGACCCGACAAAATTGGGAATGAACACAATCCCTGTGGGAGCGAGCTTGCTCGCGAAGGCATCAGCAAATACGACATTGATGTGTCAGATCCACCGCTTTCGCGAGCAAGCTCGCTCCCACAGGGTATTGCGGTGCGCATGCAGTCAATTTTTCTGCCGAGGCGCGCAGATAGTTGTCAAGATTATGTGACAGTTGTCGACCTTTTCAAACCTGCCAATCACCGTAAACGCGTGATATCAGCCAAAGCGTAACGATTACTTTACGAAATCCATGGAAATTTCCTACGCTGGCATGATCCAACCTACTGCACACCGCCCCACTCTCGGGTAATTCTGAGTCCATCGCTGGACATAACAAGAACGAATTCCCCTAGCAGGAGAGCAGTATGAAGCAGACGCAATACGTGGCCCGCGAGCCCGATGCGCAAGGTTTTATCGACTACCCCGCCGAAGAACACGCGGTGTGGAACACGCTGATCACTCGCCAGTTGAAAGTGATCGAAGGGCGTGCCTGCCAGGAGTATCTGGACGGTATCGAAAAACTCGGTCTGCCCCATGACCGCATTCCGCAACTCGGCGAGATCAACAAGGTGCTCGGCGAGACCACCGGTTGGCAGGTCGCGCGGGTTCCGGCGCTGATTCCCTTCCAGACTTTTTTTGAATTGCTCGCCAGCAAGCAGTTTCCCGTCGCGACTTTTATCCGTACCCGCGAAGAACTGGACTACCTGCAAGAGCCGGACATTTTCCACGAGATTTTTGGCCACTGCCCGCTGCTGACCAACCCGTGGTTCGCCGAATTCACCCACACCTACGGCAAACTCGGCCTGCAAGCGACCAAGGAAGAACGCGTGTACCTGGCGCGTCTGTACTGGATGACCATCGAGTTCGGCTTGGTCGACACCCCGCAGGGCAAACGCATCTACGGCGGCGGCATTCTGTCTTCGCCCAAAGAAACCGTTTATTCGCTGTCGGACGAGCCTGAGCATCAAGTCTTCGATCCACTCGAAGCAATGCGCACGCCATACCGCATCGACATCCTGCAACCGCTGTACTTCGTCCTGCCGAACCTCAAGCGCCTGTTCGACGTGGCCCATGAAGACATCATGGCCATGGTCAAACAAGGCATGCAGCTGGGTCTGCATGCGCCGAAATTTCCGCCAAAGCCGAAAGCGGCCTGAGCAGATCCCGCTCGCGACTTGCGTGCAAAGATAGTAATTTCCAACAAGAATCGAATTCAGGAACAGACCATGTCCACATTGAACCAAGCCCACTGCGAAGCCTGCCGCGCCGATGCGCCACAAGTCAGCGACGAAGAACTGCCGATCCTGATCAAGCAGATCCCTGACTGGAACATCGAAGTACGCGACAGCATCATGCAGCTGGAGAAAGTTTTCCTGTTCAAGAACTTCAAGCACGCGCTGGCCTTCACCAACGCCGTCGGTGAAATCTCCGAGGCCGAAGGTCACCACCCGGGTCTGCTGACCGAGTGGGGCAAAGTCACCGTGACCTGGTGGAGCCACTCGATCAAAGGCCTGCACCGCAACGACTTCATCATGGCCGCGCGCACTGACGAAGTGGCCAAGACTGCAGAAGGACGCAAGTAATGCACTTCGACGCCATCGGCCGGGTACCCGGCGACCCGATCCTCGGCTTGATGGAGGCGTATGCGCAGGACTCCAACCCGCGCAAATTCGACCTGGGCGTTGGCGTCTACAAGGATGCCCAGGGCCTGACGCCGATCCCTGAAGCGGTGAAAATCGCCGAAGCGCGACTGGTCGAAAGCCAGGACACCAAGACCTACATTGGCGGCCACGGCAACCCGCTGTTCGGCAAAGTCATCAACGAGTTGGTGCTTGGCGCCGACTCCATGCTGATCGCCGAACAACGTGCCGGCGCCACCCAGACGCCGGGCGGCACCGGTGCGCTGCGTCTGGCGGCTGACTTCATCGCTCAATGCCTGCCAGGCAAAGGCGTGTGGTTGAGCAACCCGACCTGGCCGATTCACGAAACCATTTTCGCCGCGGCCGGGGTCAAGGTCAGTCACTACCCGTATGTGGGCAGCGACAACCGCCTCGACGTCGAAGCCATGCTCGCCGTGCTCAATGAAGTGCCGAAAGGTGATGTGGTGCTGCTGCACGCGTGCTGCCACAACCCGACCGGCTTCGATTTGAACCACGACGACTGGCAGCGCGTGCTTGATGTGGTGCGCAGCCGCAATCTGCTGCCGCTGATCGACTTTGCCTACCAGGGTTTTGGCGACGGCCTGGAGCAGGATGCATGGTCGACACGGTTGTTCGCCGCTGAACTGCCGGAGTTGCTGATCACCAGTTCCTGCTCAAAAAACTTCGGCCTGTATCGTGATCGCACGGGTGCGCTGATTGTCTGCGCGAAAACCGCCGACAAGCTCATCGACATTCGCAGCCAACTGGCCAACATCGCCCGTAACTTGTGGTCGACGCCGCCGGATCACGGTGCTGCTGTTGTTGCGACGATCCTCGCCGATCCAGAGCTGAAAGCGCGCTGGGCCGATGAAGTGGAAGCCATGCGTTTGCGCATTGCGCAACTGCGCAGCGGTCTGGTTGAAGCGCTGGAGCCTCACGGTCTGCGCGAGCGCTTTGCGCACATTGGCGTGCAGCGCGGCATGTTCTCTTACACGGGCCTGTCGCCGAAGCAAGTGCAACAACTGCGTGAGCATCACAGTGTGTACATGGTCAGCTCGGGCCGGGCCAACGTCGCCGGCATCGACGCCACGCGCCTCGCGCTGCTGGCCGAAGCAATCGCCAGCGTCAGCAAATAACACCGCAATCCCCTGTAGGAGCTGCCGCAGGCTGCGATCTTTTGATCTTGATTTTAAAAACACAGATCAAAAGATCGCAGCCT
>NZ_AKJD01000175.1 GCF_000282515.1 Pseudomonas sp. GM80
CCGGATCGAACTGCACCAGCCATTGGCGGGCCTGCCCGCGTGGAAAAGCGCCCGGGCCGGGATTGCCCGTACGTATCAGACCACCCTGCTGTTTGGCGAAATGTCAGTGTTGGACAACCTGCTGGTGGCGATGCAGCAGGGCCGCATGGGCCTGCCGTTCAGCCTTTCTACAGATGCAGAGCGCAATCTGGCGCTGGATCTGCTGGCATTGGTTGGCTATCGCGGTGAAGTCAATATAGCCGCCGAGGATCTGCCGCATGTGGATCGCCGCCTGGTGGAAATCGCCCGGGCACTGGCCACGGCGCCAGCGGTGTTGTTGCTGGACGAACCGGCAGCCGGCCTCAGTCGTCGCGACACGGATAATCTGGCCGTGCTGCTGCGCAAGCTGGCGGACTTTGGCCTGACGGTGATTCTGGTCGAGCACGACATGGCGTTGGTGATGTCGGTGTCCGAACACCTGCTGGTACTCGACGCCGGCAAGCCGATCGCCTCGGGGCCGCCGGCTGAAATCCGGCAAAATCCGCAGGTCATCGCGGCTTATCTGGGCGGTACCGAGTATCAGGCCACGCCTCGCGAGCAAGCCTGGAACGGCAGCCGCGACGCGCGTCTGTACGTTCAGGATCTGGTCATCGATTACGGTGCATCAGCCGTGGTCGACAAGGTCAACCTGCTGGTCAATCCCGGCGAACTGGTGGCGATTCTCGGCGCCAATGGCGCGGGCAAATCGAGCATCCTGCAATGTCTGGCCGGCCTGCATCGCGCCAGCAGCGGCAGCATTGTGCTGGACAATGAAAACATCGAACTGGCCAGCGCCAGCACCATCGCCGCAAGAGGTCTGGCCCTGGTGCCGGAGGGGCGCCAGGTGTTCCCTTACCTGAGTGTGCGCGACAACCTGCTGCTCGGGGGCTATTCACGTCGCGAACCCTTCGATGCCGAGGCAGAAATCGAGGCCATCCTCCAACGCTTTCCGCGCCTGCGTGATCGCATCGACAACCCGGCTGGCCTCCTTTCCGGTGGCGAACAACAAATGGTCGCCGTGGGTCGCGGCTTGATGGCCAAGCCAAGCATTCTCTTGCTGGATGAACCGTCACTGGGTTTATCGCCGGCGATGATCGGCGAGCTCTACGACGCGCTGGCCGCGCTGCGCGACGAGGGCGTGACCATCCTGCTGGTGGATCAAATGGCCAACCTCGCGCTGCAAGTCGCCGATCGTGCTTATGTGTTGGAAACCGGAACCATCGTCAAAGCCGCAGGCTCGGCAGAACTGCGCGCCGATAAGGCACTGGCGGCCGCTTATCTGGGTGAAGGGGCCAGCGCATGAACGCCCTGAAAATCATCAATGCGCGGTTGGGCAGCGATCATCGCGTCAGCGAGTTCTTCGTCGAGGACGGCTACTTCGTCGACGCCTTCAGTCCGGCTGCCGGCGATTGGCAAACCCTCGATCTGCACGGCCGACTGATGATGCCGGGCCTGATCGAAACCCATATCCATCTGGACAAGGCTTGCATCATGCAGCGCTGCCATTTGCAGGCAGGCACGCTGGCCGAAGCGGTCGCGCAAACCCGCGCCGCGAAAGCCGAGTTCACCGAGGACGATGTCTATCGGCGCGGTGCGCAGGTGCTGGACAAGGCGATTGTGCAAGGCACGACGCACATGCGTACCCACGTGGAACTGGACCCGCAGATCGGCCTGACCGGATTCAACGCGATTCGCCGTTTGCAGGCCGATTATGCGTGGGCTATCAGCATGGAAATCTGCGTGTTCCCCCAGGAAGGCCTGCTGAACAACCCCGGGACTGAGGCGCTGTTGTGCCAGGCACTGGAAAGCGGCGCAACCGTACTCGGCGGCTGCCCGTATATGGACAGCGACCCGCACGGGCAGATCCAGCGTCTGTTCGAGCTGGCGGTGCGCTACGACTGCGACCTCGATCTGCACCTGGATTTCGACCTCAATACCGAAGGCATGACGGTCATGGAAGTGGCGCGCTGCACGCAGCTTCACGGCTGGGGTGGACGGGTCATCATCGGGCATGCGACCAAGCTGTCGGCGCTGCCCAAGGAGCCACTGACGGTGCTCGCTCGGCATCTGGCGAAAACCGGCGTAAATGTGACCTGCCTGCCGAGCACTGATCTGTTCCTGATGGGCCGCGAGGCGTTTCACAACAAACCCCGAGGCCTGGCGCCACTCGCGCATCTGCACGCGTGCGGCGTGAGGTGTTCGGTCTCGACCAACAACATCGGCAATCCGTTTACGCCGTACGGCGATGCATCGTTGATCCGTCAGGCCAACCTGTTCGCCAACGTCAGCCAGATGGGCACGGCGGCGGAACTGCTGCAATGTCTCGCGTGGATTTCCAGCGAGTCAGCCGCTTTGTTGAGATTAAAAGGTTACGGTTTGCAGCCCGGTTGCCGCGCCGATTTCATCGTATTCGACGCGCCTTCGCCGGCGGCGGTCATCGCCGAAATCAGCGCACCGCTGATGGGCTTCAAGGGCGGGCGTCAGACCTTCAGTCGGCCGGCAGCAACGTTGATGAAAGCGAATTAATCAACCAACGCCTGCTTGAGGTTGAACTCGGCAGGCACACTTTCTTCCAGTGCCAACTGCGCTTCCAGTTCATCCAGGTGCTCGATCATCACCGCCACGGCTTTTTCGTTGTCACCGTTTTCCAGCGCGGTGATGATTTCCTGGTGTTCATCCGAAGCGCAGGATGGCACGTCATTGCGCTGATACAGCGCCACGATCAACGAACTGCGCACCATCAGATTGGCGAGGATGTCGCTGAGCACGGCATTGCCACTGATCTCGCCGAGCAGCAGGTGAAACTCGCTCAGTTCGCGGACGATAGCCCGTCGATCGGTGTCATTGGTGGCTTTGCGTTCGTTGTTCATGTGGGTCGCGATGCGCTGGCGTTGCTTGCGCATGGTGGCCGGCGTGATGGCCTCGACAATCGCCCGCTCGATGGCGCGACGGGCACTGAAAATATCCCGCGCTTCCTTGGCCGTCGGTTGGGCAACCATGGCGCCGCGATTGGCTTCGATGGTCACCACTTTCTGCATCGCCAGGCGCTGCAACGCCACCTGCACATGATTGCGGTTGGCTTGCAGGGTATCGACGATCTGCGCTTCGATCAGTCGCGTGCCCGGCGGCAGACGATGCTGGGCGATCGCCTTGAACAGCGCATCGACGATGCGTTGCACTTCTTGCTGTTTGGCGGTGACAGTGCTCAAGCCCATCCTTTCCTCGGTTTTCCTGAAAGCCTCATGCCGATTCCACAAGGCTGCGGTTGGCGGGCAATGGCCGGCATTATCCGCCAGCCACCCAACCCCGGCAAATGCCTGCTGCAAGCATCAGTCCGGCAGACCGAGCCCGGCGCCCTCCCCCCGAGGATCATGCATGGCGCTGCGGCGACCCGCGGCATCAATGGCGATAATGCCGGCGTGGCCAGTCATGGGGCTGCGCGCCGGAATGATTTCCACCTCATGCCCAAGCGTGCCGAGGCCTTCAATGGTCGCGGCGTTCATGTCGCCTTCCAGTTTGAGATTGTCGGTGCTGTCGAAAAAGCTGCGGCCGAGCAGAAAACGCGGGGTCAGCAGCGCCTGATCAATGGGCTGCTGAAAGTCGATCAGTTGCGTCGCCAAAACCATTTGCGTCTGCGGTTGGCCGTCGCCGCCCTGCGTGCCGAAAAACCAGCGGCGGCCATCGTCTGCCAGATAGCAGGACGGATTGAGTGTGTGCGCCGGACGCTTGCCCGGTGCCCAGCAATTGACGTGTTCGGGGCTGGCGTTGAAACCGGCCGCGCGGTTCTGCCACAACACCCCGGTGTCACCGAGCATGCAGCCTGATCCGAAGTCATGGAACAGACTCTGGATCAAACAGGCGGTACGGCCCTCACCGTCGGTCGCAGCCATCCACACGGTATCGGCCGGCCGCCCCGGCTCGTTCCACGGCGCGGCACGTTGATCGTCGATGGCATCGGCACAGGCTTGAATCCGCGCGTCTTCGAGGCTCGCGGAAAAATCCCATGGTTGGCTCAGCGGATCGCACAACTGCGCGTTGCGCCGCAGCAAGCCCTGTTTAATGGCTTCGACCAGATAGTGATAGTAGAGCGCGCTGCCGTTGCCGACGGCCGCCAGTGGTTTGTATTGCAGCGCAGCCATGGCCTGCAACGTATACAAACCCTGGGATGGTGGCGCGACGTTATAGAGTCGGCCTTCGCGATAGCGGACGGAAATCGGTGCGACTTGCGGCGCACGAGTCGCCGCCAGATCCGCCGCGGTCAAGCCGCAGCCCAAGCGATCGAATGCAGCCCCGAACGCCTCGGCCAGTTCGCCCTGATAGAAATCCTCGACGCCGTGTTTCGCCAGATGCCGCAAGGTGTTGGCCAGTTCGGGCTGACGCAAGGTATCGCCCTCGCGTAACCACTGCCCTTCGCGCTTGCACAGGCGATGCAGGTCCGGCAATTGCTCGATCAGCGGGCGACGCAGGGTTTGCCAGAACAGTTGCGATCGCGACACCTCGCTGCCGGCAGCGGCCACGCTCGCGGCGTCTGTCAACAGATCGGCCCAACCGAACCGCGAGCCCCACTCATGCCGACTGATGTTGGCAGCGGTCTGCCAACTCGCCAGCGCACCCGCCGTGCTCGCCACCGAAGCAGGGCCGCGCACGGTGATGGTGCCGCCCTCCGGCAGACGTTGCCCGGCCTGGCCAATCCCTACGATGGTGCGCACCTGCTTGTCGTGGATCATCCATAGGGCATCGCCGCCCAGCCCGGTCATGTGCGGAAAAACCGCTGCAAGCATGGCACTGGCGGCGAGCATGGCATCAATGGCCGTGCCGCCGGCTTCAAGAATTCGCATGCCGGCAGCGCTGGCATCGGCATGAGGCGTACAGATCACCGCACGACTGGAAGTTGCGATCATGGTTGCAGGCTCTCTCTTTGCTAGCTATCGGCATGTTGATTGTTAGCAAGGCAAGATGTATGCCTACTGAAAGCTCACGGGCGCAACGTCACTCGAGTGCGTCGGTGCCGTCTAGCAGCGGCAGCCGCTGTATCGCCCAACCACGAACATCACGACATCCAAGGCTGGGCACCGCGCACGGCTTGCGTGCGGTGAATGTTCAAAAATCCACAGTCGCCGACAACAGATAAGTTCGCGGCGTCGACAGGGTCAACCCCGGTTCACTGTCATCCGAAGCCCCCGCCGAACTCCAGTAACGCTTGTCCAGTACGTTCTCGACATTGGCGCGCAAGGTCACGGTTTTCTCATCGACCTTGAAGGCATAGCGCGTGCCCACATCAAAACGCTCCCAGGCATCGATTTGCTTCTCGTTGGACTGATCCAGATACTGCGAGCTGGAATAAATTCCGCGCCCGGTCAACGTCAGTCCCTGCACGGTCGGCACGTCCCATTCGGCGCCCAGATTGACGTTGTATTTCGGGGTCGCCGGCGCGCGATTGCCGTCGAACGTGCCGTTGGTGGTTTTGGTCAGTTCGCTGTCGATGAACATCACGCCGCCCAACAGCCGGAAGCCTTTCAACGGCTCGCCAAACACGCTCAGTTCGACCCCGTCGTTCTGGCGTTTGCCGTTGGGGCCGAAGACGCGTGTCGTGGCATTGGTTTCGTAAGCGGGCTGTTTGATCCGGAATACTGCGGCGGTCAGCGCGTAGGCACCCGCGTCGTACTTGGCGCCGACCTCAACCTGGCGACTGATGAACGGCGGGAAGATTTCGTCCTCGTTGATCGAGGTCGAAGGGGCGATCTTGCCTTGGCTGAGGCCTTCCATGTAGTTGGCGTACAGCGACAACTTGTCCGTCGCCTTGAACAGAATGCCGCCCGAGGGCGAGACTTTTTCCTCATCGTAGGCCGTGTCGCCTTTGACATCATCGCTCCAGTCATCGACTTTCACCCGTTGCCAGCGAGCGCCCAGCGTCAACAGCAATCGATCGTCGAAGAACCCCAGCGTGTCGGACAACGCCACGCCGCTGAAGCGGTTTTCGGTATAGACCTTGGCGTCGTAGCGCGTCGGTGTGCCGGGTTTTGCCGTTTCCACCGGCTCATACAGGTTGCTGCGCCCGGTGGCGTAGCGCGCACCGCCATTCTCGAAATCCATGTAGAAATAGCTGGCCGCGAGGTTGACCTCGTGGCTCACCGGCCCGGTATGGAACCAGTTGCGCACACCGGCCGTGGCCGTGCGCACGTTTTCGTCGCGGGTGAAGTCGCGCGGCAGAACGCTGAAATCACCGGCGTCGTTGGTCACGGATACGGCGTGGCGCAAGAAGTCATGATTACTTTTGCGCGCACCGACGCCGCCGTACAGCATCACCGAATCACTGACATCGAACTCGGCATTGAGCGTGCCGAAGGTGTCCTCGGTTTTCGCCTGGCTCCACGGTTGCGCGTAGTTGCGATGCACATTGTTCGCGCTCGGCACCTTGGCATTGGCCGCGACTTGCACGCGTTCCTGCGGTGCATCGGTGTCGCGTTCGGTGTGGCCGATATCCGTCGACAGGCGCAGGCGTTCGCCGCGAAAATCGAGGCCGAGCACGGCCATGTCACGATCGACGCTTTGATGATCCCACTCCGTGTCACCGGACTGTTTGACGCCGTTGAAACGCACACCGAACTGGTTGTCTTCGCCAAAACGGCGGCCGACGTCCACGGCGCCACCGAGCTGATTATTGGAGGCGTAGTTGGCGGTCAACGAGGTGATCGGCTGGTCGCTGGCGCGCTTGGGCACCACGTTGATCCCCCCACCGACACTGCCCCGTGGCGAAATGCCGTTGATCAACTGGCTCGGGCCTTTGAGGATGTCGACGCGGTCGGCCATCTCCATGTCGATCGTGTAGGTCGGCAACACGCCGTAGAGGCCGTTATAGGCAACGTCGCTGTTGAACAGACTGAAACCACGGATGGTGAACTGCTCATAGCGGCCACCCGCCGGGTTGGTTGCGCGCACTGACGGGTCGCTGCCGATCAGGTCGCCCAAGGTGCGCGCCTGCTGGTTCTTCACCGCCTCACTGGTGTAAGTGGTCATGCTGAATGGGGTTTCCATGAAATCCCTGGAGCCCAGCAAACCCTGTGAGCCCCGGCGCGCCACCTGACCGCCGGCAAACACATCGGCGTCGGTTGTGCCGGTCGCACCGAGAATCGAAGTCGGCGCCAATTGCAGGCTGCTGCCATCGGCCGCAGGAATCAGCGTGTAAGCGTGATCACCCACCGGTTGCAGTTGCAGACCGCTGCCCGACAACAGCCGAGTGAAACCCTCTTCCACGCCATATTCACCGGCCAGGCCATTGCTGTTGCGGCCGCTCACCAGGGCCGGATCGACTGACAGATTGACCCCGGCCAACCCGGCAAAACGCGTCAGCGCCGCACTCAGACTGCCGGCGGGCACCTGATAATTGCGCCGGGCGGCGTCATCGGCCCAACTGGATTGCATCAATACCGGGCTGGCACTCAGGCTCAGCACGAAGCTCAACTGCAACAACGGACGCAAACGACTTGGGAATACTGCGGGCATTGGAAGAAGCTCTCGATTTTGTTCACTTACCTGCAATGACCGGTGAGGCGAAGAAAAGGGACAGGCTTCAGACGATATTTTTTCGCGGCGTCAGCGTGACCCAGAAACGCGTACGCGAATGCACCTCCAGCGGCAAGCTTGCCGCCAGCAGCGCCAGCACTTTATCGGTATCGTCGAGACGGAAACTGCCGGTGATGCGCAGGCTTTCCAGGGCCGGCTCCCACCGCAACAGCCCTGAGCGATAACGACTCAACTCGCGCAGAAAGTCGCCCAGTGGCTGGTTTTGCGCCATCAACACGCCGTCGCGCCAGCCGGGCATTTTGGCGTCGAACGCTGAGACCGCGCCGGCACCGGACGCTTGCAGAGTGATCTGTTGCCCTGCATTCAACTGCAGCGCCGGCCCTTGCAACGGTTGCAGTTGCACCGCACCGCTGACCACCGAAACGTTGCAGCCGCGTTCATTGAGGCGCACACAGACTTCGCTGCGACTGACGATAATCTGGCCGTAAGCTGCGTTGATCGTCAATGCAGCGCCGCCAGCGACATTGAGCGCCATTTCGCCGCGCACCAGGGTCAATTGACGACGGGCCAGATCAACGTTCACCGCGCTCGCCGTATTGAGTTGCAAGGTGTTGCCGTCGGCCAACCGTGTTCGTGTGTGCTCGCCAGTGCCGGTCTGCAAATCGGCGCGCCAGACGTCCAGCGGCAATTGGCGACTGACCAGCCACGCCGTCGGCATCAATGCGGCCAGCGCCAGCGCCCGTTTCAGCGCCGCACGCCGCGCCAGGTCCGGGCGATCGAGGGTGGCCATGGCCAATTCTGCGGGCAGACTGGAAAAACGCTGGCGCAACAACTGGATCTTCTGCCAAGCGTTTTCATGGCGGCTATCGCTGTCGCGCCAGGCCTTCAGCCGCACGTGATCCGTTTCACTGGCTTCACCCGATTCGAGCAACGCCAGCCATTGCGCGGCGGCGCGCGCCACTTCACGTGCTTCCGTATTGGGCGCTACTCGCATCATAGATCCAACATCAAGCAATGCTCGTAAGCCTGCGCCATATAACGTTTTATGGTTCGCTCAGAGACCTGCAGGCGCTCAGCGATTTCGCGGTAACCGAGGCCTTCCAGCTGACTCCAGAGAAAGGCCCGACGCACCGGCCGTGGCAAGCCATCGAGCAATTCATCCAGCGCTTGCAGGGTTTCCAAAAGCACCCAACGTTGCTCGGGCGACGGCACGCATTCTTCGGGCAATTGCGCGAGGGCTTCGAGATAGGCTTTTTCCAGGCTGCGACGCGTGTAGAAATTGCTCAGCAGGCGTTTGCCGACGGTCAACAGGTACGCCCGTGGCTCGCGCATGTCGGCAATCGGTTGCGCACTGCAGAGCACACGCACAAAGGTGTCCTGACTCAGGTCGGCCGCATCCCAGGCATTGCCCATGCGCCGCCGCAACCAGGTTTCCAGCCAGCCTTGATGATCGCGATACAGTTCGTGCAGGTGCTGCGGCGATGGCGTCGCTGCTTCAGTCATCTCAAGAGTCCTGCGCGAAGTCAGTTTCAAATGAGAGTGATTCTATTTAACTTGCGCGCCGACACAAAGTCTTTTTATCCGCTACGGCATTCAAGAGCGCTTTAGCGTCTCGCTCGGTAATTCCTTGAACAACGCCCGATAACTGCTTGAAAACCGTCCCAGATGCCAGAACGACCATTGCATGGCCACCTCGGCAACGGTGGTTTCCGTGGGGCGACGCTTGAGTAATTCGCGGTGGGCGCTGTTCAACCGGCGCAGGCGTAACCAGTGGCTCGGCGTCATGCCGGTGTAGGCCTTGAAGGCCTGCTGCAACTGACGCAATGACACGCCCGCAACCTGCGAGAGTTCGAGCAGATTGAGGGTCTCTTCCGCTGAATCCGCCGCCCAGTCACCGACGCGTTTCATGATGGCGCGCTCTTCATTGCGCCGCTGCAAGCCGCCGCCGTCCAGGCACACCCGCGCGTTGTCGAGGATGAACAGACAGTCATCCAACAGCTGCCTGGTGAGACCATCTTTATCAAGAGGATCAACAGCTTGCGACAACTTCGTGAGAGTCGAGCTTAACCAGCGACTGAACAAGGCGTTCTGCCCGCAGTTGAGCTGGGTCATGAACATCCCTTCCAGCTTCGCCACGTCCAGACCGTGCTGGCGAACGAACTCCGGGCCGAACACCACGGCGATTTCCTGGTAGTTCTCCGGGGTGATCCAGATGTTGCGACTGTCTTCATTGAGCAGATAAAGCGCGTTGTCACTGCGATCAAAACAGAACGCCAGCGCCCCCGACGGTGCACTGAAATTCTGCTCGACGCGGGTGTTCATCTGCTCTTCGTAGACCTCGACACCCTGCAGATCCAGATAGCGGATCTGCCCGGCGAAATGGCCTGGCGACATCTGTTGGTAATGCTGTACCCAACCCGGTGTCACGCGGACTTGTTCAGCGACATCGGCGGTGTTGAACGCTTGTACCTGGAGCGGATTGCACGTTGTCATGGGGTGACCTTGCGCACTCTTTTGGTGCGCTTTGGTGCTGCTTAAAGTGGATAGATGGAACTGCAAGGCTCGCCCAAGATAGTCGTCAACGCGCCACAGGGGAAGGGGCGGAAGATGAAACCCGCCCTCCCCGGCGTCTATAAAACCAATAACGAGGTCTTTATGAATGCCCCTTTCGATCAGCTGTTCACGTGGCTGAAAGATCACAAGATTACCGAAGTCGAATGTGTGGTCAGCGACCTGACCGGCATTGCCCGCGGCAAGATCGCACCGACCAACAAGTTCCTGCATGAGCGAGGCATGCGCCTGCCGGAAAGTGTGCTGCTGCAAACGGTAACCGGGGATTTTGTCGACGACGACATCTACTACGACCTGCTCGATCCCGCCGACATCGACATGGTCTGCAAACCAGTGGCTGACGCGGTCTACGTGATTCCATGGGCGATCGAACCGACCGCCATCGTCATCCACGACACCTTCGACAAGTTCGGCAACCCGATCGAACTGTCGCCGCGCAACGTGCTGAAGAAAGTCTTGCAGCTGTACACCGACAAAGGCTGGAAGCCGATTGTTGCGCCGGAAATGGAGTTCTACCTGACCCAACGTTGCGAAGACCCGGATTTGCCGCTGAAGGCACCGCTGGGCCGTTCGGGCCGTGCGGAAAGCGGTCGTCAGTCGTTTTCCATTGATGCCGCCAACGAATTCGATCCGCTGTTCGAAGACGTCTACGACTGGTGCGAACTGCAAGGCCTGGACCTCGACACGCTGATCCACGAAGACGGCCCGGCGCAGATGGAAATCAACTTCCGCCACGGCGATGCGCTGGATCTGGCCGACCAGATCACCGTGTTCAAACGCACCATGCGTGAGGCCGCGCTCAAGCACAACGTTGCCGCGACGTTCATGGCCAAGCCGATCGGCGATGAGCCCGGCAGCGCCATGCACATTCACCAGAGCGTGGTCGAGATCGCCACCGGCAAGCCGATCTTTGCCAACGCTGACGGGCAAATGAGCGAATTGTTCCTCAATTACATCGGCGGTTTGCAGAAGTACATCCCGAAAGTGCTGCCGATGTTCGCGCCGAACGTCAACTCGTTCCGCCGCTTCCTGCCGGACACCTCTGCGCCGGTCAACGTTGAATGGGGCGAAGAAAACCGCACCGTCGGCCTGCGTGTGCCGACCTCCAGCCCTGAGGCGATGCGCGTGGAAAACCGCTTGCCGGGCGCGGATGCCAACCCGTATCTGGCGATTGCCGCGAGCCTGCTCTGCGGCTACATCGGCATGGTCGATGGCATCGAGCCGAGCGCCGGGGTACAGGGCCGCGCCTACGAACGCCGCAACCTGCGTTTGCCGATCACCATCGAAGAAGCGCTGACGCAGATGGAAGAGTGCGAAACCGTGGCGAAATATCTGGGCGACAAGTTCGTCCGTGGTTACGTCGCGGTGAAGCGTGCCGAGCATGAAAACTTCAAGCGCGTGATCAGCTCGTGGGAGCGTGAGTTCCTGATGCTCAGCGTTTAATTCAAATTTGCACAAAACCTGTGGGAGCGGGCTTGCCCGCGATGGCGGCGGCACATTCAGCAGTGATGTCGAAGCTGCCGGCCTCATCGCGGGCAAGCCCGCTCCCACAGGATTAGCGAACCACCTGAAAAGTCCAATAAATTAGAGGTGTCGATATGCGTCTGTTGAAATCCATGGTACCCGCCGCTCTGGCCCTGATGTGCAGCGTTGGAGCACACGCCCAGCCCCAGGTCAGCGTCTACAACTGGACCGACTACATCGGCGAAACCACCCTCGCCGACTTCCAGGCCAAAACCGGGATCAAGGTGATCTACGACGTCTTCGACTCCAACGAAACCCTCGAAGGCAAGCTCCTCGCCGGGCGCACCGGGTATGACGTGGTCGTGCCGTCCAACCACTTTCTCGCCCGTCAGGTGAAGGCCGGGGCGTTCCTCAAACTGGATCGTTCGCAACTGCCGAACTTCAAAAACCTTGATCCGAAGCTGCTTGAACTGCTGCAGAAAAACGACCCGGGCAACGAGCACTCGGTGCCGTACCTGTGGGGCACCAACGGCATCGGCTACAACGTCGACAAGGTCAAGCAAGTGCTGGGCATCGATCACATCGATTCCTGGGCTGTGCTGTTCGAACCCGAGAATCTGAAAAAACTCACCCAGTGCGGCGTGTCGATGATGGATTCCGCCGACGAAGTCTTCCCTGCGGTGCTCAACTACATGGGCATGGACCCACGCAGCGAAAACCCCGAAGACTACAAAAAAGCCGAAGCGAAACTGCTGAGCATTCGTCCGTACATCACCTATTTCCATTCTTCCAAATACGTCTCGGATCTGGCCAACGGTGACATCTGCGTAGCCTTCGGCTATTCCGGTGACGTGTTCCAGGCCGCCAACCGCGCCAAGGAAGCGAAGAACGGCGTGAACATCGCCTACGCCATCCCGAAAGAAGGCGCCAACCTGTGGTTTGACCTGCTGGCGATTCCGGCCGATGCGAGCAACACCAAAGAAGCGCACGCCTTCATTAATTACCTGCTCGATCCGCAAGTGATTGCCAAGGTCAGCGCTTCGGTCGGTTACGCCAACCCGAACCCGGCCGCCAAGCAGTACATGGATCAGGCGCTGGTCAACAACCCTGAGGTGTATCCGCCGCAGGAAGTGCTCGACAAGCTCTACATTTCTACCACCCCGCCTCAAGCGATCATGCGTCTGATGACCCGCTCCTGGAGCAAAGTGAAGTCGAACAAATGAATCAGTACACCCAGGAACACGCCCGCTCCTACTACGCAGCTTCAGCGCGGGCGACCACAGCGTATCCGCAACTGGAAGGTGAGCTGAGCGCCGATGTCTGCGTGATCGGCGGCGGGTTCACCGGGGTCAACACGGCCATTGAACTGGCACAGCGCGGGCTTTCGGTGATTCTGATCGAAGGCCGGCGCATCGGCTGGGGCGCCAGCGGGCGCAACGGCGGGCAGTTGATTCGTGGCATTGGCCATGACGTCGACGGCTTCGCCAAGTATGTCGGCCAGGACGGCGTGCGTTACTTGCAGCGCGCCGGCATCGACTCGGTGGAACTGGTGCGCCAGCGCATCGGCGACCACGGCATCGAGTGCGACCTGCGCTGGGGCTTCTGCGATCTGGCCAACACCTCTGCGCAGTTCGATGCATTCAAGGAAGAGCTGGTCGACCTCGCCGAACTCGGTTATGCCCACGCAACCCGCCTGATCGGCCCGGAGCAGATCCGCCAGCAAGTGGTCAACTCCGAGATTTATGCCGGTGGGCTGGTGGACATGGGTTCCGGGCATCTGCATCCGCTGGATCTGGTGCAAGGCGAAGCGCGGCTGGCGGCCTCCCTTGGCGTGCGGATCTTCGAGCAAAGTCAGGTGCTGGAAATCATCCATGGCGCGACGGTGCAAGTGCGCTGCGCCCATGGCACGGTGCGTGCCGGTAGCCTGGTGCTCGGCTGCAATGCGCATCTGGATGAACTCGAACAACAACTCAGTGGCAAAGTACTGCCGGCCGGCAGTTACATCATTGCTACCGAACCGTTGTCCGAGGAGCGCGCCGCGCAACTGATTCCGCACAATCTGGCAGTGTGCGACCAGAAAGTCGGCCTCGATTATTACCGGCTCTCGGCTGACCGGCGCTTGTTGTTCGGCGGTGCCTGCCATTATTCCGGGCGCGATCCTGCGGACATCGCGGCTTATATGCGGCCGAAGATGCTCAAGGTCTTCCCGCAATTGGCGGACGTGCGCATTGATTACCAGTGGGGCGGCAAGATCGGCATCACCGCCAACCGTTTCCCGCAGGTCGGGCGGCTCAAGCAGCATGCGAATGTGTTTTATGCGCAGGGCTACTCCGGCCATGGTCTGAACGTCACCCACTGGTGCGCGAAACTGCTCGGCGAAGCGATTCATGCCGGGCACAGCCAAGGCCTGGACGTGTTCAGCGGCGTGCCGCACATGACCTTCCCCGGCGGCCCGGCGCTGCGCTCGCCACTGCTGGCACTGGGCATGTTCTGGTATCGCCTGCGCGAAATCCTTGGCTAACCCCCTACCCAATCTGATCGTTCCCACGCTCCGCGTGGGAATGCCTCAAGGGACGCTCTGCGTCCAGTGACGCGGAGCGTCCAGTGACGCGGAGCGTCCAGTGACGCTCTGCGTCCAGTGACGCTCTGCGTCCAGTGACGCGGAGCGTCACGGGCTGCGTTCCCACGCGGAGCGTGGGAACGATCAATAGCGGCATATGCGCTATACAGATTTGCTCTATCGCCAAGCACTTCTATATTGATGAGGTGCTTTTGCGTTCCTGACGCTCAGTGCCCAATCAATCGAGGAGGACATGGATGAAGTCGTCAGCCACCGACGAGCCGCGAGCACCAGGCCAGGCCCCCATCAAAACCCGCCGTTTCGGCATCTCACTGGTCTGGATCGTGCCGATCGTGGCCGTGCTGGTGGGCATCTCGCTGGTCGTGCACAACATCCTCCAGGAAGGCCCGACCATCGTGGTCACCTTCAAGACCGGCAGCGGGCTGACGGCGAACAAAACCGAGGTCAAGTACCGCAACGTGGTTGTCGGCCAGGTCACGGATGTCGAGTTGAGCGATGACCAGAAAAGCGTCAACGCCACCATCAAGCTGGCCAAACAGGCCGAAACCTTCACCCGTGAAGACTCGCAATTCTGGGTCGTGCGCCCGCGGATCGGCGCTGGCGGTGTTTCCGGCATCGACACCCTGCTCTCCGGTGACTACATCGGTGCCGACATCGGCCAGTCCAATGCCCGCGCGAAAAACTTCAAAGGCCTGGAAAACCCGCCTCCGATTACCTACGGCGAGCCCGGCAAACGCTTCATGTTGCATGCCTCAGACCTCGGATCGCTGGACATCGGCTCCCCCGTTTACTACCGCAAGATTCCGGTTGGCCAAGTCGTCACTTACGCCCTCGACCCCGACGGCAAAGGCGTCAATATCGAAGTGTTCATCCATGCGCCGAACGATGCCTTCGTCACCGAAAACACGCGGTTCTGGAACGCCAGCGGCATCGACGTCAATGTCGGCGCCAACGGCTTTGCGGTGAAGACCGAATCGCTCTCGACCCTGCTGGTCGGCGGCATCGCCTTCCGCGCTCCGGAGTACAGCCCCAACGACGTCGCAGCGGCCGAAGACAAAGACTTCGAACTGTTCGCCGAGCAGAGCACCGCACTCGCTCCGCCCAACGGCAAGGCGCAGTACTTGAGTCTGCGCTTCGACCAATCCCTGCGCGGCCTGAAAGTTGATGCGCCGGTGGAGTTCCTTGGCATGGAGATCGGCCGGGTAGTCGGGATCAATCTGGATTTCGATGCGAAAAAACGCAGCTTCCCGCTCAACGTCGGCATCGTCATTTACCCGCAGCGCCTGGGCATGGCCTACGGCAAAATGCTCACCGCTTTCAAGCATGACCCCAACGACGAAGCGGCCGGTATTCGTCTGATCGGTACCTTTATCGACAATGGCCTGCGTGCGCAGGCGCGCAGCGGCAATCTGCTGACCGGGCAGCTTTACGTTGCCTTGGACTTCTTCCCGAAAGCCGAGAAAGTCGCGTTCGATCCGACGTTGCGCCCGGTGATGATCCCGACCGTGCCGGGTAGCCTTGAACAGTTGCAGGAAAAACTCGAAGCCGTGGTCGACAAACTCAACAAGCTGCCGGTTGATCGCATTGCCAGCAACCTCGACAGCAACCTGGTCGAACTGCGCAAAGGCCTGACCCAGTTCAACGCGAAGACCTTGCCGGGCGTGCAAAACACCCTCGCCGACGTCAGCAAAACCCTACAGTCCGCCAGCTCGACCCTGGCCGAAGATTCACCGCAACGCGAAAAGCTCACCGAGACCCTCGACGAACTCGGCCGCATGTCGCGCTCCCTGCGTGAACTCTCGGATTACCTCGGTCGCCATCCGGAATCGCTGATTCGCGGTCGCCCAGACAACGCAGCGCCGCTGGACCTGAAAGGACCGCCACGCAATTGAGCACAGGAGCTACCCCATGGCTTTACCGCTGAAGATCACCGTGCTCGCTGCTTGCATGCTGCTCGGCGCCTGCCGCAGCGACCCGATCAGTTTTCATACGCTGACGCCGGTGCAACTGGGCAGCGCCCGCCCCGGGGCGCAAATCCCGATTGAAGCCATCACCGTACCGCCGCAGGTCGACCGCCCGCAAATTGTCATTCGCCAGGGCAACAGCGGTTTGGCGATCCTTGAAACTCAATGGTGGGGCGCGAGTCTGGCGGATGAGCTGCGCAGTGCACTGGTCGATCAACTGAGCAATTCCAGCGGTCGCGGCGATGTGTCGGTGCGCATCGAGGTGCAACGTTTTGATTCAATCCCCGGCCAATACGCCCTGATCGATGCGAAATGGCGGCTGCGTCCTCTGGGTGACACCGACAGTGGCCTGGTCACTTGCCGCTCGACTTTGCAAACGCCGTCAGGGCCGAGCATCAATGAACTGGTGACTGCTCAGCAAAACAACGTCAAACGCCTGGCTGCACTCATCAGTCAGGCGGCAGGCAATCCGCGCGGCTGCCCGTCTTCCTCCTGAATCACACCTTCTGGCTCCAGCTTAAGACGCACGGCTCTCGTGCGTCGGCGAGTCGCTGCTAATCTGAATAGGAATGACATGTATTAACCGTCTTTTTGACGGTTTTTTCTCATCTGTCAGCCTGATTTGCCCGCGACTCAACAATGCAAACCCTTCGCCTCACGTCCGGCGAAGGCTTGCCCATAACGTATAAAAAGCCAGGAGCCCGCCCATGAGTCCACACCTTCCCGCCTTCCTGAAACACGCCGCACTGGCCACCGCCCTGCTCGGTTCCGCCCCACTGTGGGCTGCCGACGGCGTTGGCCTGCTGATTTACAACGCCCAGCATGAAAGCCTGACCAAGGCCTGGGTCGCCGGTTTCACCGAAGAAACCGGCATTCCGGTGACCATCCGCAATGGCGATGACACCGAAATGGGCAATCAACTGGTTCAGGAAGGTACGGCTTCCCCGGCAGACGTATTCCTCACCGAGAACTCTCCGGCGATGGTGCTGGTCGACAACGCCAAGCTGTTTGCGCCGATTGCGCCAGCCACACTGGAACAGGTGGAAGCGGCTTACCGTCCGGCGCATGGCCAGTGGATCGGCATCGCCGCGCGATCAACCGTATTCGTCTACAACCCGGCCAAACTGGCGGAAAAAGACCTGCCGAAATCCCTGCTCGATCTGGCCAAACCCGAGTGGAAAGGTCGCTGGGCCGCCTCCCCGGCCGGTGCCGATTTCCAGGCCATCGTCGCGGCGGTGCTTGAGCAGAAAGGCGAAGCCGCCACGCTCGACTGGCTCAAAGGCATGAAGACCAACGCCACCGTGTATCGCGGCAACAGCGCCGTGCTCAAAGCGGTGAATGCCGGGCAGATCGACAGCGGCGTGATCTACCACTATTACAGCTTCGTCGATCAGTCCAAGACCGGCGAAAACAGCAAGAACACCAAGCTCTACTACTTCAAGCATCAGGACCCGGGCGCGTTCGTCAGTACCTCCGGCGCCGGCGTGCTGGCCTCCAGCAAACATCAGGAAGACGCGCAGAAGTTCGTCAAATACATCACCGGCAAGGAAGGCCAGGAAATTCTCCACAGCGGCACCTCGTTTGAATACGCGGTCGGCAAAGACGCGCCGTCCAACCCGAAACTGACGCCGTTGAAGGATCTCGATGCGCCAAAAGTCGATGCGTCGAAACTCGACAGCAAGAAAGCCGTCGAGCTGATGACTCAGGCTGGAATCCTGTAAGTGATCCCGGAACCTTTACCGGCGGACGTCGTTGCGGCGTCTTCCGCTCACCTGCCACTGAAAACCCGCGCCCTCAATGGTCGCGGGGGGTCGTGGGTGGTTGCGCTGGCGATCACGGTTTCACTGCTGTCGTTGCTGCCGATCCTGTTTGTCATCGGTGTGTCGTGGGCGACCGGTTGGGCGACTATCGAAGCGTTGGTGTTTCGTCCCAGAGTGGCCGAACTGCTGATCAACACGGTGTTGTTGGTGTTGATCACGTTACCGCTGTGCATTGTGCTCGGGACGACCCTGGCCTGGTTGACCGAACGCAGCAACCTGCCCGGTCGGCGCCTGTGGTCATTACTGGCCGTGGCGCCGTTGGCGGTGCCGGCGTTCGTGCACAGCTATGCGTGGGTGAGCCTGATTCCATCGATTCATGGATTACCGGCCGGCGTGCTGGTGTCGGTGATCGCGTATTTCCCGTTTCTGTATTTGCCGGTTGCAGCGACATTGCGCCGACTCGATCCGGCGATTGAAGACGTCGCCGAATCCTTGGGCCTCAAACCTTGGGCGGTATTTTTCCGGGTGGTGTTGCCGCAACTGAGGTTGGCGATTTGTGGCGGTGCGTTGCTGGTCGGTCTGCACCTGCTGGCCGAATACGGCCTCTACGCAATGATTCGCTTCGATACCTTCACCACGGCGATTTTCGATCAGTTCAAATCGACCTTCAACGGTCCGGCGGCGAACATGCTCGCGGGGGTTCTGGCTCTGTGTTGTCTGGCCATGCTCACCGTCGAATCTGCCGCGCGGGGCAAGGCACGTTATGCCCGCGTGGGTTCTGGCAGCGCGCGCGAACAACGCACGGTGTTGTTGAGTCGCGGCGCCAAAGCGCTTGGGTTGGGTCTGCAAGTGCTGACGTGCCTGCTCGCCCTTGGCGTACCGTTGCTGACGCTGGGCCGCTGGTTGGTCGCCGGCGGTGTAGAGGTCTGGGAAAGTGATGAGTTGCTGCCCGCGTTGTTGCAAACCCTGTCGTTCGGCGTGGCCGGCGCGTTGCTGACCAGCCTCGCGGCGATCCCCATTGCCTGGCTGTCGATCCGCGCGCCGGGCAAATTGCAGCGCCTGCTGGAAGGCTGCAATTACATCACCAGTTCGCTGCCGGGGATTGTCGTGGCGCTGGCGCTGGTGACCGTGACCATCCATTTCGCCCGGCCGATCTACCAGACCACGATTACGGTGCTGCTCGCCTATCTGCTGATGTTTCTGCCACGCGCACTGGTCAGCCTGCGTGCCGGTTTTGCCCAGGCCCCGGTGGAACTGGAGAACATCGCGCAAAGCCTCGGCCGTTCGCCGCTGCGCGCGTTGTGGCTGATTACCTTGCGCCTCGCTGCACCCGGCGCGGCGGCCGGCGCCGCCCTGGTGTTTCTGGCGATCACCAATGAATTGACCGCGACTTTACTGCTCGCGCCCAACGGCACCCGAACCTTGGCCACCGGTTTCTGGGCCATGACCAGTGAAATCGATTACGCCGCCGCAGCGCCTTACGCACTGTTGATGGTGCTGTTATCGCTGCCGCTGACGGCCATCCTCTACCACCAATCCAGGCGCACCGCTGGCCGATGAACGCACTTGAACTGATCTCCCTGAGCAAATCCTTTGGCGCGCAGCAAGCGCTGGACGACATCTGCCTGTCCGTCCCGACCGGTAGCCGCACGGTGATTGTCGGCCCGTCGGGCTCCGGCAAAACCACGCTGTTGCGGATGATCGCCGGCTTCGAATTTCCCGACGCCGGCAGCCTGATGCTCAATGGTCAGGTGCTGGTCGACAGCACCCACGCCGTACCGGCTTATCAGCGGCAGATTGGCTATGTGCCGCAGGACGGCGCGCTGTTTCCGCACATGACCGTCGCTGCCAACATCGGTTTTGGTCTGGCCCTGACAGGATCGGCAAAAACCGAACGTATCGCGCAACTGATGGACAGCGTTTCGCTGGATGCCAACATGGCCAACCGTTGGCCGCATGAATTGTCCGGCGGTCAGCAGCAACGGGTTTCGCTGGCTCGCGCACTGGCCCAGCAACCGCGATTGATGCTGCTCGATGAGCCGTTCTCGGCGCTCGACACCGGCCTGCGCAGCGCCATGCGCAAAATGGTCGCGCGCTTGCTCGAAGACGCGGGCGTCACGACGATTCTGGTCACCCACGATCAGGGCGAAGCGTTGTCGTTTGCCGACCAGTTGGCGGTGATGCGTGGCGGGCGTCTGGTGCAGTCCGGACATCCGATGGATTTGTATCGGTTTCCGCACGATGAGCAGACTGCGCATTTTCTCGGAGAAGCCGTGGTGATGCCCGCGCGCATTGAATCCGGGCTGGCCCATTGCGACCTCGGCCCGGTGCCGGTCGACAGCAACGGTTTCATTGGCGAAGCGCAGATCATGCTGCGACCGGAGCAACTGCAGGTGGGCGGCGCAGTCATCGGTAATCAGGGTTGCCACGCGGTGGTCACCGAGCGCGATTTTGCCGGCAACACCTGCACGTTGACCGTCGAACTACGCTCGTCAACCAGTCAGGATCCGGGGCGCTCACTGTTAGTGCGCAGCTCCGGCATGCACGCGCCACCCGCCGGCAGCCCGGTGCAATTGTCAGTGCTCGGCGCCGCTCACGTGTTCACCGCGTCCTGATCACAGGTCGAAGCGATCCACCGCCCGCCGCCGCTCGTTGTCGTCACGCACATCGTAGTTGGCGGTCGTCTGGATATTGCTGTGGTGCGCCAGTTTCTGCGCGATCGACAGGTCGTGCTCCTCGATCACCCGAGTGATGAACGAACGGCGGAAATCGTGGGGCATGATCTTCACCCCGACCTGGGTGCCGCGCTGCCGGGCGATGTAGTAGATCGCGTGTTTGGTGATGCGCTCGCGGGTGATGTGGCTGCCGCGACGGATGCGGTTGAACAGAAAGGCATCGTCGCTCTCGCCTTCCTTGAGTTGCTCGCGGCGAAACTCCAGCCATTTATTGAGCTTGTCGAACGCCCACGTCGGCGCATATTTGATCAGTTGTTTATTGCCCTTGCCGGTGACGGTCAGGCTGCGTTCGCGGAAGTCGACCTGATTCAAATCCAGATCCACCGATTCCGACTTGCGCATGCCGGTGCCGTACAACAAGGCGATCACCGCCGCATCGCGCAGGCCCTGCGGACGTGGGTCGGCGGCGCAGACTTCCATCAGTTCGTGAATCAGCGTGCGCTTCAAATTGCGCCCCTGGGACAACCGCGTGCCGGCAATGCCTTTGACCGAACGCATTTTCAGCAGATGGTCCTGACTGATCAGGCTCATGCGCCAGGCTTCATTCATTACGCCGCGCACGGCATTCACATACAGCGAAGACGTATTTGGCGCATAACCGTCGGCGCGCAACGCGGCGACCAGCGCGATGACGTCTTCGGGCTGCAGCCCGTGCCAGGGGATTTCCTCGATGTCGACGTCTTCGAAACCGAGGCGGTCGGCGGCGTCCTGCAAGACATAACGCATGGTCAGTTGGCTGGACGGCGCCAGACGGGCCAGATACAGCGTCAGCGGATTAGTGTTGGACGGGGTGGATTCAGTACTCGACAAGTCAATCAAACGAAACGGCCTTGAATAGAAAACAGTTCAACAAAACAACTTAAAAGTGCAAAGAAACTTATATAAGGAACGACTTTTCCGTAGGACTTTTCTATTAAAAGTGCCGATGAACGGAGGAAGTCTGAACGGTGGCTGTATGGCTAACAGATAAACGAATCGCCGACCGGTTTTTCATGTTCCTTTGACAAAAACGGGCATAACCTTAGTTACAACAGGTTGCCCCGAAAGGCCTACAACCTGCCGTCCGCGGACTTAAAAGTCAATCAGGCATTCCCCGGCCGGTATCCCAAACCATTGAAATCATGTGTTTTTCAGACAATTGGCTGAAGGATGGCTGTCGCCTCGAGGTTCTTATGAGTCAAGCGTTTCTGCCGTTTTCGCGTCCGAGTATCGGTGAAGAAGAAATAGCCGCCGTCGAACAAGTATTGCGCTCAGGCTGGATTACTACCGGCCCCCAGAACCAGGCATTGGAAGAACAGTTTGCCGCTTATATAGGTTGCCAACATGCCGTGGCACTTTCCTCGGCAACCGGCGGCATGCATATCACGCTGCTCGCCCTGGGCATTGGCCCGGGTGATGAAGTCATTACGCCGTCGCAAACCTGGGTCTCGACCGCCAACATGATCTCGTTGCTCGGCGCCAAACCGGTGTTCGTCGATGTCGACCGCGACACGCTGATGACCGACGCCGCGCGCATCGAAGCCGCGATCACGCCGCGCACCAAAGCGATCATCCCGGTGCATTACGCCGGTGCCGCGTTTGATCTCGATCCGCTGTACGCCCTGGCTGAAAAACACGGGATCGCCGTGATCGAAGACGCCGCACACGCCGCCGGCACCCGCTACATGGGCCGCCACGTCGGTGCGCAAGGCACGGCGATTTTCTCCTTCCACGCGATCAAGAACATGACCTGTGCCGAAGGCGCGATGTTCGTCAGCGACGACGCAGCACTGGCCACTCGTGTGCGCATGCTCAAGTTCCATGGTCTGGGTGTTGACGCCTACGACCGCCTGACCGGTGGCCGCAAGCCGCAGGCGCAAGTGATGGAGCCGGGGTTCAAATACAACCTCGCTGACATCAACGCCGCGATCGCCCTCGTACAACTGCAGCGTCTGGACGCGATCAATGCGCGCCGCACCGAACTGGCCGCCGCCTACCGGCAAAAACTCGAAGGCCTGCCGGTGCAGCCGCTGGCGGTACCCGACTACGCGCAGACCCACGCCTGGCACCTGTTCATCCTGCGCATCGACAGCGAGCGCTGCGGCATGGACCGCGAAGCTTTCATGAAAGGCTTGCAGGACCAAGGCATCGGCACCGGCATCCATTTCATCGCCACCCACCTGCACACCTGGTATCGCCAGCGTGACCCACACCTGTACCTGCCCAATACCGAGTGGAACTCGGCGCGGCTGTGCTCGATTCCGTTGTTCCCCGACATGAGCGATCAAGACCTTGATCGCGTGGTCGGCGCCATCGCCACTCTTATGGACAAACGCCTGTGAAACCCTATCCGATCCGCTGTGTGTCGATCGTCATCCCGGTCTACAACGAACAGGACAGCCTGCCGCAACTGCTGCGCCGCACCGAAGCGGCGTGCCGGATGCTGCGTCACGATTATGAAATCGTCCTCGTCGACGACGGCAGCCGTGACGAGTCCGCCAACCTGCTGGAAGAAGCCGCGAGCCGTGAAGACAGCCCGTTCGTGGCGGTCATTCTCAACCGCAACTACGGCCAGCACGCGGCAATCATGGCCGGTTTCGAGCAATGCAAAGGTGACGTGGTGATCACCCTCGACGCCGACCTGCAGAACCCGCCGGAGGAAATTCCGCGCCTGGTCGCCGAAGCCGAGAAAGGCTACGACGTGGTCGGCACCGTGCGCGGCAACCGTCAGGATTCGGCGTTGCGCCGTTATCCGTCGAAGCTGATCAACCTCGCCGTGCAGCGCTCCACCGGCGTCGCCATGAGCGACTACGGCTGCATGCTCCGCGCTTACCGCCGCACGATCATCGACGCGATGCTCGCCTGCCGCGAACGCAGCACCTTCATCCCGATCCTGGCCAACAGCTTTGCCCGCCACACCACGGAAATCGTCGTCGCCCACGCCGAGCGTGAACACGGCGATTCGAAGTACAGCCCGATGCGATTGATCAACCTGATGTTCGACCTGATCACCTGCATGACCACCACGCCTTTGCGTTTGCTGAGCATTGTCGGCTTCGCCATGGCCGGGCTCGGTGTGTTGTTCGCAGCAGCGCTGATCGTGTTGCGGCTGGTATTCGGTGCCGGCTGGGCCGGTGACGGCATGTTCGTGTTGTTCGCGGTGCTGTTCGTGTTCACCGGTGGCCAGTTCATTGGCATGGGCCTGCTCGGCGAATACCTCGGGCGCATGTACAGCGACGTGCGCGCCCGCCCGCGTTTCTTCGTTGAAAAAGTCTTGCGCGGCCAACCCGCCATGCCGCCGCGCGCCATCACCGTCGACGGTCTCTCCTCCTCCAATGATCAGGTTCTCTCATGAGCGCAAAAACTGTTGTCTTCGCTTACCACGATATCGGCTGCGCCGGCATTCAAGCCCTGCTCGACAGCGGCTACGACATCGCTGCTGTGTTCACTCACGCCGATGACCCGAAAGAAACCGCGTTCTATGCCTCGGTTGCGCAACTGTGCGCGCAAAAAGGCATCCCGGTGCACGCCCCGGAAGACGTCAATCACCCACTGTGGATCGAGCGCATTGCCAAGCTCGACCCGGAATACATTTTCTCCTTCTACTACCGCAACCTGCTGAGCGAACAGCTGCTGACCACCGCGAAAAAAGGTGCGTTCAACCTGCACGGTTCGTTGCTGCCGAGCTACCGTGGCCGCGCCCCAGCGAACTGGGTGCTGGTCAACGGCGAAACCGAAACCGGCGTGACCCTGCACCGCATGGTCAAGCGTGCCGATGCCGGCGCCATCGTCGCTCAGCAACGTGTGGCCATCGAACGCAGCGACACGGCGTTGAGCCTGCACGGCAAATTGCGCATCGCCGCGACCGATCTGCTGCGCGACATCTTGCCCGCGATGCTGCAAGGCAAGATCAGCGAAACCCCACAGAACGAATCGAAGGCCACAGTCTTCGGCCGTCGCAGCGCAGCGGACGGCAAACTGCTCTGGGCGAAACCTGCCGAGCAGTTGTTCAACCTGGTTCGCGCCGTGACCCAACCTTATCCGGGTGCATTCTGCGCCGTGGGTGAGCACAAACTGATCGTCTGGAGCGCCGAAGTCGTCAAGGGCAACGACGGTCAGGCACCGGGCCGGGTGATCAGCGTCGATCCGCTACGCATTGCCTGCGGCGAAGACTCGCTGCTGATCCTCTCCGGTCAGCGCAACGACAACGGCCTGTTCCTCAGCGGCCCGCAACTGGCCAATGAACTCGGTCTGGTCGACGGCTCGCTGCTGCGCGGCGCTGAGTCCGGCCGTGCGCCGCGTCGCACCCGCGTGCTGATCCTCGGCGTCAACGGTTTCATCGGCAATCACTTGTCCGAGCGCCTGCTGCGTGACGACCGCTACGAAGTGTATGGCCTGGACATCGGCTCCGACGCCATCGAGCGTCTGCGCAGTCACCCGCACTTTCACTACGTCGAAGGCGATATCAGCATTCACTCGGAGTGGATCGAGTACCACATCAAGAAGTGCGACGTGGTGCTGCCACTGGTAGCGATTGCCACGCCAATCGAATACACCCGCAACCCGCTGCGCGTGTTCGAACTCGACTTTGAAGAAAACCTGAAACTGGTGCGCTACTGCGTCAAGTACAACAAGCGCGTGATCTTCCCCTCGACCTCAGAAGTCTATGGCATGTGCCAGGACAAGCATTTCGACGAAGACACCTCGAACCTGGTGGTCGGCCCGATCAACAAGCAGCGCTGGATCTATTCGGTATCCAAGCAATTGCTGGATCGGGTGATCTGGGCCTACGGCGCCAAGGGTTTGAATTTCACCCTGTTCCGCCCTTTCAACTGGATGGGCCCGCGCCTTGATCGCCTGGATTCGGCCCGTATTGGCAGCTCCCGCGCCATCACCCAGTTGATCCTCAACCTGGTCGAAGGCACGCCAATCCGTCTGTTTGACGGTGGCGAGCAGAAACGCTGCTTCACCGATATTGCCGATGGCGTCGAAGCACTGGCGCGGATCATCGATAACGATGGCGATGTCTGCAACGGCCAGATCATCAACATCGGCAACCCGGACAACGAAGCGAGTATTCGCCAGTTGGGTGAAGAGTTGCTGCGTCAGTTCGAAGCGCATCCGCTGCGCGACAACTTCCCGCCGTTCGCCGGTTTCCGCGACGTCGAGAGCAAGGCGTTCTACGGCGCCGGTTATCAGGATGTCGAACACCGCAAGCCAAGCATCGCCAACGCCAAGCGCCTGCTCGACTGGACGCCGACCGTGGAAATGCGCGAGACCATCGGCAACACGCTCGACTTCTTTTTGCGTGAAGCCATGCTCGAACAGGCGGACATGCGCTAATGCAGGCCGGTCTACGCATCGACGTCGACACCTTTCGCGGCACCCGTGACGGTGTGCCGCGCTTGCTGGAAATGCTCGACGAGGCGCAGATCAAGGCGACGTTTTTCTTCAGTGTCGGCCCCGACAACATGGGCCGGCATCTGTGGCGCCTGATTCGCCCGCAGTTCCTCTGGAAGATGCTCCGTTCCAACGCCGCCAGCCTGTATGGCTGGGACATTCTGCTGGCCGGTACGGCGTGGCCGGGCAAACCGATTGGCCGCGAGCTCGGGCACCTGATGCGTCAGGCCCGCGACGCCGGTCATGAGGTTGGCCTGCATGCGTGGGATCACCACGGCTGGCAGGCGAATGCCGGGCGCTGGAGTGACGCGCAACTGATCGAACAGATCCGTCAGGGCGTCGACACCTTGAGCGACATTCTCGGTGAAAAAATCCTCTGTTCGGCCGCCGCCGGTTGGCGTGCCGACGAGCGCGTGATCGAGGCCAAGCAAGCCTTCGGTTTTCGCTACAACAGCGATTGCCGTGGCACGCGGCTGTTCCGGCCGTTGTTGGCGGACGGCACGCCGGGCACGCCGCAGATCCCGGTGGATCTGCCGACCTTCGACGAAGTGGTCGGCCCCATCGTCGCGGCGCGGGACTTCAATGGTTTCATTCTTGATCACTTTCGTGCGCAACAGCTCAACGTCTACACCATTCATGCCGAAGTCGAAGGCATTCTGCTGGCTGAGGATTTTCGTCAACTGCTGGCCGCTGCGCGCCAGCGAGGTATCGACTTCACACCGCTGGGCGACTTGCTGCCCGAGTTCTTCAACAGCTTGCCCGTGGGTCGCGTACAACGCGGCGCCCTCGACGGCCGTGAAGGCTGGCTGGGAGTGCAAGACGCATGACTAAACGCTGGGCATTGCCGCTGCTGCTGTTGGGCATCTGTCTACTGGCTTACCTGCTGCCATTGGGCACGCATGGTTTGTGGATTCCTGATGAGACGCGCTACGCGCAAATCAGTCAGGACATGTTGCTGAGTGGCAACTGGGTATCGCCACACTTCATGAGCCTGCGCTACTTCGAGAAACCGATTGCCGGCTATTGGATGATCGCGCTCGGGCAAGAGCTGTTCGGGCAGAACCTGTTTGGCGTGCGCTTCGCTTCGGCGCTGAGCACCGGGTTGAGCGTGTTGCTGTGTTACCTGGTCGCCCGGCGTTTGTGGAACGAGCCACGCAAAAGCTTTGCCTGCGCCCTGCTCTACATGAGTTTCACCATCGTTGCCGGTCAGGCCGGGTACGCCAACCTCGATCCGCAATTCACCTTTTGGGTCAACCTGAGCCTGGTGGCGCTGTGGTTTGCCGTCGACAGTCAAACCAGCGGCAAGCGCATGCTTGCCTGGGCAATGCTGGGGCTGGCGTGTGGCATGGGCTTCATGACCAAGGGTTTCCTCGCGTGGCTGTTGCCGGTGTTGATCGCTCTGCCGTGGATGCTTTGGCAAAAACGCTGGCGTGAACTGCTGATGTACGGCCCGGTGGCGATTACCATCGCGATCGTCGTCAGCTTGCCGTGGGTGCTGTCGGTGCATGCACAAGAGCCCGACTACTGGCGGTTCTTCTTCTGGCACGAACACATTCGCCGCTTTGCCGGTGACGATGCCCAACACGACGCGCCATGGTGGTTTTATCTGCCGCTGCTGGTGGCGTTCAGTCTGCCGTGGGCGGGTTTGATCCCGACCACGCTCAAGCAAGCCTGGCAAACGCGCGCCCAGCCCCGGGTGGTGTTTCTCCTGCTGTGGCTGCTGATGCCGCTGCTGTTTTTCAGCCTGAGCAACGGCAAATTGCCGACCTACATCCTGCCGTGCCTGCTGCCGATGGCGTTGCTGCTCGGTCATGCGCTGGCCGACCGTTTGCGTCTGGAGCAAGGTCGGGCGCTGAGCATCAATGGTGTGCTGAATCTGCTGTTGGGCGTCGTCACGCTGATTGCGCTGGTGTACCTGCAACTGACCAAACCGGTCTACGACCACGAATTGCACAGCATGGTGCTGGTGTTCATTGCCCTAATCGGCTGGATCATCGCCAACCTGCTGCAAGCGTTCCTGCCGTTGCAGTGCTGGGCGGCGCCGGCGCTGGGCAGTCTGTTGCTGATCGCGGTATTGCCGGCCGCGATGCCCAAATCGGTGGTGGCCAACAAGATGCCCGACCAATTCATCAAGCATCACGTCACCGAACTGGCGCAGACCGATCACCTGCTGAGCAACGACCTCGGCGCGGCGTCGGCGCTGGCCTGGCGTCTGAAAACCCCGCAAGTCGCGTTGTACAACACGATAGGCGAATTGAAATATGGCCTTGCCTATCCTGACGGCATTCAACAACGGGTCGATCCCGATCAAGTGCAACAGTGGATGCGCGAGGCGCGCCGCAGCGGTTCGGTCTGCGTGGTGATGCGCGTCAAGGGGCAGGACGAACTGGACGAAATCGACAGATTGCCAAAGGACGGCGTCCGTTATGAGCAGGGCAACCTGGTGATCATGATTCTGCCCAAGGAGGCGTCATGAGCCTGTTGCTGCTGTTGGCCGCTTGCCTGCTGACCTGTCTGGGACAGGTTGCGCAAAAGTACGCCGTGGAGAGCTGGCGCGGTGTTGAGTCGACATGGGCCGCCAAACTGCGCTCGCCATGGCTATGGCTGGCCCTGCTCGCCCTCGGCTCAGGTCTGCTGGTGTGGCTGCTGGTATTGCAGCGCCTGGAAGTCGGCATCGCCTACCCGATGCTCAGCCTCAATTTCGTGCTGATCACCCTGATCGCCCGCTTCGTCTTCCGCGAGCCCATCGACCGTCAGCATTGGTTGGGCGTGGCCTTGGTGATCGGCGGCGTGGTGTTGTTGTTGGGGCAGCAATCATGAACGCGCGTCGCGGAATCACTTTCGCCCTGGGCAGCGTTTTGCTGGTCAGTGCCGCGCAACTCGCGATGCGCTGGAGCATGACCCGCCTGCCCGTGCCGGAACACTGGCTAGCGCTGGACAGCCTCGACCTGCGCGCACTGGCCGTAGTCATCGCGGCGATTGTTGCCTACGCCCTGTCGATGCTCTGCTGGCTGGTCGCCCTGCGTGACCTGCCGCTGGGCCGCGCCTACTCGCTGCTGAGCATCAGCTACGCGCTGGTGTACCTGCTGGCAGCCAGTCTGCCGCTGTTCAACGAATCCTTCAGTTTCACTAAATCACTGGGCGTGGCGCTGGTCATGCTCGGGGTCATCACCATCAACACTCGTCCGGCTCGTGCGCCCGAATTCAGGAGTGCTCCATGAAAATCACAGTATTTGGCAGCGGTTACGTCGGTCTGGTGCAAGCGGCCGTGTTGGCCGAGGTCGGCCATGATGTAGTGTGCATGGACGTCGACCAGAAGAAGGTCGACCTGTTGCGCCAAGGTCACGTCAGCATCTTCGAACCGGGGCTGGCCAGCCTGGTACGCGAAGGCCTCGATTCGAAACGCCTGCTGTTCACCACCGATGAAAAACTCGCGGTGCAGCACGGTCGGGTGGCGTTTATTGCGGTGGGGACGCCGTCGCGTGAGGACGGTTCAGCGGATCTGCGTTACGTGCTTTCAGTGGGCGACGCGATTGCTCGCCATCGTGAACAGCCGCTGATTCTGGTGGAAAAATCCACCGTACCGGTGGGCACCGGCGACACCTTGCGCACGCACATCGAAAAAGCGCTGATCAAGGTCGGTCGCCTGCTGCAGTTCGATATCGTCTCCAACCCGGAGTTTCTCAAGGAAGGCTCGGCGGTTGCCGACTGCCGCCGGCCGGACCGCATCGTCATCGGTTGCGAAGGCGATGAGGTGCGCGACGTGATGCGTGACCTGTATTCGCCGTTCAACCGCAACCATGACCGCATCATGTTCATGGACCTGCGCAGCGCCGAGCTGACCAAATACGCCGCCAACTGCATGCTGGCGACCAAGATCAGTTTCATCAACCAGATCGCCGAACTCGCCGAACACCTTGGCGCCGACATTGAATCGGTGCGTCAGGGCATCGGTGCCGATACGCGTATCGGTTACCACTTCATCTATCCAGGCTGCGGTTATGGAGGTTCGTGTTTCCCCAAAGACATGCGTGCGCTGATCCACAGTGCCGAAGAAGCGCACTGTTCCAGCGACTTGCTGCAAGCGGTCGAGGCGATCAATCAGCGGCAGAAACACAAGTTGTTTGAGCGCATCAATGCGTTCTACCAAGGCGAACTGCGCGGCAAGACTTTTGCCCTGTGGGGCTTGGCGTTCAAACCGAACACCGACGACATGCGCGACGCACCGAGCCGTGTGCTGCTGGAGGAATTGTGGGCCGCCGGCGCCAGCGTGCGCGCGTTCGACCCGGAAGCCATGCAGGAGACCCAGAACCTTTACCCCGACGAATCGAGGCTGATGCTGATGGGCACCCCGGAATCGGTATTGCCTGGCGCTGACGCCTTGATCATCTGCACCGAATGGCAGCAGTTCAAGGCGCCGGATTTTGACCTGATCAAGCAGCGCCTCAACAATCCGGTGATCTTCGACGGCCGTAACCTCTACGACGCCGAGCGTCTGGAGCGCAACGGCATCCAGTACTTCCCGATGGGCCGTGGCGAATCGCGCAAATTGCCGATTCCGCTGCAACAGTGGCCGCACGCGTCCGACGTCGCTTGATGAGGCAGTCGCTCTGTACGCCGCCCCCCTTGTAGGAGCTGCCGAAGGCTGCGATCTTTTGATTGATCGTTCCCACGCTCCGCGTGGGAATGCAGCCAGAGACGCTCCGCGTCCCAAAATCAAAAGATCGCAGCCTGCGGCAGCTCCTACATGAATATGCTCATTCGCCTTGCACGGCCCGCTGACGTCGCGGCCCTCCCCGCCATCGAACGTTCGGCTGCGGAACTGTTCCGTCTTGATCCGCAATTGGCTTGGCTGGCGGATGCCGAGGTGGCGGATGTTGCGCAACATTTGCGGGCTATCGAGGAGGCAAATGTGTGGGTCGCCGAAACTCCCGAACTGGCGGGTTTGCTCCTGCCGACAATTCCCCTGTAGGAGCTGCCG
>NZ_AKJD01000176.1 GCF_000282515.1 Pseudomonas sp. GM80
TCGGCAGCTCCTACAGGGGAACGCATTCCAATGTAGGAGCTGCCGAAGGCTGCGATCTTTTGATCTTTTCATCACCCATGAAAAAGCCCGCAGCGACGGCGGGCTTTTTCAGCAAGCAAGCGGCACGCCTCAGATAGGGCGGCTGCCGTACTTGTTGTCCGGCTTCTTCGGAGGATCGGCGACCACATTGGCCTCCACTTCCTGCACTTTTCCGCCGCGCGACAGGAACTCTTCCATGGCCTTGGCCAGGGCGTCGCGTTCCTTGTTCTTGGCTTCAATGCTCGGCAACTCATCTACCGACACCGCAGCCTTGGCTTTGCCTTTGGCAGCCGGGGCCGGCGTATCGTCACCGCCATCGTCGTCAGCAACGTCTTCCGCTGCTGCTTCCAGGCCTTCCTCGGCCTCGTCTTCGTCGCCTACTTCGAGGTCGTCGTTTTCCAGATCATCGTCGCTCATGTTCTACCTCATGACTTGCGAAAAGCAGATTAGTTATAGACCAGCTTTGGCAACTGTCGAAAGTCGCCGTTAAAAAATCAGTAACCATTGGTGACCAACGGTTTATGCCCCTTCACCGTGCAAGGTGGCGAGGACTTTTCGAGCACCGCCATGATCACGGTGCTCGCCCAGATAAACGCCTTGCCAGGTCCCCAGAGCCAGACGACCTGCCGAAACCGGCAGACTGATCTGGCAACCAAGCACGCTGGCCTTGAAGTGCGCCGGGAGGTCGTCCAGGCCTTCGTCGTTATGCTCATAGCCGTCTGTTCCTTGTGGGATCAGACGATTGAAAAATCGTTCGAAGTCGCGACGGACCGCCGGATCGGCGTTCTCGTTGATGGTCAACGACGCCGAGGTATGCTGCAGCCACAAATGCAACAGACCGACCCGGCACTCCCTGAGTTCAGGCAGGCCAGCGAGTAACTCGTCCGTTACCAGATGAAAGCCCCGGGGCCGTGCCCGCAGGGTTATCAGAGTCTGTTGCCACATACAGTTCTCCGCACGTTCGGGGCGCATTCTAGCGCGCTCTGGGAAAAAACAAAGGCCCTAATATTCGCTCAATGATGTAAGCCATTGGCCGGTGAAAAACCGCCGTCGTAAACACGACTAAAGGCGTACGAAAAATCCTTTCAGCCTGTCGCTTAATGACAAATCCCGGACAAAAAAATGCCCGGCGAACCGGGCAATTTTTTTCAGTGCGCGTACTTACAGGTTGTAGCCGCGTTCGTTGTGTTGTGCCAGATCGAGGCCAACCGACTCTTCTTCCTCGGTCACACGCAGACCCATCACGGCGTCCAGCACCTTGAGGATGACGAAGGTGACGATCGCGGTGTAGATCACTGTGAAGCCGACGCCTTTTACCTGAATCCAGACTTGCGCACCGATATCGGTGACGGTGCCGAAGCCACCCAGCGCCGGCGCAGCGAACACACCGGTAAGGATCGCGCCGAGAATACCGCCGATACCGTGCACGCCGAAGGCGTCCAGAGAATCGTCATAACCGAGTTTGCGTTTCAGCGTGGTGGCGCAGAAGAAGCACACCACGCCTGCCGCCAGACCGATCACCAGTGCGCCCATCGGGCCCACGGTGCCGGCAGCCGGAGTGATCGCGACCAGACCGGCAACCACACCCGATGCGATACCCAGTGCGCTTGGCTTGCCGTGGGTGACCCACTCGGCAAACATCCAGCCCAGCGCCGCCGCAGCGGTAGCGATCTGAGTGACCAGCATCGCCATGCCGGCAGTGCCGTTGGCCGCCGCAGCGGAACCAGCGTTGAAGCCGAACCAGCCGACCCACAGCATCGCCGCGCCCATTAGGGTGTAACCCAGATTGTGCGGAGCCATCGGGGTGGTCGGGAAGCCTTTACGCTTGCCCAATACCAGGCAGCAGATCAGACCGGCCACACCGGCGTTGATGTGCACCACGGTGCCGCCGGCGAAGTCGAGCACGCCCCAGTCCCACATCAGGCCGCCGTTACCGGACCAGACCATGTGCGCGATCGGTGCATAAACCAGGGTGAACCAGATGCCCATGAAGATCAGCATCGCGGAGAACTTCATCCGCTCGGCGAACGCACCGACGATCAGCGCCGGTGTGATGATCGCGAAGGTCATCTGGAAGGTGATGAACACCGCCTCAGGGAACAGCGCCGCAGGGCCGGTCAGGCTCGAAGGCGTGACACCGGCGAGGAACGCCTTGCCCATGCCGCCGAAGAACGAGTTGAAATTGACGACGCCCTGCTCCATGCCGGTGGTGTCGAACGCAATGCTGTAGCCATAAATGACCCACAGGATGCTGATCAGACCGGTAATGGCGAAGCACTGCATCATCACGGAAAGAATGTTTTTCGAGCGAACCATGCCGCCGTAGAACAGCGCCAGGCCGGGGATGGTCATGAACAGCACGAGGGCTGTCGAGGTGAGCATCCAGGCAGTGTCGCCGGAATTGAGGACCGGGGCCGCCACTTCGTCTGCCGCCATAGCAAGGCCGGGCATTACGATAGACAACAGGGCTCCTAGCCCTGCGAATTTACGCAGAGTCATATTGTTTTCTCCTGGGGCGTTGGGGTTTGTGGCGGCGCTTAGATCGCGTCGGTATCGGTTTCGCCGGTACGGATGCGAATCGCCTGTTCCAGATTGACCACGAAGATCTTGCCGTCACCGATCTTGCCGGTGTTGGCCGCCTTGGTTATCGCCTCGATAACCCGATCCAGATCCTTGTCGTCGATGGCCACGTCGATTTTCACCTTGGGCAGAAAATCGACCACATATTCCGCGCCGCGATACAGCTCGGTGTGACCCTTCTGCCGGCCGAAGCCTTTGACTTCAGTAACGGTAATGCCCTGCACGCCGATTTCGGACAGCGACTCGCGCACGTCGTCCAACTTGAACGGCTTGATGATGGCAGTGACTAGCTTCATGAAAACTCTCTCCCGAATTGGTGGACTTGCCCCAGGAAAACAAACCCGACTCAAGTCTAAGCGCAGTGCCTGGCTTTGTAACGCATCGTCGGCCGTACCTGCCCGACTGACGCCAGCTAACCGCTGCCGACGAAACTCCCCGCTCCGTCTGCCGCACTGCATTCGTCACAGCGACTGCATCAGTGCATGGGTCGAAGGTGACTAAGCAGAAACCTTGCCATCTCGCCAAAAACCTCTGATTTCAATCCCTTGGCCGCTGCCGCACGCCATCCCGTGCAAAACCCCATCCGGATACGCACAACAACGGTGCGTCGCCGTCCGTCCGCCTGCGCGAAAAGCGTGCATCCCTGACCGCGAGATTGACTATAGACACTGCGTGATACACTGCCGGCCATTGTTTCCAGGACATCCACCATGCTCGCGCCCAAAGACTTCCTCGACGCCCTGAGCGGCACCGCCTCCCGCCTGTTCAACGGCGACACCCCGCTGCCGAAAGCCGAAATCGAAAGCCAGTTCAAGATGCTACTGCAAAGCGCCTTCAGCAAACTCGACCTGGTCAGCCGCGAAGAATTCGACAGCCAGATGGTCGTACTGGCCCGCACTCGCGCCCGCCTCGAAAGCCTCGAAGCCAAAGTCGCCGAGATGGAAGCCAAGCTGACACCGCCCGCCGAATAACGCATCCACCTGTAGGAGCTGCCGAAGGCTGCGATCTTTTGATCCTCAGCCCTTCAACCATCCCGGCAACGTCCTACAACCTGCACCACCGCCGTCCGATTGCGCCGAAAAGCCCAGGTTTCTAAGCTCACCCGATGCTGAATGTTCAGCACCGGGTTTGGCGACCTGGATCGAATTTGACGCAATGCAACTAAACTCACACAGAGGTTTTTTCTCTCAACGAGTTATGGCGGCTTTGCGTGGGAGACCTCAGGGTCTGCCGGTTTCGAATTCACCGGTTCGCCAACCCGCGCATAGCTGCCACCCTTTTCGTTTGGCGACGAACAGAAGCAGTTTTCTTCACTTGAATTCGAGAACTGAACCATGGACGAAAACTACCTGACACCTAGCATCTTCACCCGCCACAAACTCCCCCTCCACGCCCTCCTCATCCAGAACCAACCCTGGTTCTGCGCCCGAGACCTGAGCCGCCTGCTACACATCTACCTCAACGAACGCATGCTGCGAAAACTCGACCCCGACCAATACCAAACCCGCAAAACCCTGATCCACAACCAGATCGAAAACACCCTGCTGATCAGCGAGTCCGGCATCTACGCCCTCCTCGTCTACCACTACTGCCCCGAATACCGAGCCCTGCGCGAATGGCTCACCCACCAGGTCATCCCCACCCTGCGCGACGCGCAACACCCCAGCACAAGCGAACGCCCACACCTCAGCTTGCTCAGTTGGCCGGACATGTCTTTGAGTTTGTTGCACTGGAATAACCAGCCGTGGATACGGTTACAAGATGTGCCGCTGATGATGGTGGAACGGGAACAGACCAAGCGCCCAATGACGGGGCCATGGTGGAAAAGGGCTTCGCGGATGCTGCAATCGCTATAAACCCGCATGCCGGAGCTGGGCCCTGCGCAAATCGTAAGTCGATTGCAGATTCATCCAGAACTAAGGCGTAGTGTTGAGATAAGTGGCAAGGCTGATTGCCAGATCGGCGCAGATCCCGAGCTGACATTTCACAAGCTTTTCGATCTCACTTTCGGGCCATTTCGTGGGCATGGCCAAATCCATGACGGTCATGCCCAACGGCTCCATGAATTCCTTATTCAGAACCTCGCCCGGATGAATCGGGCGCATACCATTGCGGTTCATTTCTCGACTCCAGAGGGCTGCGTTGAGTGGCCAAACTGGAGCATCCGACTCCTGGATACAAGACCTTCACACCCCTTTCGCCGGCGTCCTACACCTATTAGGGCATGGCCCTACAAACATCAGCGTCTGCGCCTGATTACGCGACTTTTCCTCCTTGTACTACGGTGGCCAACAAAGCATCTGTCACCCAAAAAACGAGGCATCAATGAAAGACAAAAAGAGAAGGGCAAAGCTAGAAGAGATTGTTGGATATCACGCTGAAGCACTTCGGTTAGCCGGAGGTATTTCAGCCAATCAGCGTCGTTTTATTGAGGTAGCGGCCAAGTACGGTAAAGAACTCGAACCGGATGGTTGGCTGGCCGGGGGAGGAAGCCAAGTAAGAAAACTCGAAGAAGAAAACTAATGTGACGCCTCTACTGAACGTGGAAGGACACCTTGGCAACATCCAGTGAAGGTTTGCCCTCGCATCCGTGTCGCCTGGATTCGCTCTCCCAACTACCCTTCAAAAACCCGCAGGAAGCGGCCCCCGATTCAGCTCAAGGAACGACCATGTCCCTCTCCATCGTCCACAGTCGCGCCCAGATTGGCGTGGAAGCCCCCGCCGTCACCGTCGAAGTTCATCTTGCCAACGGCCTGCCGTCGCTGACCATGGTCGGCCTGCCCGAGGCGGCGGTGAAGGAGAGCAAGGACCGGGTGCGCAGCGCGATCATCAATTCCGGGCTGCAGTTTCCGGCGCGGCGGATCACTTTGAATCTGGCGCCGGCGGATCTGCCCAAGGATGGCGGGCGGTTTGATCTGGCGATTGCCTTGGGGATTCTGTCGGCGAGTGTGCAGGTGCCGTGTCTGACGCTGGATGATGTGGAATGTCTGGGAGAGTTGGCATTGTCCGGCGCAGTAAGGGCGGTGCGCGGGGTGTTGCCGGCAGCATTGGCGGCGCGCAAGGCGGGGCGTGCGCTGGTGGTGCCGCGAGCGAATGCCGAGGAGGCCTGCCTGGCTTCGGGGTTGAAGGTGTTTGCGGTGGATCATTTGCTGGAGGCGGTGGCGCATTTCAATGGCCATACGCCGGTTGAGCCCTATGTCTCCGACGGACTGATGCATGCCAGCAAGCCTTATCCCGACTTGAATGAAGTGCAGGGGCAAGTGGCGGCGAAACGGGCGTTGCTGATTGCTGCTGCGGGGGCGCATAACCTGCTGTTCAGCGGGCCGCCGGGAACGGGTAAGACATTGCTGGCCAGCCGATTGCCGGGACTATTGCCGCCGCTGGCCGAGAGTGAAGCGCTGGAGGTGGCGGCAATTCAGTCCGTCGCCAGTGGCGCACCGCTGACCCATTGGCCGCAGCGTCCCTTCCGTCAACCGCACCACTCGGCATCCGGGCCGGCACTCGTTGGTGGCAGCTCGAAACCGCAACCCGGTGAAATCACCCTCGCCCACCACGGCGTGCTGTTTCTCGATGAATTGCCGGAGTTTGATCGCAAGGTATTGGAGGTTTTACGCGAGCCTTTGGAGTCAGGGCACATCGTGATTTCCCGAGCCAAGGATCGCGTGCGCTTTCCGGCACGTTTCCAGTTGGTCGCAGCAATGAACCCCTGCCCCTGTGGATATCTTGGCGAGCCGAGCGGCAAGTGCTCGTGCACACCGGACATGGTGCAGCGCTACCGCAACAAGCTATCGGGGCCTTTGCTGGATCGGATTGATCTGCACCTGACGGTGGCGCGGGAAGCGACGGCGTTGAACCCACAGGCCAAGCCGGGAGAAGACAGTGCCAGCGCTGCGGCGTTGGTGGCAGAGGCTCGCGAACGACAGCAGAAGCGTCAAGGCTGCGCCAACGCGTTTCTCGATCTGCCAGGACTGAAAAAACACTGCAAGTTATCCACAGCCGATGAGAAATGGCTGGAATCAGCCTGTGAACGGCTGACGCTATCGCTGCGCTCGGCACACCGGTTACTCAAGGTCGCCCGCACTTTGGCAGACCTTGAGCAAGTCGATGCAATCAAACGCGAACACTTGGCCGAGGCGCTGCAATATCGGCCGGCGACACCTTAATGCTCGGTTGTCAGATCCACCAACGGCGTCTGTCGCACTTCGGTGTCGCGCCCCGCCTGAATCTCGGTCACACGCTTCAAGGCCTTATCCACAGCACCTTTGTCCGCGAGCAGGCTGTAGCTGATCTGGAACTGTTTGTGTTCTTTCGGTGCAATGGTCGGCACCAGATTCAGCGGACGCTGATAGCGGCGGTTGTAAGAAAAACTGGTGCCCGGCTCCAGCCCCGTGACATAGCCCTGCCCTTGGGTATCGGTGTTTTTCCACAAAGAGAGCACCGGCAACTGCTGGGTATTGAAGCCAACAGAAACACCGAGGCTGCCCGCCTTGTTATGCAAAACGGTCAAGGTGTCGCCTTTGGCGTCGGCATAGGGCACGACGTTGTAAACGGTTTCGTCATAGTCCTTGGTCGGCGCGCGATAGGTCTGCCAGTCAGCCAGATCGCCTTTGGCCTTGTCGTTGAACGGCGAGACCTGTTTTACCGGTGCAGCAAAACGGGCACCCTGCTCGAGGAACGGCGTGCTGAAATTGCTGTGGTACAGCGCTTGGTATTCCTTTGGATAGTCGCCGTTGTTGGTCAGCGTATCGTTGAGTGCAAAGCGCACGCTGCCAGGCTCGGTGACCAATTCAGTGACAACCGAGAAATCGACTTTCTTGAAAGCTTGCTCTTTCAGCTCGCCGCGCAGACTGATGGCGTAGGGTGGCTTTTCGTCGATGTGCAGCGTGACGGTACTGGCCGGGATGTTGGCGGCGCGGCCATGCAAGGTCAGCAGTTCACCGTTGTCCATGCCGGGATGGCCAACCCATTCGTAACCGCAGCGGGCGACCAGCTCGTTGAAACCTTCCAGCCAGCCCAGACCACCGCGCCCGTTGAGCTCGATGAAGGCCGGGTTGACCACGTCCTTGACCGGCGAATCCCACCCCATGCGCACATTGCCGACAGAGGCTTGCAAGACATTCATGCCCCGGGTTGGTACCACCGAGAGTTTCATCGTGCCGTTATCGATATCGACAATGCTGACGCCTTCCTGCCGCCCCCCGTGCAAGGTACGCAGGCTTACGGAGAAGGGTTGGTCGGTTTTCACACCGAGCTGTTCACTGGTGATGCTCCAGTTTTGCGCGGGCTTGTTGGTATCGAGAAGGACGTAATCCCAGGCCATGGCGTGGGAAGCAGCAGTGAAAGCGCCGAGGGCGACGGCGAGTTTGAGCGGGGTCATGGCAGCAGCCTTTATTGGAGTTGTGCCATTTTTATAGCGCTGCGGAAACGTTTCAGCAAGTATGGAAGCAGTAATGGGGCTGTGATGGATCCGCGATTAGCGTTGATGCAATCGCGGGCAAGCCCGCTCCCACAGGGTTCGACGGGGAGCGCGATTTTTGCGCACAGCCGATATACCTGTGGGAGCGGGCTTGCCCGCGATGACTATTTCAAAGGCGCATCAACGGAAGCGATCAACCTCGGAACGCAGATCCGCCGCCAGCTTCTCCAGCTCTTTAGCCGTAACAGCCAGGTTCGACACAACCTCACGCTGCTCACTGTTGGCCAGCGCAATGCTCTGCAAATTGCTGCTCAGCAAAGTCGCGGTGCTGCTCTGCTCCTGAGTCGCCGTGGTAATCGCGGCAAACTGCTGCCCCGCCGAACGGCTCTGCTCGTCAATACGCGCCAGCGCCGAGGCGACATTGGCGTTACGCGACAGGCCTTCCTGCATCAGCACATTGCCCTGCTCCATGGTGCTGATCGCGTTGCCGGTTTCCTGCTGGATGCTATGAATCATGCTGGAAATTTCATCGGTGGCCTGGCGAGTACGCGAAGCCAGGCTGCGCACTTCATCCGCCACCACAGCAAAGCCACGACCTTGTTCACCGGCACGGGCTGCCTCGATTGCAGCGTTGAGCGCGAGCAAATTGGTCTGCTCGGCAATCGAAGTAATCACGCCAACGATGCCGCCAATTTCCTGCGAACGCTGACCGAGGGTGTTGATCACGGTGGCGGTGCTGTTCAGGGCGCCAGCGATCTGCTCCAGCGACGACGAAGCCTCTTCCATCGAGCTGCGACCAATCTGCGTTTGCTGAGCATTTTCCTGCGCCAGACGCTGGGTCGCGCCCATGTTGTCGGCGATGTTCAACGAGGTCGCGCTGAATTCTTCCACCGCGCCGGCCATGCTGGTGATTTCGCCGGACTGCTGCTCCATGCCTTCGTACGCGCCGCCGGACAGGCCGGACAAGGCTTGCGCACGGCTGTTGACCTCTTCCGAAGAGCGGCGGATATGCTCGACCATCGTCGACAGCGCTTGGCTCATCTGGTTGAACGCACGAGACAATTGACCGATTTCGTCGTTGCTCGATACGCTCAGGCGCACGCTCAGATCGCCAGCGCCCAAAGCTTCGGCCTGACGTACCAGATCGCTCAGTGGCGCCAGTTTGCTGCGCAGCAACCACACAACGGAACCGACCGCCAACAGCATCGCCAGCAGGCTGCCAATGGCCAATTGCGTGCCGACGCTCCAGGTCACCGCGCGGATTTCGGCTTTCGGCATGCTTGCCACCACCGACCACGGCCCGCCATCGAACGGCACCGCGACGCTGTAGAAATCTTCGGACTTGTCGCCCCAGAACTGACCTTTGCCCGGCGATTTCGCCAGATCCTTGATCACTGGAATCGCTTGATCCAACGCCTGCACACCCGCCGGAGCAACCAGCCATTTGCTCTGCTCATCGAGCAGCGCCAGCGAGCCGGTCTGGCCAATGCGGAAGCGCTTGAGGTTGTCGAACTGGGCATTCTGCGCGTCGGTGTAATCGAAACCGACAAACAACACCGCAATCACCTTGCCGCTGCCATCGCGCACTGGCGTGTACTGAGTCATGTAGGAACGATCGAACAGCAACGCTCGGCCAACATAACTCTGCCCAGCCATCAACTTCGCGTACGCCGGGTGCGCGTGATCAAGCAAGGTGCCGATAGCACGGGTGCCGTCCTGTTTGGTCAGCGAGGTGCTGACCCGCACGAAGTCTTCACCACTGCGCACAAACAGCGTGGCAACGCCGGCGGTCATCTGCTTGAACTCGTCGACTTCCTTGAAATTGTTGTTCAGCACTTCGCTGCCCAGGTGCAGGCCCGGGGTCGGGGTGCCTGCCACCGTTACCGGCTCACTCGGGTGGATGCTCAAGCCGGCGCTGAAGCGCTTCTCGAACAACCCACTCAGACGCTGGGTGCTTTCACGCAGCGTGCCGTGAAAGGTACTCAGTTGGTCGGCCAGCAGCCGCGCCTCACTGGCCAGATGCTCTTCACGGGTGGCGAGGTTGGCCGAATCAAGCGAACGCAGGGCGAACACCGTACTGCCACTGATAACTATCGCCAGTATCACAGCGAGCGCGAGGCCCAGCTGCGAGGCGATCCGAGCGCGAGGTTGAGACATGCACAGCTCCTGGCCGAGCCACGGGATCCTCCTTGATCTCGACTCGGATAAATTTCTAATAGTTGGGGGTGAATCGTGGCTACCGGCACGACGGTTCCACTTGCTCATAGTCGGCGGTAAAACCGAATACTTGAGCGCATTGCGAGGGTATGGCGCAAGGCCGCCATTGTGGGGGCTCGAACGTTTCAGCTCAAGCGCGCAACGTCCGGCAGCTCCATGGCGCGGACTTCGCCCTGCAGGAAGTCGCTGAGGCGGCGCAAACGTTCACCTCCCGGACGGGTCTTTGGCCACACCAGGTAATAATTCAATCCACTGGCGACCGCAGTCGGCCACGGCAGGCTCAGCCGTCCTTGCGCGACATCTTCGGCGACCATCAACAGATCGCCCATGGACACACCGTAACCGCGCGCCGCCGCGATCATGCCCAATTCCAGCGTGTCGAAGACTTGCCCACCCTTGAGCGAGACCTGATCGGACAAACCCATGTGCTCCAGCCAACTGCGCCAGTCGCGGCGATCCGGCGTCGGATGGAGCAATTCGGTGGACGCCAACCGGGCCAGATCCCACGGTTGATCATTGAGCAGGTTCGGTGCGCCAACGGGAATCAGCTCTTCGGGAAACAGCAAGCTCGCCTCCCAGTCCGGCGGGAAATGCCCGTCGCTCAACAGCACCGCACAATCGAACGGCTCATCGTTGAAGTCCACCGAATCGACGTCCATCCACGCGCTGGTCAGTTGCACTTCGTTGCCTGGTTGCAAGTGACGGAAACGACTGAGCCGCGCCAGCAACCAACGCATGGTCAGGGTCGACGGGGCTTTCATGCGCAGGATGTCATCTTCAGCGCGCAAGGTATTACAGGCCCGTTCCAGGGCTGCAAAGCCTTCCCGGATGCCCGGCAACAGCAAGCGGGCCGACTCGGTGAGCTGCAAATGGCGACCGCTGCGGTGAAACAGCTTGCAGGCAAAATGATCTTCGAGCGTACGAATGTGCCGACTCACTGCACTCTGGGTGATCGACAACTCCTCGGCCGCACGCGTGAACGAGCTGTGCCGCGCGGCGGCTTCGAATGCGCGCAGGGCATACAACGGAGGACGTCGACGGGACATGCACAAGGCTCCTGCAGCGGGATACAGCGAAATGAACAGTTTCTACTCAGGATGAGTATTACTCATGCGACCCATCCTTTTTATCCCTTTGTGCAATAACTGCCAAGCGCCGAGAATCGATGCTCTCCTGTTCCCTCCGATATCGAGTGGTGATGACCATGCAGCATCCTGTGCGTACCGAACTCTGGGCCATTCTGCGGCTGGCAGGGCCGTTGATCGCTTCACAGTTGGCGCACATGTTGATGGTGCTGACTGACACCCTGATGATGGCGCGCTTAAGCCCCGAAGCGCTGGCCGGCGGCGGGCTGGGTGCAGCAACCTATTCGTTCGTGTCGATTTTCTGCATCGGCGTGATTGCGGCGGTTGGCACGCTGGTGGCGATTCGCAAAGGTGCTGGCGACATCATTGGCGCCGCACGGCTGACTCAGGCCGGGTTGTGGCTGGCGTGGCTGATGGCGTTGGGCGCTGGGTTGCTGCTGTGGAACCTGAAACCGGTGTTGCTGCTGTTCGGCCAGACCGAAACCAACGTCAACGCTGCCGGACAATTCCTGATCGCCCTGCCCTTCGCTCTGCCCGGCTACCTCAGTTTCATGGCGCTGCGCGGGTTCACCAGTGCGATTGGCCGGGCGACGCCGGTGATGGTTATCAGCCTCGCCGGCACCGTGGCCAACTTCCTGCTCAATTACGCGCTGATCACTGGCATGTTCGGCTTGCCGAAAATGGGGTTGATGGGCATCGGCCTGGTCACGGCGATTGTCGCCAACTGCATGGCGCTGGCATTGGCCTGGCATATTCGCCGGCATCCGGCCTATGACGCTTATCCGCTGCGCGCAGGGTTATCGCGGCCGAATCGGCAGTACCTGAAAGAACTCTGGCGCCTCGGTCTGCCGATCGGTGGCACCTACGCGGTGGAAGTCGGGTTGTTTGCCTTCGCGGCGCTGTGCATGGGCACCATGGGCAGCACGCAACTGGGCGCGCATCAGATCGCCCTGCAGATTGTCTCGGTGGCGTTCATGGTGCCGGCGGGGATGTCGTACGCGATCACCATGCGCATCGGCCAGCATTACGGCGCCGGGCAATTGCTCGATGCACGGATGTCGGGCCGCGTCGGGATCGTCTTTGGTGCGGTGGTGATGCTCGGGTTTGCGATGGTGTTCTGGTTGCTGCCAAATCAGTTGGTCGGGTTATTCCTTGATCACAATGATCCAGCGTTTGCCGAAGTGATTCGTTTGGCGGTGAGCCTGCTGGCCGTGGCGGCATGGTTCGAGCTGTTCGACGGCACGCAGACGATTGCCATGGGCTGTATTCGCGGGCTCAAGGATGCAAAAACCACGTTCCTGGTCGGGCTCGGCTGTTATTGGCTGATTGGCGCGCCGGCGGCGTGGTGGATGGCGTTCCACTTGAACTGGGGGCCGACGGGCGTCTGGTGGGGCTTGGCGCTGGGGTTGGCGTGCGCGGCGGTGAGTTTGACGCTGGCGTTTGAGTGGAAGATGAAGCGGATGATTCGGCTGGAGCCGGCGTCATCCCGGCCATTCACAGTTCCTCAGACCGACTGAAATCCCCTAATGAAAGGGAATCTTGTGGCGAGGGGATTTATCCCCGTTGGGTGGCAAAGCCGCCCCAAAATCTGATGTCGCGGTGTATCAGATACACCCGATGCGATGGTTTTGCGACTGCTTCGCAGTCGAACGGGGCGGTGCGACGTTTCGCTGAATCCCCTCGCCACAATGTTGTTTCAAATTTGCTCTAGTGTCAGCCCACGATTTCGAGGGCGGGCTGTTGGCTTGAGCCAAACGTCAGGTATTCAACCAGTTCCGTCAACGGCAACGGCCGACTGATCAGATAACCCTGCACCTGATCACAACCAAAGCCGCGCAGCAATTCCAGTTGTTCCGGCGTCTCGACCCCTTCCGCCACCACTTCCAGGTGCAGGTTGTGCGCAAGGTTGATCATCGCGTGCACCAGTTTGCGGTTCTCTTCGCGCTGCTCCATGCCACCGACGAAACTCTTGTCGATCTTCAGCAAGGTGATCGGCAAGCTGTTGAGGTGTACGAACGATGAAAACCCGGTGCCAAAGTCATCCAGCGAAAAACGCACACCGAGGCGCCCGAGCGCATCCATGGTCTGCTTGACCAGATCGCTGCGGCGCATCACCGCCGTTTCAGTCAGTTCGAATTCCAGCCACTGCGCTTCAACACCGCGCTCAGCGATCAAGCGGCTGAGAGTCGGCAACAACTGACTGTCCTGAAACTGGCGGAACGACAGGTTGATCGCCATGTGCAGCGCCGGCAATCCGCGTTCGCGCAGCGCTTGCATATCGCGTAGCGCCCGGGAAATCACCCAGTAACCCAACGGCACAATCAAGCCGCTCTGCTCGGCCAGCGGCACGAATTCACTCGGCGGCAGCAAACCACGTTCGCCATGCCGCCAGCGCACCAGGGCCTCGAGGCCGACAATCTGGCCGTCCGCAAGATTCAGGCGTGGCTGGTAATGCAATTCCAGCTCATCGCGACGCAAGGCTCGGCGCAGCTCGCTTTCGAGGTCGGCCATGCTCCGCGCGTTGCGGTTGATGCGTTCGTTGAAGATATGAAAGGTGCAGCCCTGCGTGCTCTTGGCCTGCTGCATGGCGATGTGTGCGTGCCACATCAGCGGGTCGGCACCACCCTGCGCGCGGGCATGAGCGATGCCGAGGCTGGAGCCGATGAGCAGACTTTCACCATCGACCCAATACGGTTCGGCGAGTGCTTCGGTGATACGTTCGGCCATCCACTCGGCACGTTGCGGCGCGCGGCGGGTGTCGATCAGCAAGGCGAACTCATCGCTGCCCAGGCGCGCCAGTTGATCACCGGCTTCGAGCTGACTTTTCAGCCGCGCGACGACTTGCAGGATCAAGCGATCACCCGCCTGGTGGCCGAGAGCATCGTTGGCGTGGCGGAAGTTGTCGAGATCGAGATGCCCGAGGGCCACGCCACGTCCATCGTTTTCCGCGAGACGCGCGGCGAGCAAGGTCTGAAAACCCTGACGATTGGCGATGCCGGTCAACGGATCCTGTTCGGCGAGGCGTTGCAGGGTGTTTTCGAGAACGCCGCGTTCGCGCACATGGCGCAGACAACGGCGCAGCATGCCGGCGTCGAGCGCGTCGAACACCAGCCAGTCACTGACGCCAACCGGCGCGGTGTCCGGCTCATGTTCCAGCAGCAATACCGTCGGCAGGCTGCAACGGCCCGGTGCCGGTTGCAATGCCGGAAGGGTCAACAACACCGCATTGCGGTTGTCTTCGAACAAACTGCTGACCGAGTCCCAGCTCGGCGCGCTGATCAGCACCGCCGCGCTCCCCATCGGAGCCAGACACTCACGCAATAACGCTGTCCACGCTGGCTCTTCGGCCAGTAGCAGCAAACGCAAGGGTTCGACAGGCGTAGACAAGCTAGCTCCCTAGACTCTGCAATGATGTGGGCGGGGCATTATGCCGTTGCGATGTTCAATGACCAAATGACAACGGTTATCAAAACGTTATTTTGTGTCACGAATGAGAACATTAGCCGCAAAATCACCGCGCATCCTGCGTGAAAGTAACAAAACCGGCAAATTTGAATCGCGTGGTACGTCACAAGTCGGACAGAGCAGCACAAATCGCTGAGCCTGTTAAAATGCCGGCCCATTTCGTCAACGACTCCCGAATTTTCGTATGTCCCGACTCAATCCCCGGCAGCAAGAAGCCGTGAACTACGTCGGCGGCCCTCTATTGGTGCTCGCCGGTGCTGGCTCCGGCAAGACCAGCGTGATCACGCGCAAGATCGCGCACCTGATCCAGAACTGCGGCATCCGCGCCCAGTACATCGTCGCCATGACCTTTACCAACAAGGCCGCGCGCGAGATGAAAGAGCGGGTCGGCACCCTGCTGCGGGCCGGCGAAGGTCGCGGCCTGACGGTCTGCACCTTCCACAACCTGGGCTTGAACATCATCCGCAAGGAACACGCGCGGCTGGGCTACAAACCCGGTTTCTCGATCTTCGACGAGACCGACGTCAAGTCCCTGATGACCGACATCATGCAGAAGGAATATGCGGGCGAAGACGGCGTCGACGAGATCAAGAACATGATCGGCGCCTGGAAAAACGACCTGATCCTGCCGCCTCAGGCGCTGGAGAACGCGCGTAATCCCAAGGAACAGACTGCCGCCATCGTCTACACCCACTATCAGCGCACGCTGAAAGCATTCAACGCGGTGGACTTCGACGACCTGATCCTGCTGCCGGTAAAACTCTTCGAAGAACACGCCGACATTCTCGAAAAGTGGCAGAACAAGGTGCGTTACCTGCTCGTCGATGAATACCAGGACACCAACGCCAGCCAGTACCTGCTGGTTAAAATGCTCATCGGCAAGCGCAACCAGTTCACCGTGGTCGGCGACGACGACCAGTCGATCTACGCCTGGCGTGGCGCGCGACCGGAAAACCTGATGCTGCTCAAGGACGACTATCCGTCCTTGAAAGTGGTGATGCTCGAGCAGAACTATCGCTCGACCAGTCGCATCCTGCGTTGCGCCAACGTGCTGATCTCGAACAACCCGCACGAATTCGAAAAGCAGCTGTGGAGTGAGATGGGCCACGGCGACGAGATCCGCGTGATCCGCTGCCGCAACGAAGACGCCGAAGCCGAGCGCGTGGCCATGGAAATCCTCAGCCTGCACTTGCGCACCGACCGCCCGTACAGCGATTTCGCGATTCTCTATCGCGGTAACTATCAGGCCAAACTGATCGAGCTGAAGCTGCAGCACCACCAGGTGCCGTATCGCCTGAGCGGCGGTAACAGCTTCTTCGGCCGTCAGGAAGTGAAAGACCTGATGGCTTACTTCCGCCTGATCGTGAACCCGGATGACGACAATGCCTTCCTGCGCGTGATCAACGTGCCGCGCCGCGAAATCGGCTCGACCACCCTGGAAAAGCTCGGCAACTACGCCACCGAACGCAAAATCTCGATGTACGCCGCCACCGACGAAATCGGTCTGGGCGAGCATCTGGACAGCCGCTTCACCGATCGCCTGTCGCGCTTCAAGCGTTTCATGGACAAGGTGCGCGAGCAGTGTGCCGGCGAAGATCCGATCTCCGCCCTGCGCAGCATGGTCATGGACATCGACTACGAGAACTGGTTGCGCACCAACAGCTCCAGCGACAAGGCTGCCGACTACCGGATGAGCAACGTCTGGTTCCTGATCGAGGCGTTGAAAAACACCCTCGAAAAAGACGAAGAAGGCGAAATGACCGTCGAGGATGCGATCGGCAAACTCGTTCTGCGCGACATGCTCGAACGTCAGCAGGAAGAGGAAGACGGCGCTGAAGGCGTGCAGATGATGACCCTGCATGCGTCCAAGGGTCTGGAATTCCCTTACGTGTTCATCATGGGCATGGAAGAGGAAATCCTCCCGCACCGCTCCAGCATCGAAGCTGACACCATCGAAGAAGAACGCCGCCTGGCCTACGTGGGCATCACCCGCGCGCGCCAGACCCTCGCCTTCACCTTCGCCGCCAAGCGCAAGCAGTACGGCGAGATCATCGACTGCGCGCCGAGCCGCTTCCTCGATGAGCTGCCGCCGGACGATCTGGCGTGGGAAGGCAACGACGACACACCGACCGAAGTCAAAGTCGTGCGCGGCAATAGCGCATTGGCTGATATACGCGCGATGTTAAAGCGCTAGAATTGACCACTTTTTTTACTAGACCTTCGGCGCACAAAGCGCCAAAAGAGGACAGCTTCATGGAAGCATTGCACCAGAAAATCCGCGAACAAGGCATTGTGCTTTCCGACCAGGTCCTGAAGGTCGACGCCTTCCTGAACCACCAGATCGACCCGGCCCTGATGAAGCTGATCGGCGACGAATTCGCCGCGCTGTTCAAGGATTCGGGCATCACCAAGATCGTCACCATCGAAGCCTCGGGCATCGCCCCGGCGATCATGACCGGTCTGAACCTCGGCGTGCCGGTGATCTTCGCCCGTAAGCAACAGTCCCTGACCCTGACGGAAAACCTGCTGTCGGCGACCGTGTACTCGTTCACCAAAAAGACCGAAAGCACCGTGGCCATCTCGCCGCGCCATCTGACCAGCAGCGACCGCGTGCTGATCATCGACGACTTCCTGGCCAACGGTAAGGCCTCGCAAGCGCTGATCTCGATCATCAAACAGGCCGGCGCCACCGTTGCCGGTCTGGGCATCGTCATCGAGAAGTCGTTCCAGGGCGGCCGCGCCGAACTCGACTCGCAAGGCTACCGCGTCGAATCGCTGGCCCGCGTGAAATCGTTGAAGGACGGCGTCGTCACCTTCATCGAATAAACCCACACCGCAGCCCCCATGTAGGAGCTGTCGAGTGCAACGAGGCTGCGATCCTTTGATCTTTTCAAAGATCAGAATCAAAAGATCGCAGCGTGCCGCAGCTCCTACAGGGTTTGCGGAC
>NZ_AKJD01000177.1 GCF_000282515.1 Pseudomonas sp. GM80
GTCAACCGTTAATTTCGCTTTTTTTTCAAAAACTTAGAAAACGTCCTCCTTTCTATATAAAGGCGCAGCAGACGCTGAAAAGGCGTGCCTGGTGAGCAGGCGAAAGACTACGGGCAGGATGGATCCCAAGCAGACCGAAGGATCATAAAGCGAAACAAAGGAAATAACGGCATGAAGCAACCTCACCAGGCGGCGAGTGCTACTAGTAGAAAGGAATTCAAACAAGAGATGGTGTCCCAGGGCAGGTTCGAACTGCCAACCTTCCCCTTAGGAGGGGGATGCTCTATCCAATTGAGCTACTGAGACACACGGTTGTCGCGAGCAGACGCAGCACGACAGACGGCGTGCATGTTAACGGCCAAGCCCCGATTTGTCATGTCATCCGTAGGCATATTAAGTGTAGGCATGCGCGCTGCAATGCTGCGGGAAGATTTACCGGGCATTTTGCACGCCGCCAAAAAGCCTTCATTGCAGATTGCAACCTGAATAATCCGGATACCACTTTCAAATCCTTGTTTTTAAAGGACTTAACAGCAGTTAGACTGTTGGCACGACGGCTGCTATGCCTGTTCTATAGAAGAACAATCGGAGCGCCGACTCATGAACACCACCCTCTTGCTTGCAAACGCTGCTGCTTTGGCGATTCTCGTCGGCTCTCACTTTATTCCCGAAAGCAGCGCGCCGGAATCCGTAGCCCAACGCATGCCTCACTATCTGCAAGTGCAGAAGCAGCCTCAACTGGCGGTTCTGAGCGATAAGAGCAGCTATACGCCAAGGGCTGTCAGTGCCCCCGAACAAGCCCTGCCAACCCAAACGGTCGAACGTCTGGTTTTTTGAAATATCTTCAGGAGTACAGCATGTCAAAGTCAGCAGCAGGATTTCTGATCCTTGCCTTAATGAGTGGCGTTATGCATTTTTCGCTGTTCGAGGACGCCGAAATCACCCTGCCCCTGATTGCTTGCGGCGTCTTTTCGGTATTGTTTGTACTAGCTCTTGTTGCCGGGCGCAAAATCAAGTTTGACCCGGTGCTGCGCTAAGCCGGATCACATCCAGCAATTGATATACCGCGTCGACCAGATCACCCGAGTTGTCGATCATATGTACCACCCCATCGCTTGATCGCCTGTCCTTGAACAGTGCATTGCGAGCAAGACGCGCCTCTATCTGCTCAAGCGTCTCTCGACCTCGTCGAAGCAGACGCTCACGCAAAACCTGATCGCTTACCGTCAACAGAACCGGAACCAGCGCCGGATAACGATCAAGCGCCTGGCGCAAGTTGGCGCGAGAACCGTTTACCAGCACATGTCGCCCGGCCGCCAGCCAACTGTTCATCTCGATCGGAATCCCATAGGAAAGACCGTTCGCCTGCCACGCGAGAGAGAAATCCCCCGCACGCTCACGCCGCGCAAACTCTTCTGGCGTCACACCGATCGCATCTTCGCCCACGGACTCGGCTGATCGTGTGATGACCCGCCGCATGATGTCGCAGTTCATCACCCGCAATGGTTCGCGCGCAGCTTCCAGCAGACTGTCCTTGCCCGAACCGGAAGGCCCCATCAGGTAAATAAGCTTGCCATCCATCCTGAAAACGCCCTCCGGCCCACGCCTGCCACTAGTAAATCGGCAATTTGCCACTATCCTGTAGAGACATGGAGCAAGGATAGAAAGCCGCTAGCATGCACGCTCTGAGGTCTTCGGACATCAACTGATGTGCAACGTGAAGCGACCAGTAGTGCGAACCAGGGCGAAGTTTTCAAACCAGTCCGCATTTCTGATGATTGGTGCTGGCATTACGCCTTTACCCAGCTCAATATTTGTCACAGAATTGACGCCAATGATCTGGCAATTTTGAGGCATGATGCCGGCCTCTTAACAATTCAGGTTGAACCATTTGGCGCGGATGCTTGTCCTACCACACATCCTGCGGCCAATCCCGAGAACCGCTCCCCTGAACTAACCGGTTAAATATATGCGCCCATTGAAACAGGCAATTTATTCCAGCCGTACGGCTGACAAGTTCGTCGTACGTCTGCCAGACGGAATGCGTGAACGCATTGCCGAGGTGGCTCGCAATCATCATCGCAGCATGAACTCCGAGATCATTGCGCGCCTTGAACAGAGTCTTATTCAGGAAGGTGCACTGGGCGAAGAGCTGAGCATGCGCCTGGACAGCCCTGAGCTGTCGCTACACGAGCGCGAGCTGCTGCAACGCTTCCGCCAGCTGTCTCACCGCCAGCAGAACGCTTTGGTATCTTTGATTGCCCACGACGCCGAAATGGCAGCAGACGCGTCCTGAGCCACACCGAACACCTCAAGCCAGCTTGATTGCTGGCTTTTTTTTGCGTGGATTTCAAGTATTCGCAGGCACAAAAAAGCCCGCCAATCAGGCGGGCTGTCTCGATACAGCAAATCAGAGCAGGAAGATTGTTGCCAACCCAAGGAATATGAAGAAGCCACCGCTGTCAGTCATGGCAGTGATCATTACGCTCGCCCCCATCGCCGGATCTCGACCCATTTTCGCCAGGGTCATCGGGATCAATACTCCCATCAGGGCTGCAAGCAACAGGTTAAGCGTCATTGCCGCCGTCATAACCACACCCAACGACCAACTGCCGTAAAGCAGGTAAGCAACCACGCCGATCACACCGCCCCAAACCAGACCATTGATCAAGCCAACGGCAAGTTCCTTGCGCATGAGGCGTGATGTATTGCCGGTGCTGACCTGGTCAAGCGCCATGGCACGAACGATCATGGTGATCGTCTGGTTACCCGAGTTACCACCAATACCGGCAACAATCGGCATCAATGCCGCGAGCGCTACCAGCTTCTCGATCGAACCTTCAAACAGGCCAATTACCCGCGAAGCGACAAATGCGGTGATCAGATTGACTGCCAGCCAGGCCCAACGGTTGCGCAGCGACTTCCAGACGGAGGCGAAGATATCTTCCTCTTCACGCAGACCCGCCATGTTGAGGACTTCGTTTTCGCTCTCTTCACGAATCAGGTCGACCATTTCGTCGATGGTCAGACGGCCGATCAGCTTGCCGTTCTTGTCGACCACCGGGGCCGAAATCAAGTCATAACGCTCGAATGCCTGGGCGGCGTCGTAGGCATCTTCATCCGGATGGAAACTCACCGGATCGCTAGCCATCACTTCGGCCACCTGCTTCTCAGGATCATTGACCAACAATCGCTTGATCGGCAGCACGCCCTTGAGCACGCCGTCGTAGTCCACCACAAACAGTTTGTCGGTATGGCCCGGCAGCTCTTTAAGGCGACGCAGGTAACGCAACACCACTTCGAGACTGACATCCTCACGGATTGTCACCATCTCGAAGTCCATCAGCGCACCGACCTGCTCCTCATCATAGGACAAGGCCGAGCGGACACGCTCGCGCTGCTGGTTATCCAGACTCTCCATCAGCTCATGGACGACGTCTCGCGGCAGCTCGGAGGCCAGGTCAGCAAGTTCGTCGGCGTCCATGTCCTTGGCCGCAGCCAAGAGCTCGTGATCGTCCATGTCGGCGATCAGCGTTTCACGAACGGAATCGGATACTTCGAGAAGAATGTCGCCGTCGCGATCAGCCTTGACCAATTGCCAGAGCGTCAGACGGTCGTCCAGCGGCAAGGCTTCAAGGATGTAGGCAACGTCGGCGGAGTGCAGGTCATCGAGCTTGCGTTGCAACTCGACAAGGTTCTGCCGGTGTACCAGGTTTTCAACCCGGTCGTGATGCGCGCCTTCCTGGCGGTGAGTGAGGTCTTCGACGACCCGTTGACGCTGCAGCAGCTCGACGACTTGAGCCAGGCGATCCTGCAGGCTTTCCTGTGTTTTCTTTACTTCGATTTCAGACATAGGCGAACTCCACTCCCAGCAGCGGGGCACGCCGGAAGGATCAATCAGTCAATTCATGATTGGTGAAACTGTTTACTGAGTAACTACTGGGTAAGTCCATGGAGGTTTTCCATAAGCCCCGGCGGGGCTGACGGGCGCAATGATACACCGCCTGACGGTTTTAAACGTCAAAAAATCACGGTCGAAACAAGCGCTTGCGAAACAAACCTGAGCGCTGTCCTGATCCTTGCAAATGCGACGACTCATTCTGAAAAGAAAACACACCTGCGTTAAAAAATGCAGCGACTACCCTTCAGCGTAGATCGTCATGGAGGACGTCGAATGCCATCAAAGCCAATTCTTTTCCTGTTGTCCCATCTGCTCTACCTGCCACAAAACGGTGAGGCGGCAACATTGCATCGTTGCGAAGCGGCGGACGGCAGCCTCACATTTACATCAATGAGTTGCGCGCAAGGCGAACGGCTCTCGAAGCAGGAGGTTCACCCCTACTCGCCCGGCTCCGTCGTAGCGATCATGCCGGAAGCGAATCACGAAAAAACAATCGGTGGTCGAGAGCCCGGCATCATCGGCGGTGCAGAGCACATATGCGGCAACGTGATCGATGCCAGGCAACGCCGCGAAGCCATCATCAATCGGCGCGTCATTGCCGGGATGAGCGCACAAGATGTCGAGAGCGCTTTAGGCAAACCGGATAAGGTCAATATCAGGACATCGATGACGAGTTATCGATACGACCTCAAGCGAGGCCGTTCTGCTCAAGTCGATTTTGATCAGAGAGGATGCGTAAAGGAAAAAGCCAAATCCCGGACGGCAAAAAGCCCGCGATAAACGCGGGCTTTTTGGTATATGGTGCACTCGACAGGATTCGAACCTGTGACCGCTCGGTTCGTAGCCGAGTACTCTATCCAGCTGAGCTACGAGTGCATTTTGTGTTTTTATCCCAGACCACAACTGGGTGAAACCAAGTTATTCACATTGCTGCAACTAACTCTTAAATGGTGCACTCGACAGGATTCGAACCTGTGACCGCTCGGTTCGTAGCCGAGTACTCTATCCAGCTGAGCTACGAGTGCATTTGTGTTTGTTAGACCAGATCACACCTGGTTGAAGCCGAGTCATTTACATTGCTGTAACTGACTCTTAAATGGTGCACTCGACAGGATTCGAACCTGTGACCGCTCGGTTCGTAGCCGAGTACTCTATCCAGCTGAGCTACGAGTGCATTTGTTGCGCCGCATTATAGCCCGTCTAATCTCTATTCCAACCACTTTTTCTATTAATTTCAACAACTTACAGAAAAAGCCAGATTACGACGTACTAAGCAAATAATGGCGGAGAACGGGGGATTCGAACCCCCGACACCCTTTTGAGGTGTACTCCCTTAGCAGGGGAGCGCCTTCGGCCACTCGGCCAGCTCTCCGCAACACGGGGCGTATCTTAACCAACCTTTTCCCCGTTTGCAAACATAAAAATCGATAAAAATTAATGGCTTGGTTCTTCGTCCTTCTCTTTCTTTATACGCAGGTAAATTTCCTCACGGTGCACGGCAACCTCTTTCGGGGCGTTGACGCCGATACGCACCTGGTTTCCTTTAACGCCGAGCACGGTCACGGTGATTTCGCCGTCACCGATAATCAGGCTTTCTGCGCACCGACGGGTCAGAATCAGCATACCTTTCTCCTTACGCAATTCAGTTCAGGGACAACAGTCTGCAAAAAAAAGGCACCCGACCTACAACCGGAGCGATCGTAGCCCTACATGCCTGAGTATTGACCAGCGCGAGCAAAAGAACAGTTCAGGGCTCGCGCCATTCAAAAAATAAAGGGCGCGGTCAGACCGCGCCCTTCAAGAATTGGAATTACTCGCCTTGACGGGCAGGCGCATCCAGTTCGAAAGCCGTGTGCAGGGCGCGCACGGCCAGTTCCAGGTACTTCTCTTCAATCACTACGGAAACCTTGATTTCCGAGGTCGAGATCATCTGGATGTTGATGCTTTCTTTTGCCAGCGATTCGAACATGCGGCTGGCCACACCGGCGTGGGAACGCATGCCGACGCCGACGATCGAGACCTTGGCAATCTTGGTGTCGCCAACCACTTCACGGGCACCGATCTCGCGAGCGGTATTTTCCAGCACGGTCTGTGCGGCCTGATAGTCGTTGCGGTGTACGGTGAAGGTGAAGTCGGTGGTGTTATCGTGCGCGACGTTCTGCACGATCATGTCGACTTCGATGTTCGCGGCACTGATCGGGCCGAGAATCTTGAACGCCACGCCCGGGGTGTCTGGCACGCCACGGATGGTCAGCTTGGCTTCATCGCGGTTGAAAGCGATGCCGGAAATGATCGGCTGTTCCATGGTTTCCTCTTCATCAATAGTAATGAGGGTGCCCGGACCCTCCTTGAAGCTGTGCAGTACGCGCAGCGGAACGTTGTACTTGCCGGCGAATTCCACCGCACGGATCTGCAACACCTTGGAACCGAGGCTGGCCATTTCCAGCATCTCTTCGAAGGTAATCTTGTCCAGACGCTGAGCGACCGGCACAACGCGCGGATCGGTGGTGTAAACACCATCGACGTCGGTGTAGATCTGGCACTCGTCAGCCTTCAACGCAGCTGCCAATGCCACACCGGTAGTGTCGGAACCGCCACGACCGAGGGTGGTAATGTTGCCGTGCTCGTCGACGCCCTGGAAACCGGCGACAACCACCACGCGACCTGCTTTCAGATCACCACGAATCTTCTGGTCATCAATCTGCAAGATACGCGCTTTATTGTGCGCACTGTCGGTCAGGATCCGCACCTGATTACCGGTGTACGACACCGCCGGCACACCGCGCTTGATCAGCGCCATGGCCAACAGGGCAATCGTCACCTGCTCACCGGTGGACACGATCACGTCCAGTTCACGCGGAACCGGTTGGCCATCGCCACTGATTTGCTTGGCGAGATCGATCAGACGGTTGGTTTCGCCGCTCATTGCAGACAGCACAACCACCAGGTCATCGCCGGCATCGCGGAATTTCTTAACCTTGTCGGCGACCTGCTCGATTCTCTCGACAGTACCGACCGAGGTGCCTCCAAATTTCTGTACGATCAAAGCCATTTCAAAGCCGCCTCTGCCCATGAAGGGCGCCCAATAATCACTCGAACAGCCACCGCGCCCGCCACTAGACTGCGAGCGCGATGGACCGTCTTATAAACCCTGCTCGACGAATGGAACGGTCAGCGCCAGTGCGCCATCCAGTGCGCCGGCATCAACACCGCCGCCCTGCGCCATGTCCGGACGACCACCGCCCTTCCCGCCCACTGCCGCAGCAGCCTGTTTCATCAAATCACCGGCTTTGAGTTGGCCAGTCAGGTCTTTGGTTACGCCTGCAACCAGAACGACCTTTTCCTCATGGACACTGCCGAGCAGGATCACTGCGCGGCCGAGTTTGTTCTTCAACTGATCAACCAGCGCCAGCAGCGCCTTGGCGTCCTGATCATCCAGACGTGCGGCCAAAACCTTCACGCCCTTGACGTCCAGTGCCGAGGACGACAGATCGTCGCCCGCCGCGCTCGCCGCCTTGGCTTGCAACTGCTCGAGTTGCTTCTCCAGTTGGCGATTGCGCTCCAGCACAGCCGACAGCTTGTCGATCAGGTTGTCGCGGCTGCCCTTGACCAAGCTGGCCGCTTCCTTGAGTTGTTCTTCTGCCGCATTCAAGTAGGCCAGAGCCGCAGCACCGGTCACTGCTTCGATACGACGCACGCCCGAAGCCACACCGCCTTCGCTGATGATTTTCAGCAGGCCGATGTCGCCGGTACGGTTGGCGTGGATACCGCCGCACAGCTCGACGGAGAAATCGCCGCCCATGCTCAGCACGCGCACGTTGTCGCCGTACTTCTCGCCGAACAGCGCCATCGCGCCTTTGTTCTTCGCGGTTTCGATGTCGGTTTCTTCGGTTTCAACCGCGGAGTTCTTGCGAATCTCGGCGTTGACGATGTCTTCCAGCGCTTTGATCTGCTCAGGCTTGATCGCTTCAAAGTGGCTGAAGTCGAAACGCAGGCGCTGGCTATCCACCAACGAACCTTTCTGCTGAACGTGCTCGCCCAGAACCTGGCGCAGTGCCGCGTGCAGCAAGTGCGTGGCCGAGTGGTTCAACGAAGTGGCGTGACGCACTTCGGCGTCGACGTGGGTTTCCACTGGCGCGCCGATGGTCAGGCTGCCCGAATCCAGCACACCGTGGTGCAGGAACGCGCCGCCGGTCTTGGTGGTGTCACGTACGTCGAAACGTGCGCTGCCGGCCTGCAGATAACCACAGTCGCCGATCTGGCCGCCGGATTCAGCGTAGAACGGCGTCTGGTTCAGCACGATCACCGCCTCTTCGCCTTCATTCAAGACGTCGACCGACTGGCCATCTTTATAGATAGCGACGATTTTTGCCGAACCGCTGGTGTCTTTGTAACCGGTGAACTCGGTGGCCACATCAACCTTGACCAAGGTGTTGTAGTCCAGACCGAACGAGCTGGCCGAACGCGCACGCACACGCTGGGCTTCCATCTCACGTTCGAAACCGGCTTCGTCGACGGTCAGGCTACGCTCGCGGGCGATGTCGGCGGTCAGATCCATCGGGAAACCGTAGGTGTCGTAGAGTTTGAACACTACGTCGCCCGGCACCACGGTGCCTTTGAGTTCCAGCAGATCCTGCTCGAGAATTTTCAGGCCGTGCTCCAGCGTCTTGGAGAACTGCTCTTCTTCAGCCTTGAGCACGCGTTCGATGTTGCTCTGCTGCTTTTTCAGTTCCGGGAAGGCTTCGCCCATCTCGGCAACCAGTGCGGCAACGATTTTGTAGAAGAAGCTGCCAGTAGCGCCCAGCTTGTTACCGTGACGGCAGGCGCGACGGATGATCCGGCGCAGCACATAACCGCGACCTTCGTTGGACGGCAGCACGCCGTCGGCAATCAGGAAGCCGCACGAACGGATGTGGTCGGACACGACTTTCAGCGAAGACTGATCGCCGTTTTCGCAGCCGATCGCTTCGGCCGAAGCCTTCAACAGGTTTTTGAACAGGTCGATGTCATAGTTGGAATTGACGTGCTGCATCACCGCACTGATCCGCTCCAGGCCCATGCCGGTGTCGACCGACGGCGCTGGCAACGGATGCAAGACGCCATCGGCGGTGCGGTTGAACTGCATGAACACGTTGTTCCAGATCTCGATGTAGCGGTCGCCGTCTTCTTCCGGCGAGCCCGGCGGGCCGCCCCAGATGTGGTCGCCGTGATCGTAGAAAATCTCGGTGCATGGGCCGCACGGGCCGGTATCGCCCATGGTCCAGAAGTTGTCGGAAGCGTATGGCGCGCCCTTGTTGTCGCCGATGCGGATCATGCGCTCGACCGGCACACCGATTTCTTTGGTCCAGATGTCGTACGCTTCGTCGTCGGAGGCGTAGACGGTGACCCAGAGTTTTTCCTTCGGCAGTTGCAGAACGCCGGTCAGGAAGGTCCACGCGTAGGTAATCGCGTCTTTCTTGAAATAGTCACCGAAGCTGAAGTTACCGAGCATTTCGAAGAACGTGTGGTGACGAGCGGTATAACCGACGTTTTCCAGGTCGCTGTTCTTGCCACCGGCACGCACGCATTTCTGGCTGCTGGTCGCACGGGTGTACGCACGTTTTTCCTGGCCCAGGAAGCAGTCCTTGAACTGGTTCATCCCCGCGTTAGTGAACAGCAGGGTTGGGTCGTTGCCCGGAATCAAAGAGCTGGAGGCTACACGGGTGTGGCCTTGCTCTTCGAAGAAGCGAAGGAAGGCTTCACGGATTTCTGCGCTTTTCATTAGGTTCTTCCACGGAGGCTGCGGCCAAAGGCCTGTTCGAAACGTCAACAGACGAAGCGACGGCAAAGGGCCGCATTATATCGGCCCTGCGCGCGGGGTACAGCGTGTTTATACGATAGAAACGGTCAATTGGACGGCTAACGCTGTCACTTGCGCGAAAAGTCGACGAATGTCGCGATCACTTGCTCGATTTGCGCGCGACTGACGTCCATGTGCGTGACCATACGCAGACGCGCGGCGGCACTCAACTTGATCCCGCGCTCGGCAGCAAAGGCCTTGATTGCTTCGGCCTTGTCGCCCATTTGCACATAAACCATGTTGGTTTGCACCGGTTCGACGATGAAACCTGCTTCACGCAGACCGTCGGCCAAAAACTGCGCGTTGGTGTGGTCATCCGCCAGACGCTCGACGTTGTGATCCAGCGCATACAGCCCCGCCGCCGCCAGCAAACCGGCCTGACGCATGCCACCACCGACCATTTTGCGCAAACGGCGGGCCTTGCCGATCAGTTGCTCGGAGCCGCACAACACCGAACCCACCGGCGCGCCAAGGCCTTTGGACAGGCACACCGATACCGAATCGAAATGTTCAGTGATTTCCCGCGCATCCACCCCGAGTTTGACCGCTGCGTTGTAAAGACGCGCGCCGTCGAGGTGCAGTTGCAGGCCATGGTCTTGGGTGAATTTACGCGCCCGGGCCAAGTACTCCAGCGGCAATACCTTGCCCTGCATGGTGTTTTCCAGCGCCAGCAAACGGGTGCGAGCGAAATGGAAGTCGTCCGGTTTGATCGCTGCCGCGACTTGATCCAGATCCAGCGAACCGTCGGCCTGCACTTCCAGCGGCTGCGGCTGGATCGAACCCAACACCGCCGCGCCACCGCCCTCGTACTTGTAGGTGTGCGCCTGCTGACCCACGACATATTCGTCGCCGCGCTCGCAGTGCGCCATCAATCCCAACAGATTGCTCATGGTGCCGGTCGGCACGAACAGCGCGGCAGCGAAGCCCAGACGTTTGGCCAGTTCGGCCTCCAGACGATTGACCGTCGGGTCTTCGCCGTACACATCGTCACCGGTGTCCGCAGCGGTCATCGCGTCGAGCATGGCGGGTGTCGGTTGGGTGACGGTGTCGCTGCGAAGATCGATAACGCTCATGAACCTGGCCTCAATTCAGCAGGGGAAATCCCTTTACGAAGTGGAATTACTGCGGTCATGGCGCAGATTAATCAACCCTTGCGCAAGGATTTTTCGTTTCAAGCCGTCTGGAAAATCGATAGCAATCATCAAAAAGGCGCAATGCACCGACACAAAATCTGTGTTAAAAACGCTGCGCCGCCCGAGAAAGGGCGGCAAAAACGTTCTCAGGGCGGGGTGCAATTCCCCACCGGCGGTAATTGCGCGCAATGCGCATAGCCCGCGAGCGCTTGGCGACGAACACGGCATTAAGCGGTGATCGGCGGCAAGGTCAGCAGACCCGGTGTGATCCCGGGGCCGACGGTCATAGTCCGGATGAAGAGAGAACGGGATTAACGCCAAAGGGCCGTCCGCGCGATGTTGTGCGTGAGCGCACCCTTGAATCCCTTTCGATTCATAACGCCCTGTTTTTCACACAAACAGGAGTCAGAACATGCAACCCACCGCTATCGACAGCAAAAGCAAACACCCACACGGCGAGCGCGTTGCGTTCATCCAGGCCTGCTGGCACAAAGAAATCGTCGACCAGAGCCGTAAAGGCTTCGTCGCCGAAATGATCGCCCTGGGTTATCAGGAATCGGACATCGATATCTTCGAAGTCGGCGGCGCTTTTGAAATGCCTCTGCACGCCAAGTTGCTGGCCAAAACCGGTCGTTATGCCGGCATCGTCGCCGCAGCCTTGGTGGTGGATGGTGGCATCTACCGTCACGAGTTCGTCGCTCAGTCGGTGGTCAGCGGCCTTATGCAAGTGCAACTGGAAACCGAAGTGCCGGTGTTCTCGGTGTCGCTGACGCCGCATCACTTCCATGCGGGCGACGAACATCAGAAGTTCTTCTTTGAGCACTTCGTGCACAAGGGTCAGGAAGCGGCGCGGACTTGCGCGGATACGCTGCGCAAGGTTCGTGCACTGCGCCGTACTGAGCCGCATGCTGTAGCGATCTAAGCCTCTAACGATCGTTCCCATGCATCGCTCGGGAACGATCATCACCTGTAGGAGCTGTCGAGTGAAACGAGGCTGCGATCTTTTGATCTTTTAACAACAAGATCAACAGATCGCAGCCTTCGGCAGGTCCTACAGGGTTGATGTTAAA
>NZ_AKJD01000178.1 GCF_000282515.1 Pseudomonas sp. GM80
GCGGCAGCTCCTACAGGGGCAATGGATTGAGTGCGGGATTCGCTGACCACGTCTGCAAACACATACGCCCACCCCAACAGGTCTGGCGAATGAGTGTCTGGTTCAAGGTTATGCTTCGGCGTTCCAGTGAGCATCTGTTTTGACTGACGCGACGCCTTCGCGCATCCAACCCTGTAGGAGCTGCCGCAGGCTGCGATCTTTTGATGTTGTTTTTTAAGACAAGATCAACAGATCGCAGCCTGCGGCAGCTCCTACATGGCGTCAGGTCGGTTATTTACGGTCGAGCCACACGGTTTGGGCGTTGCAGAATTCGCGGACGCCGAAGTGCGACAGCTCGCGGCCGAAACCGCTTTTCTTCACGCCGCCGAAGGTTACGCGCGGGTCGCTGGCGGAGTAGCCGTTGATGAACACGCCGCCGGTGTCCAGTTCGCTGGTCAGTTGCTGGGCCAGTGGCACGTTGGCGGTGTAGATCGTCGCGGTCAGGCCGAACTCGCTGTCGTTGGCCAGCGCTACTGCATGGGCGCAATCGCGGGCGGTAATGATCGAGGCGACCGGGCCGAACAGTTCCTGTTTGAACGAGGTCATGCGGTCGGTGACATCGGCCAGCACGGTGGGCTCGTAGTAGTTGCCGGCGCCTGCGGTTTTGCCGCCACCGAGCAACAGCGTCGCGCCTTCTTCAAGGGTGTCGCGCACTTGCTGATCGAGTTCATCACGCAGATCAAAACGCGCCATCGGGCCGATGTAAGTGTCGGCGGCCAATGGGTCGCCCACTTTCAGCTTGCGCGTGGCTTCGACGAATTTGCGGGTGAACTCTTCAACCACGCCTTCTTCGATGATCAGACGCTTGGCCGCTGCGCAGACCTGGCCGGAGTTCTGATAGCGGCCGATGACTGCTGCCTGCACGGCTTCGTCGATATCAGCATCGTTGAGCACGATGAACGGGTCGGAGCCACCCAGTTCCAACACGCATTTCTTCAGCGCAGCACCGGCCTGAGCGCCGATCGCCATGCCGGCACGGACGCTACCGGTCAGGGTCACCGCAGCAATGCGCGGGTCGGCAATGGCGGTCGAAACGCCTTCCGGGGTGACGTTGATCACTTCAAACACGCCGTCAGCAAAACCGGCACGGGTGAAGGCGTCGCGCAGCAGATAAGCGCTGCCCATCACGTTCGGCGCATGCTTGAGCACGTAAGTGTTGCCGGCGATCAGCGCAGGAACGGCACCGCGCAGCACTTGCCAGATCGGGAAGTTCCACGGCATCACAGCAAGGATCGGGCCGAGCGGACGGTACTCGATGCGTGCCTTGCCGCCTTCAACCTGAGTCGGCTCCGCGTCGAGCATGGCCGGGCCGTTTTCGGCGTACCACTCGCAGAGCTTGGCGCATTTCTCGATTTCGCCACGGGCCTGAGCGATCGGCTTGCCCATTTCCTGAGTGATCATGGTCGCCATGGCTTCAGCGGTGTCACGCAGCGCGCCGGCGAGGGCGGTCAGCAAACGCGAGCGATCCTGCAGCGGCTTGCGTTTCCATTTGCCGAAGCCGTAAGCAGCGCGGGTCAGCGCGGCATCGAGGGCGGCAGCGGATTCAAAGGCGTAATGGCCGATCTGCTCGTCGGTGGCGGGGTTGATCGAGATGGCGTGGGTCTGGCTGGAAATCTGGCTCATGGTCTCGTCCTGCATGTTCGTCGGATGAGCCTAGAGTAGGGTGGTGTTTGTTTTCTGGAAACTGAATAATAAAGATCGTTTCTTTCACGATTGGAGAATGACTGTGGATCTGGTGCAGCTGGAAATCTTCAAAGCCGTTGCCGAACACGGCAGCATCAGCGCCGCCGCCGCGCAGATCCACCGCGTGCCGTCGAACCTGACCACGCGGATCAAGCAGCTTGAGCAGGATTTGGGTGTCGATCTGTTTATTCGCGAGAAAAGTCGTCTGCGCCTGTCGCCGGCGGGTTGGAGTTTTCTTGAGTACGCGCGGCGGATTCTCGACTTGGTGCAAGAGGCGCGCGCCACCGTGGCCGGCGAAGAACCGCAGGGCGCGTTTCCTTTGGGTTCACTGGAAAGTACAGCAGCGGTGCGCATCCCCGAACTGCTCGCGGCGTATAACCAACTTCATCCGAAAGTTGATCTGGACCTGTCCACCGGGCCCTCGGGGACGATGATCGACGGCGTGCTCTCCGGGCGTCTCGCGGCAGCATTCGTCGACGGCCCGGTGCTGCATCCGACGCTGGAAGGCGTACCGGCCTTCGAAGAAGAAATGGTCATCATCGCGCCACTCAATCACGCCCCGGTAAAGCGTGCAGCGGATGTGAATGGCGAGAATATTTACGCCTTCCGCTCCAACTGCTCCTATCGTCATCACTTTGAAAAGTGGTTCAGCACCGACGCCGCTGTGCCCGGAAAAATCTTCGAAATGGAGTCCTATCACGGCATGCTCGCCTGCGTCAGCGCCGGTGCCGGTCTGGCGCTGATGCCACGCAAGATGTTGCAGAGCATGCCTGGCAGCGCGACCGTCAGCGTCTGGCCGCTGGCAAAGGATTTTCGCTATCTGACTACGTGGCTAGTGTGGCGCCGGGGCACGGTGTCGCGCAGTTTGAGCATGTTTGTCCGTTTGCTTGAAGAACGCGGGGTGGTACGCGCAGAAGAGTAATTGACACCTTGTGTCATGGCTGTATCTTTATCGGCGTTTCGCAATATAAAAAACTATACAGCGCGGCCATGAGGACAAGGAAATGACCACAGCATTAAGCGGTAAAGAAGCGGTCGGCGAACGTTTTGTGCTGGAAACGATGCGTCACGCCCAACAACTCACCTGGAAAGCCGTCGACGCCATTGCCGAGGTGATCAAACCCGGCATGCTTGAATCCGAAGCGACGGCGCGAGGCAAGGAAATCCTCGCCGAATTGGGCATGGACCGGATCTGGCATCCGCTGCTGATTCGCTTCGGTGCCAACACGCTGAAGACCTTCAAACAGCGCTCCGACGGCGATCCGGTGCTCGGTGAGGACGACATTTTCTTCATCGACATGGGCGTGGTCTGGCAAGGTCACGAAGGCGATGCGGGTGCGACCTACACCACCGGTTCCGACTCGCAAATGATTGCCTGCGCGGCGGCTGCCAAGGAATTGTTCGACCGGGTCGAAGCGTTCTGGCGCAAGGGTGTTTCCGGCGTTGAGCTTTACCGCTATGCGACTGAACAGGCCGAAGCGATGGGTTGGGTACTGAACCTGAACATTAAAGGGCACCGGGTCAGCGATTTCCCGCATGCGATTCACCGTGGCGGCGATCTGGGCGATTTCGAGCAGGCGCCGAACGCCGGCGTTTGGATTCTGGAAATCCAGATCGCCCATCCGACGCGGCCGTTCGGCGCTTTTTACGAAGACTTGCTCATTTAGGAAAGCCTCATGACTACGCCTCATGTTTTGCTTTTTTCCTACGGCACTTTGCAGGATCGCGCCGTGCAACTCTCCAACTTCGGCTGCGAGCTGCAAGGGCGCCCGGACAGTCTGCCGGGCTATAAGCAGGAAATGGTCGAGATCACCGATCCTGCGGTGCTCGCCACCAGCGGCAAGACCCACCATCCGATCGTGCAGGAAAGTAGCAATGCGGCCGATGAGATTGCCGGCACGGTTTTCCAGATCACCGCGCAGGAGCTGGCGGCAGCTGATGAATACGAAGTGGCGGACTACAAACGCGTCAGCGTGCTGCTAAAGTCTGGAGTACATGCATGGGTTTACGTGCAGGCGTGACAACAGAGCGCAGCGCTGTAGTTGTTTTTATATAGCGCCAACTTCGATGATGCACGCCGTTTCCTAACTCCAAAGTCAAAAAACAGGACATCCATCATGAAAGTCAGCGCACGCAACGTATTCAAGGGCAACGTCAGCAATGTTCAGGCCGGCGCCGTCAACGCCGAAGTGGTTCTGACCTTGGCTGGCGGTGAGCAGTTGGTTGCCGTCGTGACCATGGAAAGCATCAAGAACCTTGGCATCGCCGTCGGCAAGGAAGCCGTTGCGCTGATCAAGGCGCCGTGGGTGATGCTGATGACTGAATCCAGCGACATTCGCCTGTCGGCGCGCAATTGCCTGGAAGGCAAAGTGCTGAGCGTGACGGACGGTGCGGTCAACGCTGAGGTGGTGATCGAGTTGGCTGGCGGTTCAAAGGTCTACTCGATCGTGACCCGCGATGCCGTTGCCGAACTGGGCCTGGCCAAAGGCGTCAGCGCGACGGCAGTGATCAAGGCTTCGCACATCATTCTGGGTGTTCCGGCCTGATAGTTTTTTCAGGCAAATAAAAAACCGCTGATTTCGGGATCAGCGGTTTTTTGCGTTATGGCGTGCCGTTTCGGCCGTACAGGCGATAGCCCTCGCGTTGGTTCAGGCGTTCGTAATAGGCGCTGACGGCGGGCAAGTGCGGATGCTTGAGCGGTGTTTCGAACCAGCGGTTAACCGAGAGTCCGATCGGGATGTCCGCCAGTGAAAACTCGTTGCCGCTGACGTAAGCACCGGTAGATTCCAGCTGTCGATTCAGAATCTCCATGTTCTTCGACCATTGCTCGATCCCGACCGCCAGCGCAGTGCCGTCCTGATAATCAGGTGACTTGCGCACCAGCGACATCAGCGGATACGACCACGAGCGATTCAACTCCGCAGCCTGCCAGTCAATCCACTGATCGACCCGCGCCCGGGCCATCGGCTCAGTCGGATAAAGCTGCGCACCGCCATAGCGCGAGGCCAGATAACGAATGATCGTATTCGATTCCCACAACGTGAAATCGCCGTCCTGAATCACTGGCACCATGGCGCAGGGATTGAGCGCGAGGAACTCCGGCGTATGCGTCGTTTTGAACCCTGAACCCCAATCCTCCCGGTCGAACGGAAGCTGCAATTCGGCGCAGGTCCACAGCACCTTACGTACATTGATCGATGAGGCTTTGCCAAGCATTCGCAGCATCGGATGTCCTTTCCATCAGGTCGTCGGACGTAAAGAAATACCACACCGATACGAAGAAGGCCCGCACATGGCGGGCCTTCCGTTTTCATCGAATCAACTCACAGACTGCTCGCCAACTTCCCGCCCATCATCCGTCGACGATAGGACGTATCCCGATTCGCCAGCCAGAAGTACAGCGGCGACGTCACCAGCAAGCCCACCAGCCACGACAGATCTGCGCCGTTGATGTGTGCCGACACCGGGCCGACGTACAGCGGCGTGTTCATGAACGGGATCTGCACGGCGATGCCGATCGCGTAGGCCAGCAAGGCCTGCGGGTTGTAGCGACCGTAGATGCCGCCATCAACCTGGAAGATCGACTGGATGTCGTACTTGCCTTTGTGGATCGCGTAGAAGTCGATCAGGTTGATCGCTGTCCACGGCACCAACACCACCAGCAAAACCAACACCATGTCGACGAAGTGGCCGATAAAGTCCTTCGAGGCGCCGACGGCGGCGAAGCAGCAGGCCAGCAACACGATGATCGAGATCACCGCGCGACTCTTGGCGGTGGGGATCCAGCGGTAGGCGAAGGTCTGCACCAGGGTGATCAGCGACAACACTGCGCCGTAGAGGTTGAGGGCGTTGTGGCTGATCACGCTGAGCAAAAACAGCACCAGCATCAGCGGGCCGATGGAGCCGGTGGCCATTTTCACCGCGTCCATGGTGTCCATGCCAACCGGTGTGGCGAGCACGGCAACGGCACCGAAAATGAACGCCAGACTCGAACCGAGCGCCGAACCCAGATACGTCGTCCAGAAGGTCGAGGAGACTTTGACGTCGGCCGGCAAGTAACGCGAATAGTCGGACACGTACGGCGCAAACGCGATTTGCCACAACGCCGCCAGCGACACCGTGGCGAGCCAGCCGGAGAGGTTGAAGCCGCCACGGGTGAGGAAGTCATCGGTTTGAATGTGGGTGAAGATGTAGCCGAAACCGACGACGATGCCGATTCCCAGCACCCATGTGCCGATGCGGTTGAGCACATGGATGAAGCGGTAGCCGATGATGCCGATGATCCCCGAACCCACGGCGCCGATGACAATGCCGACCGGCACTGGAACGCTGTCGACCACGCCGTGCAACGACTTGCCGGCAAGGACGATGTTGGAGGCAAAGAAACCGATGTACATGACGCCGGCAATCAGCACCACCAGCAGGGCGCCGAGGGAGCCGAACTGCGCGCGGCTCTGGATCATCTGCGGAATGCCCATCTGCGGGCCTTGCGCCGAGTGCAGCGCCATCAGCACGCCGCCGACCAGATGGCCGACGAGAATCGCGACGATGCCCCAGACCAGATTCAAGTGAAACAACTGCACGCCCAGCGCACCGGTGACGATGGGCAACGGCGCGATGTTGCCGCCGAACCAGAGCGTGAACAGATCCCTGACCTTTCCGTGGCGATCTTCGGGGGGCACGTATCCTATCGTGTGTTTTTCAATCAGCGGAGCGGAGGATGCTGCAGGGGTAGCCATGACGAACTCCAAGGCAAGGATGAGTACGTGGACGTACTTCGGCAAGCGCCGGCACGGGCGGCGCAATTCTTGTTGAAGCGATCATGGGTAAAGCGTCGGGATAGATAAATTAGTAAGTTTGTTGCTACAGACGTTAAAAAAAATATGCTCTGGGGGAGGCATGGCTCCGGTATGTTCAGGCTTCACCCTCATCCGGCTTTGCTCAGTCCTGTCGGGAGGGCATCTTCTGTGGCGAGGGGATTTATCTGTGGCGAGGGGATTTATCCCCGATGGGGCGCGAAGCGGCCCCTCTTTTGATTTTAAAAACAGGGGCCGCTGCGCAGCCCAACGGGGATAAATCCCCTCGCCACATATAAATCCTCTGACACAGATAAGTCCTTCTGCCACAGATGGTTCCCCTCACCAAAGGTGCATTCTGCAGGAGCTGCCGAAGGCTGCGTTCCTTTGATTTTCTGGAGATTTCCATGGCCGCCTACAACCTGCGCCAGCTCAAATACTTCGTCACTACCGCCGATTGCGGCAGCGTCGCCGAAGCCTCGCGCAAGCTGTACATCGCGCAGCCGTCGGTCTCCACCGCGATCAAACATCTGGAAGAAAGCTTCGGCGTGCAGCTGTTCATCCGCCATCACGCCCAGGGCGTTTCGCTGACACCCAGCGGCTCACGTTTCTATCGCAAGGCGCTGGAGCTGTTGCGCGTTGCCCACGAGTTCGAACAGAACGCTTTGGCCGACAACGACGTGGTCTCCGGGCAGATCGATATCGGCTGTTTCGAAACCGTCGCGCCGCTGTATCTGCCGCGCCTGATCGCCGGCTTCAAAAAGCGCTGGCCCGGCGTGGAAATCCGCATCCGCGACGGCGAACAACAGGAATTGGTGCAAGCCCTCACCGCTGGCAGCATCGACGTCGCGATGATGTTCGAACACGACCTCGACAGCACCATCGAAACCACGCCACTGATGCCACCGCAGCAGCCGTACGCCTTGCTTCCTGCCAATCATCGCTTCGCGCAACAGGCCAAGGTCTCGCTGCACGATCTGGTGCTGGAACCAATGATCCTGCTCGACGTGGTGCCGAGCCGCACCTACTTCGTGAGCATCTTCGAAGAGCGCGGACTGACGCCGAATATCGTCTTCAGCTCACCGTCGATCGAGATGGTGCGCGGCATGGTCGGCAATGGTTTCGGCTTTTCGATTCTGGTGACGAAACCGTTCAGCGATTACACCTACGACGGCCAGCAAGTCGTGTGCGTGCCGTTGGCGGAAACGGTGACCGGTTCGGGATTGTCGGCAGCGTGGTTGCGGCGCGTGCAACTGACCAAACCGGTGCAGTTGTTCGTCGACCATTGCCGTGAGGAATTGGCCCGACTGTACGCGTGAGTGCAGTCGAGCCGGGGTTCAATCGCGGATAAACGTGAGCACGCGCTGGAGCATGTCATCGCAGGCCTGCAACTGATCGAGGCTGACAAACTCATCCGGTTTGTGGCCCTGATCCATGCTGCCGGGGCCGCAGACTACGGTTGGAATGCCCACGGCATCAAACAACCCGCCTTCAGTGCCGAATGCCACCGTGCCGAATTCCGTTGAGCCGCAGAACGCCGCAATCAACTCGGCAGCCTGGCTCTGCGCATCGGTGACCAGCCCCGGATAGGCCGACAACTCGCTGAAACGAATTTCACTTTGCGCACTGACCGCACGCATGCGCGGCAGCACTTCGCGCTCGGCATAGCTCTTTAGCGCCTCGGCAACCAAGGCCGGATCCTGCGAGGGCAGGGCACGGATCTCGAAATCGAAACGGCAATCGGCAGGCACGATGTTCAGTGCTTTACCACCGCTGATGACGCCGGTTTGCACGGTGCTGTAAGGCGGATCGAAACGCTTGTCGTGATGCTCCGGCGCTTTCAGTTGCTGGCCGAGGCGCCCCAGCTCGCCGATCAGTTCGGCGGCGTACTCGATGGCGTTGACCCCAAGCGGGGCGTAGGCCGAATGGCATGGATGGCCGTGCACATCGCAGCGCATCGCCAGTTTGCCTTTGTGGCCGAGCACCGGTTTCAGTTCGGTCGGCTCGCCGATGATGCACAGCAGCGGTTTGACCGGACGTTGCTGCAGAACCCTGAGCAGCGAGCGCACGCCGAGGCAGCCGACTTCTTCGTCATAGGACAGCGCGATGTGTACCGGCAGACGCAACGGCGTCTTCACCAGCGACGGTACTAATGCAAGCACGCAGGCGATGTAGCCCTTCATGTCCGCCGTGCCACGGCCGAACACTTTGCCGTCGCGCTCCGTCAGTTCGAATGCAGGAAGCGTCCACGGCTGGTCGTCGACCGGCACCACATCGGTGTGCCCGGACAGCACGATGCCCGGTTGATCCACCGGGCCGATCGTGGCGAACAGGTTGGCTTTGCTGCGCTCATCGTTGTAGATCAGCGCGCAGGGCACGTCGAAACCTTCGAGGTAATCGCGGACGAATTCGATCAGTTGCAAGTTGGATTCACGGCTGGTGGTGTCGAAACCCACCAGCGCTCTGAGCAACTCGACGCTGTTCATCGATCATCACCGGCGACGCCGTAACCCGGGGCTTTGGCCGGATCGAGCGCGCGGTCGATGTAGTCCTGCAACTGTGGTTGGTAGGCATCCCAAAGTTTTTGCAACTGACCGATCGGGTTTTCATCGGCCCAGTCGACGCGCAGATTGACGATCGGCCAGGTCTGTTCGCCGACCACCACGACCGCTGCCGAATGCACCGGGCCGGCTTCGCCACCGAGGGCTTGCGCGGCGTGCAGGGCTTTGAGCAGACGGTCGGCGAGTTGGCCTTCGCCGTCTTCAAAGGCGCTGACCATGGCTTCGATGACTGAGCGCCCGGCGAGCATGTTGCCGGCAGCGACGCATTGTTCGCCGGAGACCGCGTTGTGCACGCCGAGGGTCTGCGAACCGCTGAAGTGTGCAGTCTGGCCGAGGTGGTTGATCGCGGTGATCTGGCGGTACTGGCTGTAGCCGTTGCGCGTGAGAACTTTGTCCAGCGCGTCGTCCGGGGCCAGGCCTTGCTCCATCAGCGCGAGGACTTCCGGGCCGAGGGAGGGCAGGGTGATGTTCTGGCTCGATACCGCGCCGACGCCCGGCAGCAGCCAGGGGCAGCGCGCGCCGACGGCGATGCTGGAGGAACTGATGGCGACACCGAACTGGCCGGTTTCGGCACAGCGGGCTGCGATTGAAAAGGTCATCTGCTTACTCCTTTCTAGGAAGATGTTGTGCTTGAGGGCCTCATCGCTGGCAAGCCAGCTCCCACAGGTATTGGGGGGGGTCACAAAATTTGGAACAACCCAAAACCCTGTGGGAGCTGGCTTGCCAGCGATGGCCATAACGCGGTGTGATGTCTTACTCGGGAATCACCGCAATCACATCAATCTCCATCAACCACTGCGGCTGCCCCAGCGCCGATACCACCAGCCCGGTCGAGATCGGGAACACGCCCTTGAGCCACTTGCCCACTTCGCCATACACCGCCTCGCGATAACGCGGGTCGATCAGGTAGGTGGTGGTCTTGACGATGTGGCTCATGTCGCTGCCGGCTTCTTCCAGCAGTTGCTTGACGTTGCGCATGGCTTGTTCGGCCTGCGCACGCGGATCACCCAGCCCCACCAGGTTGCCGTCGAAATCAGTGCCGACCTGACCACGCACATAGACGGTGTTGCCGGCACGCACGGCTTGGCACAAGTCGTTGTCCAGCGTTTGGTTCGGGTAAGTGTCTTTGGTGTTGAACATACGAATGCGCGTGTGGGTTGGCTTGCTCATGTGCAGCTCCAGAATCAGGTTTGCCCGGTGCAATCGGCGCCGGAGCGAAAGAGAGAAATCAGGCGTCGACGGTGTCGGCGACTTTGTTGTGCGCAGGCGAGTGCAGCTCGGCTTCACGCTGCTCGGCATCGCGGTAGTCGAGATACTTGCGCTGGGTGGCGATGTGATCGGCGACGTGTTTGGCGTCGTGCCAAACACCCCAGATGAACGACGAACCGCGACGCGACTGCCACGGCAAACCGAGGAAATACACACCCGGTTCGCTCGACACACCGCGCTGATGCACAGGCTTGCCTTTGTCATCGAACGCCGCGACTTGCAGCCAGGAATAATCCACGGCAAAACCAGTGGCCCAGATGATCGAGGTGATGCCAGCCTTGGCCAGATCGAGATCGGCCAGCGGATTTTTCACGCACTCAGGCTCTGGAAACGTTTCGCGAGCCTCCGGTTCTTCCGGCAGATCGAGGCCGTTACGCTCGATGTAGGCGTCGGCGGCATCCAGCAGCGCCAGGTAGTTTTCGTCACCGCGATTGAGGTTGCCGACCAGATCCTGCTTGAAGGTCACCACGCCGTTGTTGAACGACTCGGTGACGCCGACCAAGGTCATGCCGCGATGGGCCAGGCCACGAAAATCGATGGTGCGCCCGCCGTGGGCACCGCTGACCGCGATGGTCACGTGCTCGCGGCCAGGTTTCATCGCCGCTTGATCCCACTCGCCGAGCACGCCCAGCCACCAGCAGAAATCACGGTTGCGATAAGCGCGAGGCGGGCGGTCGTGAGCGCCGACAGACAGGTAAACCTGCTTGCCCGAGCGCTGCAGTTCATCGGCAATCTGCACGCCCGACGAGCCTGCACCGACCACCAGCACTGCGCCCTGAGGCAGTTGCTGCGGGTTGCGATAGTCAGCGGAGTGGATTTGCAGCAGGCGTTCGTCTTGCGGGGCGATCGCGGGGATCACCGGTTTCTGAAACGGGCCGGTGGCGGCGACCACGCGGCTGGCTTCGATCACACCTTCGGAGGTCTCGACGGTGAAACCGGGGCGACCGACATTGCGCACCACGCTTTTCACGTCGACGCCGGTACGAATCGGTGCGTTGAATTTCTTCGCATAGGCTTCGAAGTAATCGGCCACACGTTCTTTCGGGGCGAAACCATCGGGGTCGACGTCATCGAATTCCAGACCCGGAAAGCGGTCGTGCCACGCCGGGCCGTTGGCGACCAGCGAGTCCCAGCGCCCGGTGCGCCAGCGTTCGGCGATGCGATTGCGCTCCAGCACCAGGTGCGGCACACCGAGTTTGCTCAGGTGCTCGCTCATGGCTACGCCTGCCTGGCCGGCACCCACGATCAGCGTGTCTGTTTTTATTATTTCAGTGGTCATCTCTACATCCTTCCTAGCAAGGCAGTTGGATTCGGGCGCTGTTGGCTTGTCCGTTTGGCTTGAGGTCAGACTAGGGAGAGGGGCGATATCGGTAAAATATTATTAAGCTGGGATGTGAAGATAAAATTCTGATGCAGGGAGGTTAAGGCCTTTAAATCCGGGGGTTCTGGCAGTGGACGAACCTGCAACTACAAACAAAAACCTTCAACCAGCGTGCGATCCTTGTGGTGAGGGGATTTATCCCCGTTGGGTCGCGAAGCGGCCCCTCCTTTGATTTTAAAAAGAAGGGACTGCTGCGCAGTCCAACGGGGCGGTGCGACGTTTCGCTAAATCCCTTCACCACAGTGGTTACGGGAACCTTAGAGGGTTTATCGGTTGAGGAACGCCAGTAAATCTTCATTCAATGCTTGCGCATGCGTCACTGCGAACCCATGCGGTGCACCGGCATACACCTTCAATTCAGCACCCTTGATCTGCGCAGCAGCCTGCTTACCCGTGGTTTCAAACGGCACGATCTGATCGCCGTCACCATGGATCACCAGCGTTGGCACATTGATCTTGGCCATGTCCGGGCGGAAGTCGGTTTCCGAGAACGCCGTCACGCAATCCACCGTGCCCTTGAGCGACGCCAGCAGTGCGACGTTGAGGGTTTGGGTGAGCACGCCGGCAGAAACGGTCTGGCCCTGATTGGTGCCATAAAACGGAGCCGCGAAGTCAGCGATGAACTGCGCACGATCCTTCAGCAAACCCGCCTTGATCCCGTCAAACACTGACTTGTCGACACCCTGCGGGAAGTCAGGCTTTTTGCCGAACAACGGCGTCACCGCGCCCAGCAACACAAGGCCAGCAACACGTTCGCTGCCATGCCGGGCGATGTAGCGGCTGACATCGCCGCCGCCCATGGAGAAGCCCACCAGGGTGACGTCTCGCAGGTCGAGATGGTTGATCAGTTGCGCGATGTCGTCGGCGAAGGTGTCGTAGTCGTAGCCGTTCCACGGCTGTTCCGAGCGCCCGAAACCGCGACGGTCGAAAGCGATCGTGCGGTAACCGCGACTGCTCAGGTATTCCATCTGGTATTCCCACATGTCGGCATCCAGCGGCCAGCCGTGGCTGAACAGCACGGGCTTACCACTGCCCCAATCCTTGTAATAGATTTCGATGCCGTCTTGAGTGAAGAACGTGCTCATGCAAACTCCTTGCGTCAGGGATCGCTCGTAAAGCCGAAATGGCCGACTTCACTATCGGCGCAAAGCGCGACGGCTACTTGTATGCAGGTGCTGGGTTATACAGGTGCTAATCCACAGCAGAGTTGTATGATGCAACCTTTGATCCGTCAGTGGAGTACCTTTCGTGAAGCGCAAAAGCCTGCAAGGCGCGGCCTGCCCGGTGGCGCGGACACTGGATCTGATCGGTGACTGGTGGTCGTTGCTGATCATTCGTGATGCGCTGGAGGGGATTCGGCGATTCAGTGATTTCCAGAAGAACCTGGACATCGCCAAGAACATGCTCAGCGCCCGGCTCAAGGGCCTGGCCGAGCAGGGCATCCTGCAAACGGTGCCCGCAGCGGATGGCGGTGCGCATAAGGAATACGTGCTGACCGAGCGTGGCAAAGCCCTGCAGACGGTGATCGTGGCGTTGTCGCAATGGGGTGGCGAATTCATGTACGCGCCGGGCGAGCCGGGCTCGGTGATGGTCGATGCGCAGAATCGCCAGCCGCTGCGCAAGTTGGAACTGGTGGCCGAGGATGGTCGTGTGCTTACACCGCAAGACGTGTCCACGCGGCTCGGCGTTGCGCATTGAGGTATATTTTCCGGGCTCGTCAGTGCCCAAGGATTACGTGCTTCGGGAGTTGGAGGCCGCGTTCGAAGCCAAGGACGCCGACAGTGTTGAATGTGTGCAGGTCTTTGCGGCGACTGTCCCAGGCGCAGATTCCTGTTCTATCCTAGCGTGCGGCCAGATTGTCAGCCGCGATGAGTTGACCCTGATCCAGCAGAGGAGGCCGGAGTAAATGTCGTTATCCGCAATGATCATTTCCTCAAGAAAACTAACCGTAGAAGATTTCAGAGCGGCTGTTCTCGCCGCCGGTGGATTCGTTAACACTGGCGGGAAGCCTCGGGGGACAATCGGTGAAGGCGACTCGGATATATGGCTGTCATTGCTTCCGGAGTATTGGTTTTACGAGATGTACGACAGCGAAGATCGTCTGGAATGGCAGAACGTATTGGGTGATCCTCCCCAATCGCTGATTGAAATAAACCTTGACCATACACAACACTCGAGATTGATGTACCGGGTGTTCTTTTTGAGCGTTGCGAAACTCTGGCCTTGTATTTTGTCCGACGTCGACGATGCTCTGCTGTCCGGTGATCAGGTTGCTCAAAAATATGGGTGTTGAGTAGAACGCGTTAGCCGATTCGCTTGAGAAGTTGAGGTGGCATCGCAGCGAGTGGCTGTGAGGCTGGCTCGCTTTCTCGTCAAAGGGCTGTTTAATTGTGATCCGCCGTGGGGGAGGGGAATGTCTGATGGCGTGCGAGCAGTGTGGCGCAAGATTGGTTGCTTTTAAGGCTGGCCGCACTCAGGGCTTACAGTGTGTCGAGTGTGGCGCATCGGTGGTGACCACCCATTTTTCGCCTATGGAAATGGATGAGACCCAATATGAGGTGCACTGTCGCGGGGACTATCGAGATCAGGCGCATGTCAGAGCGGTAGCTTCAGCGACCGGTGGCAACTTTTTAGAGGCAAGAACTTTGCTGAAGCAGGACCTTCCTCTGCTGATGGCCGGTCGGGCTCAAGAGGTTTTAAAGGTTCGAAAGAGTCTTCTGGCTGCTGGAGTGACTTGCGAAATCCGCCCCGAATTTCATTGGCAATAAAGTTGTCAGGACTGTTAAAAAAACGCCCCGAATCAATCGGGGCGTTTTCATTGGCCAGGCCTGATCAGCAGATCACTCAGCGAAACGCCGGCACCACGTGCTTGATAAACAGCTCCAGCGACTTTTTCTTCTCTTCATGCGGCAAGCTGTTGTCGCACCAGAAACTGAACTCATCCACGCCCAGCTCCTGGTAGTACTTGATACGCGGAATAATCTCTTCCGGCGTACCGATCATCGCGGTCTTGTGCAGGCTTTCCAGCTCGAACTCAGGGCGTCCGGCAAACTTTTCTTCCGGGCTTGGCGCGAGGAAGCCGTTGACCGGGGTTTGCTTGTTGCCGAACCACGCATCGAAGGTGCGATAGAACCGCGAGATCGCTTTGGCGCCGACTTTCCAGCCGTCCGGATCGTCGGCGGTGTGTACGTGGGTGTGGCGCAGCACCATCAATTGCGGGCGCGGCACGTCCGGGTTGTTGTCCAGCGCCGTCTGGAATTTGTTCTTCAGGTCGAGGACTTCTTCGTCGCCCTTCATCAACGGTGTGACCATGACGTTGCAGCCGTTGGCCACGGCGAAGTTGTGCGAATCCGGGTCGCGGGCGGCGATCCACATCGGTGGGTTCGGCTGCTGAATCGGCTTCGGCACGCTGGTCGAAGTGGGGAATTTCCAGATGTCGCCGTCGTGGGCGTAATCGCCTTGCCACAGGGCGCGGACCACCGGAACCATCTCGCGCAGCGCCTGGCCGCCGCTTGAGGCAGGCATGCCGCCGGCCATGCGATCGAATTCAACCTGATAGGCGCCACGGGCCAGACCGACTTCCATGCGGCCGTTGCTGATGACGTCGAGCAGGGCGCATTCACCGGCGACCCGCAACGGGTGCCAGAACGGCGCAATGATGGTGCCGGCGCCGAGATGAATGGTGGTGGTTTTCGCCGCGAGGTAGGCCAGCAGCGGCATCGGGCTTGGCGAGATGGTGTATTCCATGGCGTGGTGTTCGCCAATCCACACGGTGCTGAAACCGCCGGCCTCGGCCATCAGGGTGAGTTCGGTCAGGTCTTCGAACAGTTGGCGGTGGCTGACGCTTTCGTCCCAGCGCTCCATGTGTACGAACAGGGAAAATTTCATGACGCTACCTCGGATCTTTTGTTGATGGCCGGTCGTTTGCGGGCCTGTGTCACTGGCATGAGCGCTGAACGCTCGCAAGTCTTCTCACCATTCAAGCACGCCTTCGAGGACGGCTGGTCGGTTGATTGAATATTGGTATACCATAATACGGAATATCCGCAAAATATTTCTGACCGACACTTCGAACAAGGAAGGCGCAGTAGATGAACATAAAACAAAAATTGACCATGGCGTTCGCGGTGATCGCCAGCCTGCCGGTGTTGCTGGTGGCGGTGCTGATCATCCTCAACGTACGCGATGGTGCGCGGGACACCTTTATCGACAGCACCGGGAGGGAGGTGCGTCAGGTCGAAAATGCCATGCAGCTGTTCTTCGAAGGTATCAGCCAGAACGTGGCGTATCTGGCTGAACATCCGCAATTGCAGGGGATTGATGGCAGCCTCAAGCGCTACTTGAGCAGTGATGCCGCGCAGATCCCGGTGGGGCCGCAGGATCAGCAGGTATTCAGTTTGTTCGCCGGACTGGCCAAGGCCCATCCGGCTTACACCTATCTGTCGTTGGGGACGCAGGAGGGCGGTTATCTGTTTTGGCCGGGTGACCCGAAGCTGGCCAGTTACGATCCGCGCACGCGGCCCTGGTACAAAACCGCGATGGCCAATCCTGGCAAAACTCTGCGCACCGACGCCTATTATTGGGCGACGGATGACGTGGTGCTGGTGAGTACTGTGCGCAGCTTCAACAATCAGTTGGGCAGCAACGCCGGTGTGGTAAACATCGACGTGTCGCTCAAGCAACTGACCGATCTGGTCAAGCAGATCCGCCTCGGCGACAGTGGTTACCTGATGCTGATGGAAGCCAACAACACCGTGCTGGTCGACCCCAGCGATCCGGCGCACAACTTCAAAAAACTCAACGATCTGGGCGATGGCTACAAACAACTGGCCGAGGCCGGCAAGGGCTTGGTGGAAGTGGAATTGGCCGGCGAGCGTTACATGGCGCTGGTCTGGCCATCGGAGACACTGGGCTGGCGTTTTGTCGGGCTGGTCAAGGCCAGTGAAGTCATGGCCGGCGCCACGCGGCTGACGTGGATCATCGGCGCCATCGCGGTGGTGTGCGCGTTGCTGTTTGCCATGGCCGGTGCGTGGTTTGCCGGGTTGATGGTCAAGCCGATCCGTGGTGTGGCCAGCGGTCTGGAAGGCATTGCCCAAGGCGAAGGCGATCTGACCGCGCGGCTGACGGTGCGCGGGCAAGATGAAACCGCGCAACTCGCGGGCTGGTTCAACCAGTTTCTTGAGGCGATCCGTACGCTGATTCAGCGCATCGGTCAGGCGGCCGGGCAGATCCACAGTAGCTCCGGCAGCGCTACCGAGGTCTCGGCGGAAATGGCCGAAGTCGCCTTACGGCAGCGCGAGGCAGTCGACATGGTCTCCACGGCGTTTCATGAAATGGTTGCCACCTCCAACGAGGTCGCGCGTTCGTGCAGCCAGGCTGCGGACTCGGCCGATAACGGTCAGCGTCAGGCGCACACCGGGCAGCAGCAGATCGATGCGGCGGTGAGCAATGTCGGCCGGCTGAGTCAGGAGATCGGTCACAGCGCCGAGTCGATGCAGCAACTGGAGAAGGACAGCAACGATATTCAGTCGATTCTCGGCACCATCCGTTCGATTGCCGAGCAGACCAACCTGCTCGCGCTCAATGCGGCGATCGAAGCGGCGCGGGCGGGCGAGCAGGGCCGTGGATTTGCGGTGGTTGCCGATGAAGTTCGCGCGCTGGCCAAACGCACGGCGGATTCCACCGGCGAGATCGACGCGCTGCTGGGTAATCTGGCGCGACGCACCCATCAAATGGGCAAGCAGATGCACGCCAGCCTCGAGGTGTCGCAGGAGACCGTGGTGTCGATCAATGAGGCGCGGGCGAGTTTCGAGTTGATTCGCGAATCGGTGGACGTGATCCGCGACATGAATACGCAGATCGCCACGGCGGCGGAGGAGCAGCATCAAGTAGCCGAAGACATCAATCGGCACATCAGCCAGATCCATGGCGATGCGCAGTTGGTGGCCAGTCTGGCGGATTCAACCCGCCAGGACGCGCAAAACCTGACGGCGTTGTCACAGACGTTGAATCAACTGGTGAGCCGCTTCCGCACCTGACCGCGCCAGCCCAAATACCAAAAAACCTGTGGGAGCTGGCTTGCCAGCGATGGCGTCATCACAGTCAACATTAATGCTGACTGCACTGACGCTATCGCTGGCA
>NZ_AKJD01000179.1 GCF_000282515.1 Pseudomonas sp. GM80
CTGCCGAAGGCTGCGATCTTTTGATGTTGGTTTTAAGATCAAAAGATCGCAGCCTTCGGCAGCTCCTACAGGGAATCGATCTGCATGAAAAAGCCCGGGGCCATCACTGGCACCGGGCTTTTTTGCATCTGCCGACAGCTTACTCGGCGAGCACCTGACCCACGGTCGGGTCCTTGAACAGACGCGTCAGCGCATCACTCAACACATCGCTCACCAGCTTGGTGTTGGTTTCCTGGTTCGGCGCCATGCCGAAACGCTGGTCCAGCGACGCACCGTAACGGCCGCTGTAACGGCGGTTGGCGTTCTGCACGTCGGAGCGGAAGGTCGCGCCGATGGTCGCTTCAGTCACATACATGCCTTCTTTTGGCGACTGATATTTCAGCTCGGCCAGGGTCACGGTCAGCTGCGGCGCATTCGGCGCGTTGTTGGTCGGGGTGAAGCCCAACAGACGCACGGCGGCTTCAGCCTGAGCCTGCAACTTCGGCAGGATCTGCTCGCGCTGCACGGTGATGGCGCTGGTTTCCGGGTACAGGCCGCCACGGGTGCCGAGGGTTGGCGACGGACGACCGTCAACCACACGCACGACAACGGGCTGGCCACGGCCGACCGCAGGCAACTGCGTGGTCAGCTTCGGCTCCGGATTCAGTTGTTGCGGGCTGTGGGCGCAGCCGGCCAGGGTCAAACCGGCCACAGTGATCAAACCGAACAACAGGCGTTGCAACATGCTCTTCTCTCCAGAATCAGGCACAAACAGGCCGGCAGTATAGCGGTGGGCCACTGCGGGTCACCAGCACCCGACAGCGAATACTGCAATGTCTGACAAACCCTGCCGAACGCGGTTCCTGTCACAGATTGTTCACCTGTCATACACGTTGACGTCACGGCCCTTTGCCAACCTCCAAACCAGTCCTCCAACAAGGTACTCGACCATGCGTTATCTGATCTCGTTGTTCGCCCCTCGTCCGCTGCACCGCAGCTTCGCCCTGCTCGACCGCAACGGCCATTGCCAGGCATTCAAGCAGTGCAGCCTGCAACCGATGGGCGACGGTTGGGTGGAAATCGAGGAAATTCGCCTCAACTGGTTGCACCAGCCACTGCCCGCCAGCGCCCGCGTCATGGTGTCGCAGCCCCGCGCACGGGTGCAGGCGATGTTGAGCATCTGACCGGATGCCTAATAAAAGTCATTAAACACGAGCAACTGCCCGCATTTCTTCGATACAATCTCCCCCCGATTATAAGGACGTCTCCTGATCGGGCCCCGCAACAGCGTCAATGCACATGCATCGACATCAAAAATCGCCCACAGAGAGCCGCCCACACAGATCGAGTGAAGTTGGCGCGCTTGCCTGTTCTTCCGGCAAAAACCCCGCTTTTCGCGAATCTGCAGAGCTGTCATGACGCTCGGCCGCCGCGTTGTTTTTGCCCTCGGGCATGGTGCCAAGCCCGGACAGCCCTTTTTTGAGGTTCACGTCTTCAAAAGAGCGTGAAAAAAACGGGTTTTCACAACTTCACAAGAGTGTGGCGAGCAAATGAAAAGTTTTGCGTCTGAACATGCACCATTAGCGTCTGAAACAGCCCAACGACACAGGACCGGGTATACCTCGAATATCGGAGCCTGAAGCCTGTCCGCTACGGATTTGGTTGCACAAAAACGGATGTCTCGACCATAAGTCGAATTGCCAGCCACGTGCTGAAATGAGTTCATGGAGCTCTTGAAGCCTGGCCGCACGCATCCGTCGAAGTTGCGAAAAATTGCGAAGATTCGGACATGGCGACCTGACCACGGATAGCTGGGGCATAACTGATCTGTCCCGGAACGCCTGGCAGCCATGCCGACAATTTGGTGCTGCAGATTTTGGAGACGCGTTAAATGGCGCATAACGAAGCAGTCGACGTAGTACTGGTTGGGGCCGGCATCATGAGTGCCACCCTTGCCGTACTGCTCAAAGAGCTCGACCCCGCGATCAAGCTGGAAGTCGTCGAGCTGATGGATTCCGGTGCTGCGGAGAGTTCCAACCCGTGGAACAACGCCGGTACCGGTCACGCCGGCCTGTGCGAGCTGAACTACACGCCGCAAGCCGCTGATGGCACCGTCGACATCAAGAAAGCCGTGCACATCAACACCCAGTTCGAGGTGTCGAAGCAGTTCTGGTCGTACCTGACCAAGCAAGGCACCTTCGGCTCGTGCAAATCCTTCATCAGCCCGGTACCGCACCTGAGTTTCGTCCAGGGCGACAAAGGTGTGTCGTTCCTCAAGGAACGCTTTGACGTGTTGAGCAAGCACCACGCTTTCTCCGACATGGAATACACCGAAGACAAGGCCAAAATGGCCGAGTGGATGCCGCTGATGATGCCGGGCCGCTCGCCGGACGAAGTCCTCGCTGCGACCCGCGTGATGAACGGCACCGACGTCAACTTCGGCGCGCTGACCAATCAGTTGCTCAAGCACCTGACCAGCGCTCCCGACACTCAGGTCAAATACTGCAAGCGCGTGACTGGCCTCAAGCGTAACGGCAGCGGCTGGACCGTCAGCATCAAGGACGTCAACAACGGCAACACCCGTGAAGTCGACGCCAAGTTCGTCTTCCTCGGTGCAGGTGGCGCGGCGCTGCCGTTGCTGCAGGCGTCGGGCATCGAAGAAAGCAAAGGCTTCGGCGGCTTCCCGATCAGCGGCCAGTGGCTACGTTGCGACAACCCGGAAGTGGTCAAACACCACCAGGCCAAGGTTTACAGCCAAGCCGCCGTGGGTTCGCCACCGATGTCGGTGCCGCATCTGGACACCCGCGTGGTCGACGGCAAGAAATCCCTGCTGTTCGGGCCATACGCCGGTTTCACCACCAAGTTCCTCAAGCACGGTTCCTTCATGGACCTGCCGCTGTCGGTTCGCGCCGGCAACATCGGGCCGATGCTGGCCGTGGCGAAAAACAACATGGACCTGACCAAGTACCTGGTCAGCGAAGTGATGCAGTCGATGGAGCAGCGTCTGGATTCCCTGCGCCGTTTCTACCCTGAAGCAAAAGCCAAAGACTGGCGCCTGGAAGTGGCCGGCCAACGGGTGCAGATCATCAAGAAAGACCCGAAAAAGGGCGGCATCCTGCAGTTCGGTACCGAACTGGTGTCGGCCAAGGACGGTTCCCTCGCCGCCCTGCTCGGTGCTTCGCCGGGTGCCTCGGTGACCGTTTCGATCATGCTGGAACTGATCGAGAAGTGCTTCCCGGCCAAGGCCAAGGGTGAGTGGGCTGGCAAACTGGCCGAGATCTTCCCGGCCCGTGAAAAGGTGCTGGAGACCGATGCTGCGCTGTATCGCAAGATCAACACGCAGAACAACATCGCGCTGGAACTGGTTGAAGAAAGCAGCGAGACACCAAGCTACGCTTGATCACGCCGCATAAAAAACGCCCCGGACTCAGAGAGTGCGGGGCGTTTTTTTACGCGTGAACATTGGCAAGACTTCTGTGGCGAGGGGATTTATCCCCGCTGGGCCGAAGCGGCCCCAAAACCTGCTGATAAGGTGTGTCAGGCAAACCGCACTCACTGATTTTGCGACTGCTGCGCAGCCGAACGGGGATAAATCCCCTCGCCACAGTTATTGGGGATACCTCACGTGCGGGACTTTTCGATCAGTTCGATGTATTCCGGCGCGTTGCGCTGATCGGCGATCAGGTCAACAAAGGTCTTGCCCTGCTCGTCCTTGCCATCGACGTCGTAGCCAGCTGCAACGAAGAAGCCCAGGAAGCGCTCGAAGTCATCGATGCGCAAGCCACGGTAAGCCTTGATCAGTTTGTGCAGCGACGGCGAAGTGGCGTCGACCGGCTCAAAATCGAGGAACAGCTTGATCTGCTCATCGCCGATCTCGTCACCAATCACTTGTTTCTTATCTTTACGCATTGCCGACTCCAGCTCGCAGACATTACACGGGGCGGGCAGTTTACCCCTGCCCTGCCGCCGGGCTCAACGCGAACGCGTGCTGCCGGTGTGCAAATCGGCCCAGATATGGCCATTGGCGTAACTGAGGAACTGCACATACACGGTGTCATTGCGCAGCAAATCGATGATCACCCGGTATTGGGCCTGTGGATAAAACAACGTCAGGGTTTTGCTCTTGTCGTCGTAGATCGGCTTTTTCAGGCTTTTGCTTTCGCCATCGAAATTGACCAATACCTGGGTGATGGTCGCGCCCTTGTTCAGGGACTTGCCCTTGAGGCGGATCAGCAGCGGCGAGGTGACCGGGATCGGTTGCTGATTGGACTGGCGTTGCGCGCCCACCACAACGGAATAGTCGGTGACCTGCATGAGTTGCTGCTGCTCGGGCTCGGCATCGCGTACGGTCAGATCGTCCGGCGGCAGGAATTGGCTGTGCATCGGCGCGGCGGACAGCGGCAGGCTGAGGGCCAGCAACAGGGCGGCGAGGCTGCGGATCAAGAGGCGCATGACAGGCTCCAGGGGGCGGGGCCGAGCACTCTAGCATGGGATTAAAAGCAAAAGATCGCAGCGTTCCGCAGCTCCTACATTGAACCTGTAGGAGCTGCCGAAGGCTGCGATCTTTTGATCTTGCTTACATGCCTTTAACGGCAAAAATCCCGTTGGCGTTGCGCCAGTAGCCTTTGTAGTCCATGCCGTAACCGAAGATGTAGCGGTCGATGCACGGCAGGCCGACGAAATCGGCTTTCAGGTCAGGACGCGCCTTGCGGTCGTGATCCTTGTCGATCAGCACGGCGGTGTGCACTTTGCGCGCGCCGGCGTGTTTGCAGAAGTCGATGATCGCGCCCAGGGTGTGACCTTCGTCGAGGATGTCGTCGATGATCAGCACGTCGCGGTCGATGAACGAGACTTCCGGCTTGGCTTTCCAGAACAGGTCGCCGCCGCTGGTTTCGTTGCGATAACGGGTCGCGTGCAGGTAGGACGCTTCCAGCGGGAATTGCAGATGCGTCAGCAGTTTGCCGGAGAAGATCAGGCCGCCGTTCATCACGCAGAACACCACCGGGTTGCTGTCAGCCAGTTGTTCGTTGATTTGTGCACCGACACGGGCGATGGCCGCCTCGACTTCAGCTTCGGTGTACAGGCAGTCAGCCTCTCGCATGATTTGACGGATATGCTCGAGATCAGCGGACATGGCGCTCTCCAGGGGGGAATGTGGGGGGGTATGGCTGCGAAAAGCGGGCAAAGGTACGCATCTCGGGGGGCCGAATCAAGCCTTTATGGACTAACGTACAGAATGTCCTATAGGACATCACCCTCGGATAGATTAATCTAGGCCGGTTTTTTTGCCCGCCGCCGGAGTTTTTCCATGCCCATCCTCGAGATCCGCCATCCGCTGATCCGTCATAAACTCGGCCTGATGCGCCGCGCCGATATCAGCACCAAGAACTTCCGTGAGCTTGCTCAGGAAGTCGGCGCCCTGTTGACCTATGAAGCTACAAAAGATTTGCCGCTGGAGTCCTACGATATTGCAGGCTGGTGCGGCACCGTGTCGGTCGAGAAGATCGCCGGCAAGAAGATCACCGTCGTGCCGATCCTGCGTGCCGGCATCGGCATGCTTGAAGGCGTGCTGAGCCTGATCCCGGGTGCCAAGGTTTCCGCTGTGGGTGTCGCCCGTAACGAAGAAACCCTGCAAGCGCACACCTATCTGGAAAAACTGGTTCCGGAAATCGACGAACGGTTGGCGATGATCATCGACCCGATGCTCGCCACCGGCAGCTCGATGGTTGCGACCATCGACCTGTTGAAAAAGGCTGGCTGCAAAGACATCCGCGCGATGGTGCTGGTTGCCGCGCCGGAAGGCATTGCCGCAGTAGAAAAAGCTCACCCGGACGTGACCATCTACACCGCGTCCATCGATGAGCGCTTGAACGAGCACGGTTACATCATCCCTGGACTTGGCGACGCCGGTGACAAGATCTTCGGCACCAAGCAGAAGGACGCGTAACCATGCAGCAAGAGTTCAACGATCCGCTCTGGCGCACGGTGCTGTCCGGCGCCCAGATGCTGTTCGTGGCTTTCGGCGCCCTGGTGCTGATGCCGCTGATCACGGGCCTGGACCCGAACGTGGCACTGTTTACCGCAGGTCTTGGGACGATTCTGTTCCAGATCGTCACCGGGCGTCAGGTGCCGGTGTTTCTGGCGTCGAGCTTCGCTTTCATCACTCCGATCATTCTCGCCAAGGGCCAGTTCGGCCTCGCCGCGACCATGGGCGGCGTGATGGCGGCCGGTTTCGTCTACACCTTCCTGGGCCTGGCCGTGAAGATCAAAGGCACCGGCTTCATTGACCGTTTGCTGCCGCCGGTAGTGATTGGCCCGGTGATCATCTCTATCGGCCTGGCCATGGCGCCGATTGCCGCGAACATGGCGATGGGCAAGGCTGGCGACGGTTCGGAACTGATCCACTACCAGACCGCAATGCTGATCTCGATGCCGGCGCTGCTGACCACGTTGATCGTGGCGGTGTTCGGTAAAGGCATCTTTCGTCTGGTGCCGATCATCTCCGGTGTGCTGGTCGGTTTTGCCATGTCGTTCTATTTCGGCGTGGTCGACACCGCGAAGATTGCCGCTGCGCCCTGGTTTGCGATTCCGCACTTCACCGCGCCGGAGTTTAACTGGCAGGCGATCCTGTTCATCGTTCCGGTGGCATTGGCCCCGGCCATTGAGCACATCGGCGGCGTGATTGCCGTGGGTAGCGTGACCGGTCGTGATTACCTGAAGAAGCCGGGCCTGCACCGCACCCTGCTCGGTGACGGCATTGCCACCACCGCAGCTGGCCTGTTCGGCGGCCCGCCAAACACCACCTACGCCGAAGTGACTGGCGCAGTGATGCTGACCAAAAACTACAATCCGAAAATCATGACCTGGGCGGCGGTTTTCGCCATCACCCTGGCGTTCATCGGCAAGTTCGGTGCCCTGCTGCAAAGCATTCCGGTGCCGGTGATGGGCGGTATTCTGTGCCTGCTGTTCGGCTCGATCGCGGCGGTGGGTATGAACACCCTGATCCGTCACAAGATCGATTTGGGCGAAGCACGCAATCTGGTGATTGTCTCGGTGACGCTGGTGTTCGGCATTGGCGGTGTGCTGGTCGGCACCGGGACTGGCCCGGACGACTTCGGCCTCAAAGGCATCGCGCTGTGCGCGGTGGTGGCGATTGCGCTGAACCTGATCCTGCCGGGCAATGACGGCTGGAAGAACAAGAAGGCGGATGAGCCGCTGATCTAAACCTTTAGATCTGATCGTTCCCACGCTCTGCGTGGGAATGCAGCCCGTGACGCTCCGCGTCACTGGACGCAGAGCGTCCCAAGAGGCATTCCCACGCGGAGCGTGGGAACGATCATCACAATGCCAGCGGCGCTCGCTCGCAGAGGGTTGCCAACGCCTTCGCCCATTGCCGGTCGTCATTCAGACACGGCACCAGCACCAACTCCTCGCCCCCCGCTTCGCGGAACTGCTCCTTGCCGCGATCACCAATTTCTTCCAGCGTTTCGATGCAGTCGGCAACAAACGCCGGGCACATCACCAGCAACTTCTTCACGCCGCTTTTACCCAGTTCATCCAGCCGCGCTTCGGTGTACGGTTCGATCCACTTCGCCCGCCCCAGACGCGACTGAAACGACACCGACCATTTACCATCCGGCAGGCCCATGCGCTCGGCAAACAATGCCGCCGTGCGCAGGCATTGCGCGCGATAACAGGTCGCCATGACCGCCGGCGAGGCGTTCTTGCAGCAGTCGTCATTCTTGAAGCAATGATTGCCGGTCGGATCAAGCTTGGTCAGATGCCGCTCAGGCAAACCGTGAAAACTCAGCAACAGGTGATCGTAATTCTGCTGCAAATGCGGCTTGGCGCTTTCCACCAGCGCATCCAGATATTCCGGCTGATCGTAGAACGGCTGCAGCACCGACAATTTCACCTCGAGCTTCTTCTCGCGGATCACTCGCTTGGCTTCTTCGATCACCGTGGTCGTGGTGCTGTCGGCGAACTGTGGATAAAGCGGCGCCAGCGTGATGCGCTTGTGCCCCGCCGCGACCAGTTTCAGCAGGCAGGTTTCAATCGACGGTTCGCCGTAACGCATCGCCAGTTCTACCGGGCCTTGAGTCCACTGCGCCTTCATCTGCTGTTGCAGACGACGGCTGAGCACCACCAGCGGCGAGCCCTCCTCCCACCAGATCGACGCATAGGCGTGGGCCGACTGCTCCGGGCGTTTGATCAGGATCAGCGACACCAGCAGACGCCGCACCGGCCAGGGCAGGTCGATCACGTATGGGTCCATCAGGAACTGATTGAGGTAGCTGCGCACGTCGGCCACAGAGGTTGAGGCCGGGGAACCCAGGTTGACCAGAAGCAAAGCGTGATCGGTCATGCAACGTCCTATTTCAGAGGCGGCTGGAGAGATCATCCAGGGCCGCGCGTAAATCCGTGAACTGGAAAGTGAAACCCGCTTCCAGCAAGCGTGCCGGCGTAGCCTTCTGGCCGCCGAGCAACAACAAAGACATCTCGCCGAGGCCGACTTTCAGTGCCAGCGTCGGCATCGGCATGAACGCCGGGCGGTGCAGCACGCTGCCCAGCGTCTTGGCAAATTCGCGATTGCGCACAGGTTTTGGCGCGCACGCATTATAAGGACCACTGGCCTCATCGCGATGCAGAAGAAAATCAATCAGGGCGATTTGGTCGTTGATATGAATCCACGGCATCCATTGCCGGCCATTGCCCAAAGGCCCACCCAGACCCAGCTTGAACGGCAGCAATAACCGCGACAAAAAGCCGCCCTCGGCCGACAACACCAAGCCGGTTCGCACCAGCACCACACGGATGCCCTGCGCTTCGGCACGTTGCGCGGTTTCTTCCCAGGCGATGCACAACTGACTGGCGAAATCGTCGATCACCGGCGGCGATTCTTCCGTCAGTTCGCGTTCACCGCCATCGCCGTACCAGCCGATCGCCGAACCGGAAATCAGCAACGCCGGTTTCTGTGATCGGGTTTCCAGCCATGCCAGCAAGGATTCCGTCAGGGTGATGCGGCTGCTCCACAGCAACGCCTTGCGGCGATGGGTCCAGGGCCGATCGGCAATCGGTGCGCCAGCAAGGTTGATGATCGCGTCCAGCGGTTCTTCGCCAATGTCTTCGAGACGCGCAATGCCACGCACCTGCGCACCGCAGATCTTCGCAACCTTCTCCGGTTTGCGACTCCACACCGTCAAGCGATGGCCCTGCCCCAACCAGTGCCGGCAGAGCTGACGTCCGATCAAACCAGTACCGCCGGTCAGCAATATGTGCATGACATCTTCCTCGCGTGGCGTTTAACCCGGATCACTAGTCTATTTTTAAAAGCAGGGATCTTTTCTATCGGGCAGGCTCTATTGTTTAACCATAGGCCAAGCTGTCAGAACGAGAACGCTAGAAGTTATACCAGAAAACAAAATTGTACAGGTTTCAATCACGGCGTAGTCTGTACAGAAAGGTAAACGAGGCCCCTATGACTGTACCTATCGCAATCATCGGCACCGGCATCGCCGGGCTCTCCGCCGCCCAGGCTCTGACAGAGGCCGGGCATACCGTGCAACTGTTCGATAAAAGCCGTGGCAGCGGCGGGCGCATGTCGAGCAAACGCAGCGACGCCGGCTCGCTGGACCTGGGCGCGCAATACTTCACCGCCCGCGACCGCCGCTTCGTCACCGAGGTACAGCGTTGGCAAAGCCAGGGCTGGGTCGCCGAGTGGACGCCGCAGCTCTATACCTATCAGGGCGGGCAACTGAACCTGTCGCCGGACGAGCAGACCCGTTGGGTCGGCGCGCCGCGCATGAGCGCCATCACCCGTGGCTTGCTTGACGGTCTGGAAGTGCATTTCGCCTGCCGCATCACTGAGGTTTTCCGGGGTGAACAGCACTGGCATTTGCAAGATGCCGAAGGCTTCACCCACGGCCCTTTCAGCCATGTGGTGATCGCCACGCCAGCGCCACAGGCCACTGCTTTGTTGGCCGCCGCGCCGAAACTCGCCGGCGCCGCTGCCGGAGTAAAAATGGACCCGACCTGGGCCGTCGCCCTCGCCTTCGATACGCCACTGGATACACCGATTGAGGGCTGCTTTGTACAGGACAGCCCACTGGACTGGCTGGCGCGCAACCGCAGCAAACCGGGGCGCGACAACACCCTCGACACTTGGGTACTGCATGCGACCAGCGCGTGGAGCCGGCAACACATTGACCTGTCCAAGGAAGCGGTGATCGAGCAACTGCACGGCGCGTTCGCTGAACTGCTGCACAGCGCGATGCCGGCACCGAGCTTCAGCCTCGCCCATCGCTGGCTCTATGCCCGCCCGGCGACGGGTCATGAATGGGGCACGCTGGCCGATGCCGATCTGGGCTTGTACGCCTGCGGCGACTGGTGCCTGTCGGGGCGTGTGGAGGGTGCATGGCTAAGTGGTCAGGAGGCTGCGCGTCGCCTGCACGAACACCTGCAATGAACCGCATCAACCCGCGCAAATTGCTGCTGTCGAAATGGACAGCAGCCCACCCGCAGAACCGTGAAAAACACTTTCTGGTGACTGAACTGTTCCGCGATGAGGAAGGCACGGTGCTGGAAATCGAGTTGCAGGCGGTGCTGACCAAACGCGTTGAACGCCTCGATTGGCAAGCGCTACAAAACAGCACTCACTGGAAAATCGGTTGGCTCATGTAGGAGCTGCCGAAGGCTGCGATCTTTTGATCTTGTGGTTGTAAAAGCAAAATCAAAAGATCGCAGCCTTCGGCAGCTCTTACAGAAAGTTGTACAAACAATTTGACTTGTACACCTTTGAATCTATGCTAAGCCAATGTTGTACAGAGATTGATCTCTGTACAGGTTTAGATTCGAGGTGCTTATGCTCGCCCTTCCCGCCGCCAAACCGAAAATCGCCATCAGCGCCTGCCTGATGGGTGCCGAGGTGCGCTACAACGGCGGACACAAGGAATCACGCCTGTGCAGCCGCACCCTCATTGAATATTTCGATTTCACCCCGGTCTGCCCGGAAGTCGCCATCGGCCTCGGCATTCCCCGCGAGCCGATCCGCCTCGTCGGTGATCCCGACAATCCTGAAGCCATCGGCACAGTGAATCCGGCGATCAACGTCACCCAGCCACTGGCGGCGTACGGCGAGCAAATGGCCGCCGAACTCGAGAGCATCTGCGGTTACATCTTCATGCAGCAATCGCCGTCCTGCGGGCTGGAACGGGTCAAGGTCTACCACGCCAACGGCGCGCCGGTTAATGGCGGCGGACGTGGCATCTACGCCCAGGCCTTCTGCGCACAACACCCGGATTTGCCGGTGGAAGAAGCCGGACGCCTCAACGATCCGGTGCTGCGGGAAAACTTCATCACCCGCGTCTTCGCCTACAGCGCCTGGCAGCAAGTCCTCGCCGACGGCCTCAGCCGTCGCGCCCTCACTGAATTCCACTCACGCTACAAATACCAGCTGATGGCCCACAACCCGCTGCAATACAAAGCACTGGGCAAACTGCTGGGCAACATGGCGCACAGCGATCCGGCCGAACTCGGCCCGCGTTATTTCAGCGAGCTGATGGCGGCGCTGAAAAAATGCGCCACGCGCGGCACTCACTGCAATGTGCTGCTGCACATCAGCGGTTACCTGAAACAGGTGATCAGCGCCGAAGACAAACAGGAAATGGTCCACGTCATCGGCCAGTACCGCCTCGGCATCGTGCCGCTGGTGGTGCCGTTGACGCTGCTCAAACATCACTTTCGCCAACACCCCGATCCGTACATCGCGCAACAGGTTTACCTGCAGCCGCACCCGGAAAACCTCAGCCTGCGAAATGCCATCTGATGAACGACAAACCCGATTCCAGCGCCCAGGAAGACCTCGGCGCCGACTTCAAGAAAGCCCTCGACGAAGGCTGGCTGCCGATCCGCGAAGTTGCGCGACAGACCGGCGTCAACGCGATCACCCTGCGCGCGTGGGAGCGACGTTATGGATTGGTCATCCCGCAACGCACACCCAAGGGACATCGGCTGTATTCGGCCGAACATGTGCAACGGATTCTGACCATCCTGACCTGGCTCAACCGTGGCGTCGCGGTCAGTCAGGTCAAGCCGCTGCTCGACACCCCGCAAGCCTTCACGCCCACCGAGGAGAACGATTGGCACCCGCTGCGCCAGACGTTGCTGGCGGCGGTCATCCAGCTCAACGAACGCAACCTCGACGACAGCGTCAATCAAGCGATGGCGCTCTACCCGCCGCGCACCTTGTGCGAGCAGTTGCTGCTGCCGCTGCTGGCCGACCTCGAACAGCGTTGGCAGGGCCAATTTGGTGCACAGATGGAGCGCGTGTTCTTTTTTTCCTGGTTACGCAGCAAATTCGGCGCGCGCATCTACCATAACAATCGTCAGTTACACGCCGCGCCCTTGCTGTTGATCAACCATTCCGACCTGTCACTGGAACCTCACCTGTGGCTATGCGCGTGGCTGATCAGCAGCGCCGATTGCCCGGTGCAAGTCTTCGACTGGCCGTTACCGGCCGGCGAATTGGCGCTGGCGGTCGAACACCTGCAGGCTCGTGGCGTACTGCTGTATTCCAGCAAAGCCATGAACCTGGCGCAGCTCCCCAAGCTACTGAACGGAGTCAGTTGTCCAAAAATGATTGTCGGACCAACGGTGTGCATCCACCACGCCGAGTTGTCCGTAAAAACTTCCGAGATCACTGATGTGTACCTGGCTGAAGATCCGCTCTCGGCGCACCAGGCACTCGTTCAGTGTGGGCTGATTTAATGATGGATTTAATCTCATGCAATTGATCTGGCTGCGCAGCGACTTGCGCCAACACGACAACACCGCCCTCGCGGCCGCCGCAGCCCGCGGCCCGACCGTGGCCGTGTACTTGTTGAGCCCGCAGCAATGGCTGGATCACGACGATGCCGCATGCAAGGTCGACTTCTGGCTGCGCAATCTCAAAGAACTGAGCCAAAGCCTCGACGCGCTGAACATTCCCTTGTTGATTCGCACCGCCACTCATTGGGATCACGCCCCGGCGGAACTGCTCAAACTGTGCCGCGAACTGCAGGTCGAAGCGGTTCACGTCAATGAAGAATACGGCGTGCACGAAAGCCGTCGCGATGCTGCAGTGGCTGAAATCCTGCGGGCCGAGGGCATCGAATTTCACAGTTACCTCGATCAGTTGCTGTTCAAACCTGGCACCGTGCTGACCAAGACCGACACTTACTTCAAGGTCTTCAGCCAGTTCAGAAAGGTCTGTTACGAACGCCTGCACCGCTCGATGCCGGCGCTGGTCAAGGCGCCGGGCAAGCAGGCGAAACTCAAGATCGACAGCGACCCGATACCTGATTCGGTCAAAGGCTTCGCCACCCCGAGCGAATCCCTCCAAGCGCTTTGGCCGGCGGGTGAAAAAGAAGCGCGGCGCCGCCTCGACACCTTCGCTGACGCGCAAATCGATTACTACAAAAGCGAACGCGACTTCCCGGCCAAACCCGGCACAAGTCAACTCTCCGCCTATCTGGCGGCGGGCGTGATCTCGCCACGCCAATGCCTGCACACCGCGCTGCAAAGCAATCAGGGCGAGTTCGAAAGCGGCAAGGTCGGCGCCGTCACCTGGATCAACGAGCTGCTGTGGCGCGAGTTCTACAAACACATTCTGGTTGGTTATCCACGAGTCTCGCGCCACCGCGCCTTCCGCCCGGAAACCGAGGCGCTGGCCTGGCGTGATGCGCCAGAGGAGCTTGCCGCCTGGCAAGAAGCGCGCACCGGCCTGCCGATCATCGACGCGGCGATGCGCCAATTGCTCGAAACCGGCTGGATGCACAACCGTCTGCGCATGGTCGTGGCAATGTTCCTGACCAAAAACCTGTTGATCGACTGGCGCGAAGGCGAACGCTTTTTCATGCGCCATCTGATCGACGGCGACCTGGCGGCGAACAACGGTGGCTGGCAATGGAGTTCATCGACCGGCACCGACTCCGCGCCGTACTTCCGGATTTTCAACCCGCTGAGCCAGTCGGAGAAATTCGACAGCGAAGGCCTGTTCATCAAGCACTGGTTACCGGAACTGGCCGGGCTGAACAAAAAGCAAATCCACAACCCGGCGAGCCTCGGCGGGCTGTTTGGCGTCGCCGATTATCCGTCGCCCATCGTCAACCTCAGCGCCTCACGCGAGCGCGCACTGGCCGCCTTCAAGAGCCTGCCATCGCGCACGGTAATGGAGGGCGATGATGAGTGAGTTCCTGCGCCGCTTCGCCCAACAATTCTGCGAGTTGAACAAAGACAACCTGCACCGCCTGGGCGAGCTGTACAGCGATGACATTCATTTCACCGACCCATTGCACGAAGTGCAGGGACTGAAGCAACTGCACAATTATTTCAGCGAGCTGTACGCCAATGTCAGCGAGTTGCGTTTTGATTTTCATGGCTTCGATCAGATCGGCGACGGCGAAGGTTATCTGCGCTGGGTCATGAGTTATCGCCACCCGCGTCTGGCGGGTGGCCAGGTGATTCGCGTCAGCGGCTGCTCGCACCTGCTCTGGCGCGACAAGGTTTATCGCCACCGGGACTATTTCGATGCCGGGGCGCTGTTGTATGAGCATTTACCCGTATTGGGCCGGGTGATCACCTGGCTAAAAAGGAGAATGGGATGAGTCGTACACCTCCACGGCGTTATTGGTTGACCGGGGCCAGCAGTGGCATCGGCGCGGCGCTGGCTGAAGAAATTCTCAAAACCGGGGCGCACCTGGCAGTGAGTTCTCGCCAAACCGCCCCGCTCAAGGTCTTGTCGCAGCGCTATCCCGGCCAGGTGCTGGTGGTGCCGGGGGATTTGACCAACAGCCAGACCGTGCGCGAAATCGGTGAACAGATCGCCGAGATCTGGGGCTCGCTGGACTCGGTGATTCTCAATGCCGGCACCTGTGAATATGTCGACGCCAAGCAATTCGATGCCTCGATCATCGAGCACGTGGTGCGCACCAACCTGCTCGCCAGCAGCTACTGTATCGAAGCCGCCCTGCCCTTGTTGCGCAAAGGCACCGCGCCGCACCTGATCGGCGTTGCCAGTTCGGTGACCTACCTGCCGCTGCCGCGAGCCGAAGCCTATGGCGCATCGAAAGCCGGGCTGCGTTACCTGTTCGAATCGCTGCGCATAGATCTGGCGGATGAAGGCATTGAAGTCACCGTGGTCAGCCCCGGTTTCGTCGAAACGCCGCTGACCGCCAAGAATGATTTTCCGATGCCGCTCAGTTGGCCTGTGGATAAAGCCGCGCGGCATATCTTCACCAAACTCAAGGACCGTCCGCTGGAAATCGCCTTTCCGGCCTTGTTCATGGCCGCGCTGTGGCCGTTGTCGAAACTCCCCGCCAGGCTGCAACTGGCGATCGGCAAGCGCATGGTGCGCAAGTCGCCGCCGCTGCGGGATCCGGCATGAAAATCGCCATCGTCGGCAGCGGGATAGCCGGGCTCACCTGCGCCTACCTGCTCAATCGTCGACATGACGTGCACGTGTTCGAGGCCAGCGACTGGGTCGGTGGCCACACGCACACGGTGGAGGTGACGGTCGACGCCCAGCAGTACGCGGTGGACACCGGGTTCATCGTGTTCAACGACTGGACCTACCCGAATTTCATCCGTTTGCTCGGCCAACTCGGCGTGGCGTTCAAACCGACTGAAATGAGTTTCTCGGTGAGCGATCCGGACACCGGCCTGGAATACAACGGCAACAACCTCAACAGCCTGTTCGCCCAGCGCAGCAATCTGTTGTCGCCGGGGTTCTGGGGCATGTTGCGCGATATTCTGCGCTTCAACAAAGAAGCTCAGCGCGACCTCGCCGAACTGCGCATCGCCAGCGACATGACCCTCGACGACTACCTGAAAGCAGGCAACTACGGCGAGCGTTTTATCCTGCATTACATCGTGCCGATGGGCGCGGCGATCTGGTCGATGCCGATGGCCGAGATGCTCAAATTCCCGCTGCAGTTTTTCGTGCGCTTCTTCAAGAATCACGGACTGTTGTCGGTCAGTGATCGTCCGCAATGGCAGGTCATCGAAGGCGGTTCCAGCGCCTACGTGGCGCCGCTGAGCGCTTCGTTCAAAGACAAGATCCGCCTCAGTTGCCCGGTGACGCGCGTCGATCGCGATGAACACGGCGTGGTTATCCACAGCCCGGCCGGGATCGAGCATTTCGACAAAGTGGTGTTCGCCTGCCACAGCGATCAGGCGCTGCAATTGCTCGCCAGCCCCAGCGATGCCGAACGCGAAATCCTCGGCGCCCTGCCCTACGCCGATAACGAAGTGGTGCTGCACACCGACACACGCCTGCTGCCGACACGCAAACTGGCGTGGGCCAGCTGGAATTATCGCCTCGGTGGCCCCGGCCATACTCACGCCGCAGTCACTTACGACATGAACATTCTGCAAGGCATTCAGAGCGATACCACGTTCTGCGTCAGCCTCAATCAGAGTGCCGGCATCAGCCCGTTCAAAGTGCTCGCCAAATACACCTACGCCCACCCGCAATACAGCCTCGCGGCGGTGGCGGCACAGCATCGCTGGACGGAACTGGACGGTGCGCAACACACGCATTATTGCGGCGCCTATTGGGCCAACGGTTTCCATGAAGACGGCGTGGTCAGCGCCTTGCGCGTGGCCTCGGCGTTCGGGGAAACCCTATGAACAGCGCCCTGTACAGCGGCTGGATCGGCCATCGGCGCTTTTCGCCGCGCCAGCATGCATTCCGCTACCAGATCGGCTTGCTCTATCTCGACCTGAGCGAGCAGGACGCGGTGCTGGCGTTATCGCCGCTGGCGGGGCGCAGTCGCTTTGCGCCATTTTCTTTTCGCGAGACCGATTACCTGAAGACCTTTACCGGACGCGGCATACGCTTGATCGATGCCGTGCGCCAACAGGTCGCTGCGGCCATCGGCCACGAACCACAAGGCTCAGTCTGCCTGCTGACCCAGGCGCGCAGTTGGGGCTTGTCGTTCAATCCGGTGAGTTTTTTCTATTGCCACGAAGCCGACGGGCAACTGGCGGCAATTGTCTGTGAAGTCACCAACACGCCATGGCGCGAGCGTTATCACTACGTGTTGCCGGCGCGCGCACCGGTCAGCCGGCAAGATCTGCATCAACATTTTGCGGTGGCCAAGGCGTTTCACGTGTCACCGTTTTTGCCGCGTGATCTCGAATACCGCATGAGTTTCAGCCCCGCCGCACAAACCCTCGGCGTGCACATGGCCGACTGGCAGGGCGAGGACAAACTGTTCGACGCGACGCTCAATCTGCAACGCGAAAGCCTCGACCGTCACAGCTTGCATCGTTACTTGCGGCGCTTCCCGTGGATGACCGCGAAAACCGCTCTAGCGATTTACTGGCAAGCGCTGCGGCTGCTGCTCAAACGCGTACCGATCTTTGCTCATCAGGCTGCCGACGGCAGCTTTCAAACCGCCACTGTGCCTCCCAAGGAGCACCGCCATGAAATCCTCTAGCCTGTCGGTCAGTCGGCTCAGCACCAACGGTTTGACCGGTTCGCTGCTGCGCCGTGGCGTATTACGCCAATTGGGACAGCTCAAACACGGGCAACTACTGGTGGTCGAGGATGGCGAACGCATGATGTACGGCACGCCGGGCAGTGCGTTGCTCGGGGAGATCCATGTCCTGGATTCGGCCGTCTGGGGCATGGTCGCCAGCAATGGCTCGATCGGCGCGGGCGAGGCGTTTATTCACGGTTACTGGAGTTCGCCGGACCTGACGGCGGTGGTGCGCGTGTTCGTCAGCAACCTCGACGTGCTCGATGCAATGGAGGGTGGCCTGGCCCGTCTCAGCCGGCCGTTGGTGCAAGGCCTGCACTGGCTCAACCGCAACACGCGCAAGGGTTCGCAGAAGAACATCGCCGCGCACTACGACCTTGGCAACGATCTGTTCGAGCAATTTCTCGACCCGACCATGATGTATTCGGCGGCGCAGTTCCTCTCCCCCGAAGACACCCTGGAACAGGCGCAGTTGAACAAGCTGGAGCGCATCTGCCAGAAACTCGCGCTCAAGCCCAGCGACCATTTGCTGGAGATCGGCACGGGCTGGGGCAGCATGGCGCTTTACGCCGCGCAGAATTACGGTTGCCGCGTGACCACCACGACACTGTCGAAAGAGCAGTACGCCTTCACCGCCCAGCGTATCGAACAACTGGGTTTGCAGGATCAAGTGACGCTGCTGCTGGAGGACTACCGCGACCTCACCGGCGAGTACGACAAACTGGTGTCGATCGAAATGATCGAAGCGGTCGGCCATCGCTTCCTGCCGACCTACTTCAAACAGTGCGCGCACCTGCTCAAGAGCAACGGTTTGATGCTGATCCAGGCGATCACCATCCGCGAGCAGCGCTACGAACAGGCCAAACGCGGCGTCGATTTCATTCAACGCTACATCTTCCCCGGCGGCGCCCTGCCCTGTGTGCAGAAGATGCTCGAAGTGGTCAGCCGCGACACCGACATGAACCTGCTGCACATGGAAGATTTTGGCCTGCATTACGCCAAGACCCTGCGCCTGTGGCACGAGAACTTTCGCCGTGCCCATGGTCGTTTGACCGAGTTGGGTTACGACGATTATTTCCTGCGGTTGTGGGAATTTTACCTGTGCTACTGCGAAGGAGGATTTCTCGAACGCACCATCGGCACCGCGCAATTGCTGCTGGCCAAACCCGCCGCGATGACCGCGCCGCTGCTTGGCCGCTTCGATGCTTGAGCGTGTCGCCAATGCCGTGCTGTTCCAGATCGGCTGGTTGACCTGCGTGGTCGGCGGCAACAGTCTGTGGTTGTTGCTGGCGCTGGCGGTGCTGGTGGTGCATTTGAGCTGGATTAGCAGTTGGGCGGCTGAAGGGCGTTTGATTCTTTGCGTAGTGATTGTCGGCACGGCGGTGGATAGCGTTTTGCGTGCGGTGGGGGTGTTTGAGTTTCAGGATCAATCGCCACTGATTCCGTTGTGGTTGATGCTGTTGTGGGCGTTGCTCGCAACCACGTTGCGTCATTGTCTGCAATGGAGTGGCCGGCCCTGGTGGCTGGCAAGTGGGTTGGGCGCGGTCGGTGGCGCGTTGTCGTATTACGGCGGAGGACGACTGGCCGGGGTGCAATTCCCCTACGGCGAATTATCGACGCTGATTGGCATCGGCCTGCTCTGGGCACTGTTGTTTCCGCTTTTGCACACCATGGCGCGGCGGTTGGCTGGCTGAGCGTCTGTCAGACCATTCACACGCACCGCAGCGACTGCCTTACACTGCCGCCATGAAGACCATTCCCCACCAGCAAATCACCGAGCCTGCCGTCACCTGCTCAACCTGCGCGGCGTGCTGCTGCCAGCTCGAAGTGATGCTGATCACCGACACCGGCGTGCCTGATCGCTTTATCGATACCGATGAGTGGGGCGGCGAAGTGATGTTGCGTCTGGACGACGGCTGGTGCGCGGCGCTGGATCGCGACACGATGATGTGCACGATTTACGAAAAACGCCCGCTGATCTGCCGTGAATTCGAAATGGGCGCGCCCGAGTGCATCGAAGAACGCCAAGGCATCACCACCGCGTATCGCTGATCCCAAAAACAAAAGATCGCAGCCTTCGGCAGCTCCTACATGGGAATGAGTTTCACCTGTAGGAGCTGCCGAAGGCTGCGATCTTTTGATCTTGCTTACAACGGCATTGTGTAGTGCAGCGCGTAGCTTTCTACGCCGTCGTTACTGCTGGCCAGGCCGGCGTTGGAATAGTGCGTGGCACGGATCCCGACTTCATGCCCGCCATTGAAACGCAGACCAAAACCGAGACGGTCTTCGAACTGGAAGGAGCCGCCAATGTTGTTGGATTCGTACTTGGTGTTGGAGAACGCGGCAACGCCGATTCCCGCTTCGATATACGGTTTGACCGACTGGCCGGCAAACTCGTAAACAAACACTGGCGAGAACGACAGGCTGTTGTTGCTGGAGGTCTTGTCGCCTTCCCAATAGGTATAGGCGCCGCTCCAGTAACCGGTCAGGCGACCGACGTCACTCTGTAGCCAGCTCTTGTCCCAATCGAAATTCATCCCCAGGCGGTAGGTCATGGTTGAGTCGCTGGTGGCCCCAACGGCGAATTCAACGCCTGCAGCTTGTGCGGTAATGCTTTGCCCCATCAGTGCGGCCGCAATCGCGGCCAAGCAGAATAGTCGCTTCACTTTGAAACTTCCTTTTCCGGAACGATCGTTTGGTTTTTAAGGTAATTCAACGCTATAGAAATCTGCGCTTCAACAGAAGTTCAGCCTATTTCCATGTTTGTTTCACATTATTTTTACAAATCGAACGGTTGCACGCTGCCAGACGAATGCCACAGCACATGCAGGACTTTTCTGAAATGACCCGGATCGGCGCTGGTCCAGAACTTCGCTGCTTGACTTGGCCCCTCAGCGAGTAGCTCGCGTTCAGCCAGCAAGCGCTGCAGTTGCCGCGCCACGGCGGCGCCGGTGTCGATCAAACTGATGTCCGCAGGGATCATCGACTTGAGCATCGGCTTGAGAAAGGGATAGTGGGTGCAGCCGAGAATGATCGTGTCGCAACCGCTGGCCAACAGCGGATCGACATAACGTTGCAGCAGCGTGCGCAACGCAGCGCTGTGCAGATCACCGCTTTCAATCAGCTCGACCAGCCCGGGGCAAGGTTGGGTGATCACGCGCACATCGGTGGCGAAGCGATCGAGCAACGCGGCAAACTTGGCGCTCTGCAACGTGCCGGTGGTGGCGAGTACGCCGACCACACCGCTGCGGGTCGCGGCAGCCGCCGGTTTGACCGCAGGCTCCATGCCGACCAGCGGCCAATCGGGAAAATCACGCCGCAGATCGGCGACACCGGCAACGGTCGCGGTATTGCAGGCCAACACCAACGCCTTGGCGCCCTGCTCGCGGAAAAAACCGGCCATCACGCTGCAGCGCTGGCGAATGAATTCCGGGGTTTTCTCACCGTAGGGAATGTGCCCGCAATCGGCGACATAGAGCAGCGACTCATTGGGCAGCAAGCGCTGGATTTCTGCCAGTACCGACAAGCCGCCGACCCCGGAATCGAACACGCCGATCGGCGCTTCACGCATGGCGCGAGCCACAGACGCTGCAACCCGGATCACGCTTGACGCGCAGCTCACGGAAACGCGAGCCCAGTGCATCGATCAGCAACAGACGGCCTACCAGCGGTTCGCCGAAACCGACCAGCACCTTCAACGCTTCCAACGCCTGAAGGCTGCCGACCAGACCCACCAGAGGCCCGACCACACCTGCTTCGCTGCAGGTCAATTCGGCTTCGCTGCCGTGGCCGTACAAGCAGTGATAACACGGGCTTTCATCGCGACGCGGGTCGAACACCGACAGTTGCCCTTCCAGGCGAATCGCCGCACCGCTAACCAGCGGTTTGCGCGCAGCTACACACGCAGCGTTGACGGCCTCACGGGTGGAAAAATTATCCGAGCAGTCGAGCACCAGATCCACCGCTGCCACGGCGGCGGCGAGGGAATCCTCGTCCAGTGCCTGACGATGGGCGATCAGTTGAATCTCGGGATTGATCGCGCCCAGACGCTTGAGCGCCGAGTCGACCTTGCTCATGCCGACGCTGTCGGTGTCGTGAATGATCTGCCGTTGCAGGTTGGTCAGATCGACCGTGTCGAAATCCGCCAGATGCAATTCACCGACACCGGCCGCCGCCAGGTACAAGGCTACCGGCGCGCCGAGACCACCGAGGCCGACGATCAGCACGCGACTGTCCTTGAGCTTCAACTGGCCATCGATGTCGATGTGTTGCAGCAGAATCTGCCGGCTGTAGCGCAGCAATTCCTGATCATTCAGCACGGCAGGCGTCCCAGACTGATGCGTTGATGGCCGCCCAGATCGGTGCGGCTGTGGACTTCTTCAAAGCCGCGCGTCAGCAACAGATCACGCACGGCTTCGGCTTGATCATAGCCATGTTCGAGCATCAGCCAGCCATCGGCCTGCAGATACTCCGGGGCCTGAGCGACGATCAAGCGCAGATCATCGAGGCCGTCTTCACCGGCGACCAAGGCGCTGGCCGGTTCGAAGCGCACATCGCCTTCGACCAGATGCGGATCGGCGGCGGCAATGTACGGCGGGTTGCTGATGATCAACTGAAACCGCTGACCTTCCAACGCGCTGAACCAATGGCTGCTGAGTACCGTGGCGTTGTTCAAATGCAGGCGCTGGCGATTGCGTTCGGCGAGGGCCACGGCTTCGAGTACGCGATCCACCGCCGTGACTTTCCACGCCGGACGCTCGCTGGCCAAGGCCAAGGCGATTGCGCCACTGCCGGTACCGAGATCGAGCACTGTGGCCGGGGTCGCGGGGAGCAATTCCAGCGCCGCTTCCACCAGCAATTCAGTGTCCGGGCGCGGGATCAGCGTGTGCGGCGCGACTTCCAGATCGAGTTTCCAGAAACCCTGCTGACCGAGAATGTAGGCCACCGGCTCACCGCCACGGCGACGTTGCAGGTATTCGGCAAAGGTCAGCGCCGCGTCACTCGGCACGATGCGCTCGGGCCAGGTGTGCAGAAAGCTGCGCGACTTGCCCAGTGCGGCGGCCAGGAGCAATTCGGCGTCCAGACGCGCAGTGGGCGAGTCCGGCAGTTCGGCGGCGCGCAACAGGCTGGCAATGATGGTCATTTATTCACCTATCGCGGCGAGTTGGTCAGCCTGGTATTCGGCCAGTAACGGCTCGATCACCGCTTCAACGCCACCGGCGAGAATTTCATCGAGGGAATACAGGGTCAGGTTGACGCGATGATCGGTGACCCGGCCCTGAGCAAAGTTGTAGGTGCGGATGCGCTCGGAACGGTCGCCGGAACCGACCAGCAACTTACGCTCGCTGGCGATGGCATTCGCCGCCGCTGCGGTTTGCTGATCATTGAGTTTCGCCGACAGCCAGGCCATCGCCCGGGCGCGGTTCTTGTGCTGGGAACGCTCTTCCTGACACTCGACAACGGTGCCGGTCGGGATGTGCGTGATGCGGATCGCCGAGTCGGTGGTGTTGACGTGCTGACCACCGGCACCGGAGGAACGGAACGTGTCGACGCGCAAATCCGCCGGGTTGATCTCGATGGCCTCGCGCTCGTCGGGCTCGGGCAATACCGCCACGGTGCAGGCCGAGGTGTGGATACGGCCCTGGGATTCGGTGGCGGGGACACGCTGTACGCGGTGCGCGCCGGATTCGAATTTCAGCTTGCCGTAAACGTTGTCGCCTTCGATGCGCGCGATGACTTCTTTATAGCCACCGTGTTCGCCTTCGTTTTCCGAGAGGATCTCCACGCGCCAGCCGCGACGCTCGGCGTAACGCGAGTACATGCGGAACAGGTCGCCGGAGAAGATCGCCGCCTCGTCGCCACCGGTGCCGGCGCGAATTTCGAGGAAGACGTTGCGGCCATCGTTGGGATCCTTCGGCAGCAACATACGCTGCAGGTCGGCTTCCAGGGTGATCAGCGATTCTTTGGCTTCGCGGACTTCTTCCACGGCCATTTCACGCATGTCCGGGTCATTGTCCTTGAGCAGCGCCTGCGCGCTTTCCAGATCGCTTTGTACGCTGAGTAGCTTTTTATAGCCTTGTACGACCGGCTCGATTTCGGCGTATTCCTTGGAATAGGCGCGGAATTTGCTCTGATCGGCAATGACTTCACCGTCGCCGAGCAGCGCGGTCAGTTCCTCGAAACGGTCCTGGAGGATGTCCAGCTTATTGTGCAGTGACGCTTTCATTGCGGTTTTTTATCCGAAAAGCTATCCGGTGAGCCCTCAAGGGCAAAGAGTTCCTGGGCCATGGCCAGCGCATCGAGGCGGCCTTCGGCAGAAAGCTTTTTCAGTTGCACGCTGGGCGCATGCAACAGTTTATTGGTCAGGCCACGGGCCAGTTGCCCGAGCACGTCTTCGGCGTTGCCGCCATTGGCCAGCAGGCGCAGGGCTTTTTGCAACTCTTCGTCGCGCAGGCGTTCGCTCTGTTGACGATAGGCCTTGAGCACATCGACCGCCGCCAGCTCGCGCAGGCGCACCATGAAATCATCGGCGCCTACCGACACCATCTCTTCAGCGGCTTGCGCTGCGCCCTGACGGCTCTTGAGATTTTCGGCGACCACTTCGTGCAGATCGTCGACGCTGTAGAGGTAAACGTCGTCCAACTCGCCGACTTCTGGCTCGATATCACGGGGAACGGCGATGTCGACCATGAAGATCGGCTTGTGCTTGCGCAGCTTCAGTGCACTTTCTACCGCGCCCTTACCGAGAATCGGCAACTGACTGGCAGTCGAACTGATCACGATATCGCTGCGCACCAGTTCTGCCGGGATGTCCGACAGCAACACCGCGTGAGCACCGAATTGTTCGGCGAGCAGACTGGCGCGCTCCAGCGTGCGGTTGGCGACGACGATGCGCTTCACACCCAGCTCATGCAAATGGCGGGCGACCAGCGTGATGGTCTCGCCAGCGCCAATCAACAACGCCTGGCTGCGTTGCAAATCACTGAAAATCTGTTTGGCCAGGCTGACCGCAGCAAATGCCACGGACACCGGGTTTTCACCGATCGCCGTGTCGGTGCGCACTTGTTTGGCGGCATTGAACGTCGCCTGAAACAGTCGCCCCAGCAGCGGACCGATGGTGCCGGCCTCGCGGGCCACGGCGTAGGCCGACTTCATCTGGCCGAGAATCTGCGGCTCGCCCAACACCAGCGAGTCGAGCCCGGAGGCGACGCGCATCATGTGACGAACTGCCGCATCATCTTCATGCACATAAGCACTCGCGCGCAGCTCATCGAGGCTTAAATGGTGGTAATCGGCCAGCCAGCGCAGCACGATATCCGCCGACAGCTGATCCTGTTCTATATAAAGCTCACTGCGATTGCAGGTCGAAAGGATCGCAGCTTCGCGGCTGTCGGTCAGTCGGCAGAGCTGCTGCAAGGCTTCCACCAGCTGCTCAGGCGTAAAGGCCACGCGCTCGCGGACGTCTACTGAAGCAGTCTTGTGGTTGATACCGAGTGCAAGGAAGGCCATTCAAAGTCGCTGATGGTGACGTGAAGCCGGCAATTGTCCTACTTCGCCAGATTCAGAACAACTATTGGATATCTATCGCCCTTATTGTATCCACCTTATGCTGCGATCCATTCTCGTTCATGTACACACCACCGTGTAGGAGCTGCCGAAGGCTGCGATCTTTTGATTGATCGTTCCCCCGCTCGGCGTGGGAATGCAGCCCGGGACGCTCCGCGTCTCAATCAACGTCAAAAGATCGCAG
>NZ_AKJD01000180.1 GCF_000282515.1 Pseudomonas sp. GM80
GGGCGAGTCCATACAATTACATGAAACGCAATCTCTGTAGGAGCTGCCGAAGGCTGCGATCTTTTGATCTTTACTCGGTACTGCCCAGGCCCTGCCAATGCTTCAGGCCAATAAAGATAAAACGCAGCTGCTGGGTGATCTTCGCCTGCGGCGTCAGATGCTCCGGCAGTGCTTCAGCGGGCGGGTCGATGATGTCTGGGAGGGTAGCGAACACCGATTTGACGATCAGATCAGCCATCACACTCAGGCCCTCGGCATCCAGATGCTGAAGTTTGGGCATCATCGTCAGGTCCGATGCAAGGTCGGAGCTGATGTTTTCACGCAATCGACCAATCGCCTGACGCACCGGCAGCGAGCCACCGTACTGTTCGCGGGCGAGAAACAGAAATTGTGAGCGGTTGGCACTGACCACATCGAGAAAGATCCGCACCGAGGCATCGATAATGCCGCCCATGACGAATTCGTTGTGGCGTACCAGGCGGATGGTTTCGCGAAAGGTCTGGCCGACTTCACTGACCAGCACCAAACCCAATTCGTCCATATCGGCAAAATGCCGGTAAAAACCGGTGGGTACGATCCCGGCGGTCTTGGTGACTTCGCGCAGGCTCAGGCTGCCGAATCCACGGCCGCTTTCCATCAAATGGCGGGCAGCGTCCATCAGGGCGTTGCGGGTCTGTTGCTTCTGTTCGGCGCGGGGCAGCATCGCAGGGTGTGTTCTTCGGCAGGACAAGCGCCGCACTCTAGCAAATCGGCTTTATCGGCGTCGAACGGCGGGGCAGTAAAGCGAGGGTTTTTACGGGGCGTTTACCAGAACCTGAAAAGTCAAAAGCCCAATCCGTCGATTGGGCTTTTTTTCCGGGCCACCATGGGCTCAGCTCACAGCGCTGTTGCGTTCGATCACACGGTCACCACCACCTTCGGCAACAGCCTGGCCTTGTGGGGTTTTGTCGTAGCCGTCTTCAACCAGACCTTTTTCTTCGAGGCGGTTGCGACCGTTTTCGGCGACAGCCTGGCCTTGAGGGGTTTTGTCGTAGCCGTCTTCGACCAGACCTTTTTCTTCCAGACGGTTGCGACCGTTTTCCGCTACCGACTGACCTTGTGGCGTTTTGTCGTAGCCATCTTCAGCGAGGGTGCCTTTGGTGTGGTCGGAACCATCAGCGGCCACGGTCTGGCTGAACACCGAGTAGCTGGTTTTGACTTGTGGCGTGGCTTGATCGGCAGCAGGCAGGGCGAAAGCAGTGCTGGCCAGCATCGAGAGGGTAAGACTAAGCAGTAATTGGCGTTTCATGATGGGTTGCTCCTTGGGAGGGCGATAAAGTGGGTACGAGGGCAATGCTACTCTCGATAAGTCGATATAAAAGTTCATAAACGCAATGGTAATAATCAACAGAATTGATTGTTCTGGCGCGAGGCTCTAGATCGGGCCTTTCAGAGCATCGGTTTTGCACCTAGGTGGGTATTTTCGACCCACTCGTGCCTCGCAAACGTGCGGGTCGCGGTAACGCTGTTCGACTGACCGGTCAGAATTCACCCGGGTTTTTCCGTCTTAATCGACTTTTCGGTTAAACCTGCGGGCCTTTTGCCAGTCACAGTTTTCATAGGGGCCGCTTTGGCCCGCCGTTTCAGCCGTTCGCCGCTTTCTTTAAGGGTGAGTGGTCGTGATCAGGAGCTTTGTGCATGACGCGCACTGGAAAAATCTTCAGCTGGACCTTCGCCACCCTCGTGCTGCTACTGGCCGTGCTGGTACTGATCATCGTGTTCTTCGACTGGAACCGGATCAAACCGCCGCTCAACGCCAAAGTCTCGGAAGAACTGCATCGACCGTTTGCCATCAATGGCAACCTCGCAGTGATCTGGCAGCGCGAGCCCGACGAGGGCGGTTGGCGCGCCTGGGTGCCGTGGCCGCACGTGGTTGCTGAAGATTTGAGCCTGGGCAATCCGGACTGGTCGAAGAAACCGCAGATGGTCACCCTCAAGCGCGTCGAACTGCGCATCTCGCCATTGGCGCTGCTGGCGCAACGCGTGGTGATTCCGCGCATCGACCTGACCGAGCCCAACGCCGATCTGCAACGGCTGGCGGATGGCCGCGCCAACTGGGTATTCAAGTTCGATCCCAAAGACCCGAACGCCGAGCCGTCGAGCTGGGTGGTCGACATCGGCGCCATCGGTTTCGACAAGGGCCACGTCACCCTCGATGACCAGACCCTGAAAACCAATCTGGATGTGCTGATCGATCCACTGGGCAAGCCGATTCCGTACAGCGACATCGTCGGTGACAAAGCGGCGAAAACCGCGCAGGACAAGGGCGGCGCACCGCAAGACTATGCATTTGCGCTGAAGGTCAAAGGCCAATACCACGGCCAGAGCCTCAGCGGCCAAGGCAAGATCGGCGGGCTGCTGGCCTTGCAGGACGCGAGCAAACCGTTCCCGCTGCAAGCCCAGGCGAAGATCGGCGACACCCGCATCGAACTGGCCGGCACCCTGACCGACCCGATGAATCTCGGCGCGCTCGACCTGCGCCTGAAACTGGCCGGCGACAGCCTCGGCAATCTATACCCGCTGACCGGCGTCACGCTGCCCGATACGCCACCGTATTCCACCGACGGTCATTTGATTGCCAAACTGCATGACGCTGCCGGCGCGAAATTCACCTACGAGAAATTCAACGGCAAGATCGGTAACAGCGACATCCACGGCGACCTGACTTACGTCGCAACCCAGCCGCGACCAAAACTCAGCGGTGCGCTGGTTTCCAATCAACTGTTATTTGCCGACCTCGCGCCGCTGATCGGCGCCGATTCGAATGACAAGCAGAAGGCCCGTGGCGGCGACAGCAAGCAACCGGCAGACAAAGTGCTGCCGGTTGAGGAATTCAAGACTGACCGCTGGCGCGCGATGGATGCCGACGTTGAATTCACCGGCAAGCGCATCGTCCACAGCGAGAAGCTGCCGTTCAATGATCTCTATACCCATCTGATATTGAACGACGGCGAACTGAGTTTGCAGCCGCTGCGCTTTGGCGTCGCTGGCGGCAATCTTGATGCGCAGATTCGTCTCAACGGTCGCACCGAGCCCATGGAAGGCCGGGCCAAACTGACCGCACGCCGCTTCAAGCTCAAAGAACTGTTCCCGACGTTTGAACCGATGAAGACCAGTTTCGGCGAACTCAATGGCGATGCCGATATCAGCGGGCGTGGCAATTCGGTGGCGGCGCTGTTGGGCGGCGCCAACGGCAAGTTGAAGATGTTGATCAACGACGGCGCGATCAGCCGTGAACTGATGGAGCTGGCCGGACTCAACGTCGGCAACTACGTAGTCGGCAAGATCTTTGGCGACAAGGAAGTGAAGATCAACTGCGCGGCGGCGGATTTCGATATCAAGACCGGTTTGGCCACCACGCAGCTGTTTGTCTTCGATACCGAGAACGCGATCATCTATATCGATGGCACGGCGAACATGGCCAACGAGCAGCTCGACCTGACAGTGACGCCGGAATCGAAGGGCTGGCGTTTGATCTCCCTGCGTTCGCCGCTGTACGTGCGTGGCAAGTTCATCAAGCCGGACGCCGGGGTGAAGGCCGTGCCGCTGATGTTGCGTGGGGCGGGGATGGTTGCCCTGGGTGTGATTGCAGCGCCGGCGGCGGGGCTGTTGGCGCTGGTGGCACCAAGTGGCGGCGAGCCGAATCAGTGTGCGCCGCTGCTGGAGCAGATGAAGGCGGGCAAGGCGCCGGTGACCGTCAAACCGACTAAATAGACAGACAAGATCAAAAGATCGCAGCCTGCGGCAGCTCCTACATAGACCCGTGTAGGAGCTGCCGAAGGCTGCGATCTTTTGCTTTTAAGGGTTAGAGGTCGTTCAGGATGTCAGCCATGTCATCGGCATGCTCTTCTTCCTGCGCGAGAATGTCTTCGAAGATCCGGCGGGTCGTCGGGTCTTTCTCGCCGATGTACTGAATGATCTCGCGGTAGCTGTCGATGGCGATCCGCTCGGCTACGAGGTCTTCGTAGACCATCTCCTTGAGGGTGTTCCCGGCCACGTATTGCGCGTGGGACATTTTCGACAGCAGGTCGGGGTTGAACTCGGGCTCGCCGCCCAATTGCACGATCCGCTCGGCGAGACGGTCGGCGTGCTCGGCTTCCTGATTCGCGTGTTCGAGGAATTCTTCGGCGGCCACGTGGGCTTTCACGCCATTGGCCATGAAGTAGTGGCGCTTGTAGCGCAACACGCAGACCAGTTCGGTGGCCAGCGATTCGTTGAGCAAGCGCAGCACCTCTTCACGGTCGGCGCTGTAGCCCTCGGTGACCGCGCCGTTCTCGACGTGTTGGCGCGCACGATCGCGCAGGGTTTGGACATCTGACAGATGCAGGTCGTCGCTCATTTCAATCTCCTGGAGGCTAATCCGATGGGCGCCACGTTCTGCGGCCGTGGTCGCTACCCAAGTTGTGAGTCATGAGCGAAGGAAAAAGTTTTATCGGTTTTGCACCACCCCAGCAGGAGCTGGCGAAGGCTGCGATCTTGGCGTCAGCCCGGACAACAGAGCCTCTTCTCGCAACCAGGCAAAAAACGCCCGCACCGGCGGATGTCGTTCGCGGCCCGGCACACACAACGCGCTGTAACCTGCGCCGTCGACCACGACCTCGCCCTTGTACGGCACCAATAAGCCGCTGGCGACGCTCTCCGAGACCAGAATATTGCTCGCCAGCACTAACCCTTGCCCGGCAATGGCCGCTTGCAGGGCGTAATGCTCTTCGTCGTATTCACGGATCGCCGGCTGCGGCTTCAACCAGTTTTCGCCGGACTTTGCACACCACGCTTCCCAGCCATGGGCGTAGAGCTTCGAGTTGTGCCAATGCACGCTGATCAATGTCGGCGTACTCCGTGCGGCCAGCGCCACTTGCTCGGGCGAGCCGTAAACGCCGAATGATTCATCGAACAGGCACAGGCCATACAGGTTGGGGTAATCGTCGAGGCTGTAACGCAACACCAGATCGACGCTGGCGTCCTGGTGCAAGTCGATGACTTCGCAATGGGTATCAAGGCGCACATTGATGTTCGGGTGCTGCGCATAAAACCGCCCCAGACGCGGCACCAGCCACAGCGCCGCGAAGGCGGCGGTGGTCGACAGCGTCAGGCTGCTGCCGCTGCGTTGCGGGCGCAGGGTGTCGACGCTTTGCGCCACTTCCAGCAGCGCGCCGTGCAGGCTGCGAAACAGCCGCTCGCCACCCTCGGTCAGGCGCACCTGGCGTGGCAGGCGTTCGAACAGCGCGACCCCCAGCCAGTCTTCCAGCGAGCGAATCTGATGGGAAATGGCAGTCGGCGTCACCGACAGTTCTTCGGCCGCCGCCTTGAAACTCAACAGCCGCGAAGCGGATTCGAAGGCGCGCAGGGCGGTCAGTGGCAGCGAAGCGAACATTCAATACTCCATGGGTGAAATAAATTCATCCCGACTGATTTTTATTCATTTGAAGGCACGCAGTGACGCGCTTCAAGCTGCGAGCTACAAGCCGTTTGATTCTAGTTCTGAGGATATACAGATGAGTAAGATTCTTGCGATTCATGCCAGTCCGCGTGGTGACCGTTCAACGTCGCGCCGTCTGGCGGAAAGTTTTTTGAGCGCCTGGCAGGCGCGCCATCCGCAGGCTCACATCACCCGTCGTGAAGTTGGCCGGGCACTGATTCCAGCTGTAAACGAGGCGTTCGTGGCGGCAGCGTTTTACCCGGAACCCGAGGCGCGGCCACTGTCGATGCAGGCCGATCTGGCGCTCAGCGACCAGTTGGTTGGCGAGTTGCTCGAGCATGATCTGCTGCTGATTTCCACGCCGATGTACAACTTCAGTGTGCCCAGCGGCCTCAAGGCCTGGGTCGATCAGATCGTGCGGCTGGGCCTGACCTTCGATCACACCCTGGACAACGGCGTTGCTCAATACACGCCGCTATTACAGGGCAAGAAAGCCTTGATCGTCACCAGTCGCGGCGGTTTCGGCTTCGGCCCGGGTGGCGAGCTGGAGGCGCTGAATCACGCCGATCCATGGCTGCGCACAGCGCTGGGCTTCGTCGGCATCAACGACGTCAGCGTGGTCGCCGCCGAGGGCGAAGAATCTGCCGAGCGCACCTTCGCGGTGTCGGTGGCCGATGCCGAGCAGCGTCTGCTCGACCTCGCCCGGACGTTCTAGGTGGCCTGGCTGTGCTTGCTGATCGCCGCCGGATTCGAAGTCACCTTCGCCATGGGCATGAAATACGCCGAAGGTTTCACCCGGCCATGGCCGTCGGTTATCACGGTGATTGCGGCAGTAGGCGGCATCTACTTTCTCACGCTGGCCATGCGTGAATTGCCGGTCAGCATTGCTTATCCGATCTGGACGGCCATCGGCTCGCTGGGCACGGTGTTCCTCGGTTTTGCTCTGCTGGGCGAGAGCCTGACGCTGGTCAAACTGCTGTCGGTCGGGCTGATTGTGGCGGGGGTGGTGGGGCTGAAGTAGGCTGGTGGTTGAGTTGTCATGATCACGGAGGATGCTTGGCGAGCGTTTTGCAGGCCTTGCATCCACTCACCGACCACAAGGATGTCTGCCCATGTCCACGCGTTATCCGCTGGTGCTGGTCCCGGGCATGCTCGGGTTTATCCGGCTGGTGCTTTATCCGTATTGGTATGGAATCGTCAAAGCGTTGCGCCGTGGAGGTGCAACGGTGATTGCCGTGCAGGTGTCGCCGCTCAATTCGACTGAGGTGCGCGGCGAACAGTTGCTGGCGCGCATCGACGAGATCCTGCGCGACACCGGCGCGCAGAAGGTCAACCTGTTCGGCCACAGTCAGGGCTCGTTGACGGCGCGGTATGCGGCGGCGAAACGCCCGGATCTGGTCGCCTCGGTGACGTCGGTGGCCGGGCCCAATCATGGTTCGGAACTGGCCGATTATCTGCAACGACACTACCCGGTCAACAGCGCCAAGGGGCGCTTGCTGGAGGTGCTGCTGCGTTTTATCGGGTGGCTGATGGCGTTATTGGACACCGGCTATCGCGGGCCGAAACTGCCGGTGGATATCCGCGCCTCGCACCAGTCGCTGACCACTGACGGCGTGGCGCTGTTCAACCAGCGTTATCCACAGGGCCTGCCCGAAACCTGGGGCGGGCACGGGCCGGAAGAGGTCAACGGTGTGCGGTACTACTCGTGGTCGGGGACGTTGCAGCCGGGCAAGACCGATCGCGGCGGCAATCTGTTTGATGGGACCAACCGCAGCTGTCGACTGTTTGCCAGGACGTTCGTGCGTGAGTCGGGGCAGTGCGACGGGATGGTCGGGCGCTACAGCTCGCATCTGGGCACGGTGATTGGCGATGACTATCCACTGGATCATTTCGACATCGTCAACCAGTCGCTGGGGCTGGTGGGGAAGGGCGCGGAGCCGGTGCGGCTGTTTGTCGAGCATGCGGCGCGACTAGAGGCTGCCGGCCTTTAAATCGCTTTTGTGGCGAGGGGATTTATCCCCGTTGGGTTGCGCAGCAGCCCTCGCTTTTTTGGGGCCGCTACGCGACCCAACGGGGATAAATCCCCTCGCCACAAAGATATAGGCATCAGGCAGTGCGGGGCTGGCGGCCCAACACGGTGGTCCAACGCTCGGACAGAATCACCCCAGCCAACGTCAGCAATCCGCCGACCAGGTGATACATCGCCAACTTCTCCTTCAGTACCACTGCCGCAATCAGCGCAGTAATCAACGGCAGCAGATTGAAGAACAACGTCGTCCGGCTCGGCCCCAGGCGTTGCACAGCCTGCATCCACGCCAACGGCGCAAGCATCGAAGCCAACAGACACGCATACAACACCAGCGGAATGTTCTGCAGGGTCAAACCGGTTTTCGGTGAAGCCGCATACAACGGAAACAATACGACAATCGCCACCAGCACCTGCAAGTACAGCAACACCAGCGGCGGCAGGCGCAGCTGCCATTTCTTCAATAACGTGCTGTAAATCGCGTAAGCCAGGGTCGCGATCAACATCATCGCATCGCCCATGTTCACGCCGTGCTGCAGCAATGCGCCGAGGCTGCCGGACGACACCACCACCAATACGCCGGCAAACGACAGCACCGCGCCCACCAATGCGCCGGCAGTCAGGCGCTGACCGAGACTGATGATCGCCATGGCCAGCGACATCAAAGGCATCAGCGACAGAATGATGCCCATGTTGGTCGCGGTGGTCAGGGTGGCGGCGAAGTAAGCGAGGCTCTGATACACCGCCATGCCAAGCACGCCGAGGACGAAGATCTTGCCCAGATTCGGGCGAATCTGCGGCCAGTGCGCGATCACCGCTTTGAGCATGAACGGGGTGAACAGCAAGCCGGCGAGCAGCCAGCGATAGAAACCGATCTCGGCGGCGAAAATCGCCCCGACCGCCAGTTTGTTGATCACGGTATTGCCGGCCCAGATAAAAATCGCCAGCAGCGGAAACGCGTATTGCATGAGTTGAAACCAGTACGTTGATGAGTCGCAATTATCCCTTGTCTGGATGCAGGCCTATACTTCAAACCGGACAACCTGCCTCTGAAACCGGACAGCATGAACAGTAAACACATCGATCTGCTGGATTTCAGCGAGCTGCCGTCGGCGGTGTACTTCCGTTACGCCGATTTCAACGCCCATGAATTCGCCGCACCGCACCGTCATCCGTGGGGCACGCTGGAATATGCGGCGCACGGCGTGCTGCACATGGACGTCGACGGCAGTCGCTTCATGTCGCCGCCGCAATACGCGGTGTGGGTGCCGCCGCAGGTCGAGCACAGTTTTTACAGCCATCAACCGGTCAACTATCGCGCGGTGTGCCTTGATCCCAAGGTCTGCGCCGATTTGCCCCGGCGTGCCTGCACGTTGGCGATCAGCGACATTCTCAAGGCGATTCTCAAGGACTTCGCCGCCCGTGACGTGAAGATTCCCGTACTCGACGCCGACCAGCGACTGGCGCAGGTGTTGGTCGATCAATTGCAGCAGGCGCCGGTGCATGAATGCTATCTGCCCTATGCAAGCGGTCCGGGATTGCTGGCGATCCTCGAAACCCTGCAAGCCGAGCCGGGCAACAACCAGCCGCTGGCACACTGGGCGCTGCAGGTGCATGTCAGCGAGCGCACGCTGGCGCGGCAATTTGTGCGCGAGTTGGGCATGAGTTTTGGCGAATGGCGCCAGCGGCTGCGCTATCTCGCGGCAATCGAAGCGCTGGAGTCTTCGCGCAGCGTGCAGGAAATTGCCTTCGACCTCGGCTACAGCAGCGGCTCGGCGTTTATCGCCATGTTCGCCCGCCAGGCCGGTTGCACGCCGGAGCAGTATCGACGCAGCCACCGTGAAGGCAGGAAGGTGTAACAAGCTTTGACTACACTTCGGCAGAGGCCGCCCCCCTCGGTGCGGCGACAAGGAGAAAACTCCATGAAGATGTTGCGTGTGCCTTTGTTGATGATTGGTTTGCTCCTGTGTTCTCAGGGTTTCGCCGCCACGGCGCAACAGAACAAGATGACCACCTGCAATGCCGATGCGACCGCCAAGAGCCTCAAAGGCGATGAACGCAAAACCTTTATGAGCACTTGCCTGAAGGCAGCGCCTGCGGCCAACGATGGCAAGGCCCTGACCCCGCAGCAGGAAAAAATGAAAACCTGCAACGCCGATGCGAAAACCAAAGCGCTGACCGGCGATGCGCGCAAGACCTTCATGAGTGATTGCCTGAAGAAAAAATAAGATCAAAAGATCGCAGCCTGCGGCAGCGCCTACAGGAGATGAATGTAGGAGCTGCGGCAGGCTGCGATCTTTTG
>NZ_AKJD01000181.1 GCF_000282515.1 Pseudomonas sp. GM80
GGGGGGGGGGGGAGCCATTCTTCGCGCGACACCACTGGATGATTCTCAACGTTCATGATGATTTCTCCTGCGGGGTTGAAACCGTCTGTTTCAGACTAGTCGTTTAACCCCGAGTGAAATCGACAGACCGCCGGTCGGTCGCCGTAGAACATGCGGCTGAACGGCTACGGCCGACTTCGGTCACAACCTATGAACGCGCCACTAATCACGCGCACCGGAGGTTGTATCAGGATGACGACTTATAACTGGGATTTGATTGAACGTTTGCTGCACGAAGTGCAGAACAGTGCGGGCCACAGCTTTGCCCCACGGGCTTATGCCGAAGACTATGCGGCGGAGAAAGCCAGCGCCGGCGAGCCGATCGAGAACCTTGATCACCTGAAAACACTGGCCTGCGATTATGAACGGTTACTGCTGTTGCGCGGGTACATCGCACCGCGTCCGGATGAAGAGGGCAGCACCGGAAACAATTTTGTGCTGACGCCACGCGGTTCCAGCCTGCTGAGCCTGATCGACAGCAGCATCCCCGGTAATGATCATCCGCGTCAGGTGCTGGATGAGCAGGAGGATCCGCTGGCCGAGGCTACGTTTGATGAAGTGGCTTCCAAAGCCCAGATCGCCTGAGTTCACGCAGATCCCCTGTACCCTGTAGGAGTGAGCCTGCTCGCGATAGCGGTCTTCCAGTCAACATTGATGTCACTGGAAGTCCGTTATCGCGAGCAGGCTCACTCCTACATTGGATTTCGGTATGTTCAGTTTTTTTGCGCGGCCTTCAGGCACTTGAGGTCGTTGAAATCTTTGCGCACCCCCTCAATCTTCTTCAACAACCGCTGCCGCTGTTGCGGCGTGCTTTCAGCCATCAGGTCAACCGCCAGCGAGCGTCCCTGCGCCTCGGTATCGGCGAAGGCCTTGCGGTAATCCGCTGTCCATAAACTCTCGCGATTGACCAGCAGCGTCTCGATTCTCTGTGGGAATTCGGGGCTTTTACGCTGTGCGACGGCTGCACTGAACTGCTTCTGCCAATGCGCCCGGTTGGCGATCCATTGGGTGTACTGATCGCCCAGAGCGGTCGACCACGCCATTACCCGCTGTTCCTGCGTAGCGCTCAACGGCCCCAGCCAGTCGTTCAGGCGTTTGACCATTCGTGCTCCACGCTCGGCAATCTGTTGATCAAGCGGCGGTTTGAGGTATTCCTGCTGACGCTTGCGCAGGTCCTTGGCAAACGCGTCATTCATCTCGGCCACTTGTTTATCGTCCAGGCCTTGCAACAACTCGATGGCCGAAGGCGTGATTGCCTTCGCCGTTTCGGCAATCGCCTGCTTGGCTTCGGCAGTGCGCGCCTGCAACGCGGCGTCGGTGATCTGGTTGCTCTCGACCATGCTCTGTAAACGATCCAGCCAGTCCAGATAACCTGGCAGTTGCGTGGTGCAATGCCAGTTCAGGTGCTCTTTGAGTCGCTCGTTAAACCAGTCCTTTTGCTCGCCGTTCATGTCCAGATAGTCGCTGAGCGTCCACGGAATGATCACGTCGAGGTTGCGATAGGCCAGGCCGACGCGACTGCAGGCGCCGAGGGCGAGGGTGAAGATCAACAATGCGGCGATGTGCTTGAACCAGCGAGACATGGGCGAATCCTTGCGATGGCCTGGCTTCGAAAGTCTGATTCTTATGTGATGCAGGATGCGCGCGGCAGTTCAGCCGATCAATAGAACGCGCGTTCGGCCTTGAGGGTGACGAGGCCGTCGCACTGGCTGTTGTGCCCGGAATAGGCCGAGCAATCGCTGCCGCTGAGGCTGGAATTGCTGTAGATCAGGTCGAGGTCGACACCCATGAACGGCCGGGACAGTTTCACCGACCAATCAGTGAAACTGCTGACGTACCCACCGTCCACGGCCACTGGTGTGTTCAATTGGTGAGTGGTGTATTTCATGCTGACACCGATGCCGAACGGCTGATTGCCGCCAAGGTCGGCAAACAGGGTGTTGTTCTGTTTATCCGGGTCGTTGCTCAGGGCCACGCCGAAACGGCTGCCGAGCAGGGTCAGACCGCCGAACAGCTCTTGGCTGTCGAGGGTTTCCACGCTGGGATAGCTGTAGTGGATCATCCCGACTTCATAGCCGAGGGTCTGATCAAAAGGCTGCTTGAAGCCGACGTAAGAGTCGATTTCCAGATTCTTGCCCGGCGTGATGCCCATGCTCGGTGCGTACTGGCCGACGTAGAGGCCGCTGTCGTGGCTCAGATCGAGACCGCCATGAAATGAACCGGCTGCCGAAGGTTTGACCAGGCCCTGGGCCATGCTCCGCGTGGGTGTAGTGCCGAGCTTGAGGTCGAAGTCGCCGAGTTCACGCTGGAAAACCTGGGCGTGCGCGCTCGTGCCAGCCAGCAGGCTCACAAGCAATAAACAGGATGTTTTGCGCATGCGTCACTCCATGAACAGCGAGCGCAGGGCATATGGCCTGCTGAAACGCTTGATCTAGACGCGTGCAAGGATACCGGCGAATGCTCGGCATTGATGGCCGTTCGTCGATTTCTGCAATTTTGCTATATGGGTTGGTTTAAAACGGAGGGGGTGTTGCGCGGTGCCAGTCCAGACGCTTCGAAGCTCAAAGCGCCTCTGGACGGGTGTAAAACCGGGTATTACTTTTTGCCCAGGCTGATCTGCTTGGACGGGCCGAACGTCTGGCCACTGACGCCTTTGGCAATTTGCTGGATCTCGCCGCCGGACTTGAGGAACGCTGCGATCTGATCGTTGATCGATTCGCTGGTTTCAACGGCTGGAGCTGGCTTTGCTTTGCTGGTGGATGCTTTTACACGCATGGCGGCCATTAACCTGTAGAAAAGTAACTCGGCCAGGCATCGTACAGGAATAACTTGACAATTGCTTGGTAAATATCCCCCGGAATAACCAACCTGCGCGCTGCATTACTCTCGATTCAATCTTCGAAATATCGGTCTAACCTGCTGTTTTAAATAAGAACATTTAAGAGAAAACGCACTGTGGCGATTTGCCGCGAGGTGCTGCTCTGGACTGACGAGTGGCGCCCCGAGCAGGCGCGACCACGGCAAATCAGAGCGCTGCGCGGGATTTTCTGTCATCCACGGATCTGCCGGCCAACGTTCACGGCAAAAACGGGTAGAATGCCGCCCACGCAATGAGGGTTCTGGAAATGGCTTTAGTCGGGCGTTACAACAGTTTGCAAGTGGTTAAACACACTAACTTCGGTTTATATCTGGACGGCGGTGCCGACGGCGAAATTCTTTTGCCCAACCGTTATATCCCTAAAGATATTCCCAGCGAAGATGAAGACTGGCTCAACGTATTTGTATATCTGGACAGCGAAGACAAACTTCTCGCTACCACGGAAAAACCAAAAGTTCAGGTCGGCGAATTCGCCAGCCTGAAAGTTGTTGAAGTCAACAGCATCGGCGTGTTCCTCGATTGGGGCCTGCCGAAAGATCTGTTGTTGCCGTATTCCGAAGAGAAACGGCAGATGACCGCCGGTGAATACTGCGTGGTGCACGTCTACCTCGACAAACACACCCGCCGCATCACCGCCACGGCGCGTCTGGATCGCTACCTCGACAAGACCCCGGCCAACTACAGCCAGGGCCAGGAAGTTGATCTGCTGGTTGCCGAAGCTACCGACATGGGCTTCAAGGCGATCATCAACAACAAGCACTGGGGTTTGATCCACAAGAACGAAATCTTCAAGTTCATGCGCGCCGGCATGAGCGAGAAGGGCTACATCAAGGAAGTGCGTGCCGACGGCAAGATTGCCCTGAGCCTGCAACCGGTTGGCCAGGAAGCGGCCAGCAGCCTGAACTCGAAGATCCTCGCCAAGTTGCGCGACAACAGCGGCACGCTGCCGGTCAGCGACAAGAGCGATCCGGCCTTGATCAGCAGCCTGTTCGGCGTCAGCAAAGGCAACTTCAAGAAGGCCATCGGCTCGCTGTACAAAGAAGGCAAGATCGTCATCCATGCCGATCGCATTGAACTAACCTGAGCCACCGCTGGCCCCATGTAGGAGCTGCCGCAGGCTGCGATCTTTTGATGTTTCTTTTAGGAGACAAGATCAAAAGATCGCAGCCTGCGGCAGCTCCTACATTGAGGGCGGTGTGATGAAAAGAACGCTGATGGCTTACGTTGCCACGCTGGTGACGTTTCTGCTGCTGGATGGCATCTGGCTCGGCCTGTTGATGGCGCCGACCTATCGCGAACTGCTCGGTTCGCTGATGCTCGAAAAACCGCTGCTGGTTCCGGCAGCGGTTTTTTATTGCCTGTATGTTTTTGGTTGTCTGGTGTTTGTGGTGTTGCCCGCAGTGAGCTGGCAGCGGGTGGCGAAGATGGGCGCCTTGTTGGGGCTGGTGGCGTATGGCACGTATGACCTGACCAATTGGGCGACGCTGCGCGGGTGGTCGGTGCAAGTGTCGTTGATGGATTGGGCGTGGGGGACGTTTGCCACTGCGCTGGCGTGTACCGTCGGGTTTTTGTTGGCTAAACGACTGCATTCAGATCCATGAGCAGGGTTGATTGAACTGACGCCATCGCTGGCAAGCCAGCTCCCACAGGGTTTGGTGTTGAACAAACAATCAGTGAGCAACCCGTTCACTGTGGGAGCTGGCTTGCCAGCGAATGGCGGCGCAGCCGACAGCCATTCAGCGCTGACGCCTCTGACGAACTAAATGTCTTTTCCAGACGCCTTTTTCCGTCTGACTGATTGATAATCCCAGGCACTGTTTTTTGACCATTGGATGGCCTGCCATGTTGTGTGTGTTCGAGGTGTTACGGTGATTGTCGAGCGGCGCAATGCCGACCGTTTTGCCCTGCAAGTAATGATCGGTTTGTGCCTGATCTGGGGTGTGCAGCAGGTGATGATCAAGTGGGCCGCGCCGGACATCGCACCGGTGATGCAAGCGGCGGCGCGCTCGGGAATCTCTGCGTTGCTGGTGGGGTTGCTGATCTGCTGGAAGGGCGGCTGGGATCAGGTCGGCGTTACCTGGCGTGGCGGTCTGCTGGCCGGTGCGTTGTTCGGCCTGGAGTTCTTCTTCATTGCTGAAGGCCTGCAACTGACCACCGCCGCGCACATGTCGGTGTTCCTCTACACCGCGCCGATTTTCACCGCGCTGGGCGTGCATTTCCTGTTGGCCAGCGAGCGCTTGCGACCGTTGCAATGGTTGGGGATTCTGCTCGCATTCATCGGCATCGCGATTGCTTTCGCTGGCGGCGTGTCGTGGGACAACCTCGACCGGCGCATGCTTCTGGGCGATGCCTTTGGTGTGTTGGCGGGTGCCTGCTGGGGCGCGACCACGGTAGTGGTGCGCGCTTCGCGATTGTCGGAAGCGCCGGTAACGTTGACCCTGTTTTATCAGTTGATCGTCGGCTTCCTCGGCCTGCTGTTGATCGCGCTGTTCAGCGGTCAGATCACCCACGTCAGCCTGACCACCGTGGCGGTGGCCAGCGTGCTGTTCCAGGGATTGGTCGTGTCGTTCTTCAGTTACCTGGTCTGGTTCTGGTTGCTGCGTCGTTATCTGGCGGCCAATCTGGCGGTGTTCTCGTTCATGACGCCGCTGTTTGGCGTAACCTTCGGCGTCTTGCTGCTAGGCGAACAACTGAGCCTGAACTTTGTCATCGGCGCCGTGCTGGTGTTGCTCGGCATCACCTTTGTCAGCGCCGAGCAGTGGCTGCGTCGACGTTTGCGCAAAGCGCTCGGCCAGCGCTAACCGATTGCAGGGCCAACCCGCCGGCAATCAGCAAACCGCTGCCGGCAATCACCAGCGCCGGGTGCAGGCTGGCGCTGTAATGATTGCTCAGTGCTGCCAATAAAGGGCCGCTGAGCTGGCCAACGGCGAAGCACGCGGTGAGCAGGCCGGCATTGCGCTGCGTGGCAAGGGGCGCGATTTCCCGCGAACGCTGCATGACCAGTTGCATGCACGCGAGGAACGGTGTGCCACACAGGATCACACCCAGCGCCAGGCCGAATCCGCTGCTCAGCAGGCAGGCAAACACCCCGGCCGCTTGCAGCCACAGTGTCGCCGCCAGCCAGTGCCGTGTGGTCTGGGGATCATGCCGACGCAAGCTCACCAGCACCACACCGATCGCAGCCCCCAAACCAAAGCACGGCCAGAACAGATCGGCCTGCCACTGCCCGTGAAACTGCGCGTTGGCCATCTGCGACAGAAACGTCGCCGGGATGATGTAGCCCACGCCGTACAGCGCATAGATCACAGCCAGACGACCGATACCGCGATTCGACGCATTGACCTGAGCCGGGGTTATCGACGCAGCGGCGGCAGGTTGCGGCAAAACGCGCCAAACCCCAAGCATCATCACCAGCGCCGCCGCGGCGTAAATCAGCCAAAGCGTTGCCGACGTCTGATGCAGCAGATGTGAGACCAACGCCAATATCCCCGTCAGAAAAATCCCCAAACCCGGCCCGGCAAAAACCAGCGCGCCCAAACGTGGACGACCCGCGGCCGCCGCCAGCGGCTGACTCAACGAGGTGATCATCACCAGCACCCATGCACTCGCCACCCCGGTGCCAAAACGCAGCACCAGGTGCGACCAGAAGCCGTCAGCCCAGAACGATGCGAGCGTCAGCAACACGCACAACCACAGGCCGCCGTGCAGGCGTCGCTGCACCTGCTGCGGGCGATGGGCAAACATTGCATCGACCGCACCGAGCAGGTAACCGAGATAGTTGGCCGCCGCAATCAGACCGGCGGCGGTCAGGTCAAACTGACCTTCGCTGAGCAGGTGGGGCATTTGCGGAGTGAGGGCGAAACGCCCGATGCCCATGGCCATCATCAAGGCCACGAAGCAGGCGGATAAGCGAATAAGGGGGGACATGGTCCGAATTCCGTAAGGGCTGCAATTACCGTCAGGCTAGGACTGATTGACTTTCTTTAAAATTGAATAATAGTGAGTAACTTGTTCTGTTATGGAGAAAGCTTGTGGAATTCAGCCAACTGCGGATTTTTCAGGCGGTGGCCGAGGAAGGCTCGATCACCCGCGCCGCCGAACGCCTGCACCGGGTGCCGTCGAATCTGTCGACGCGGCTCAAACAGCTGGAAGAGCAACTCGGCGTCGAGCTGTTTGTTCGTGAGCGCCAGCGCTTGCAACTGTCGCCTGCGGGCAAGGTTCTGCTGGACTACACCGGCAAGTTGTTTGCCTTGCGTGACCAGGCCAGTGCGGCAGTGATGGGCGGGCAGCCGGCGGGGGATTTTGTTCTCGGCACCATGTACAGCACGGCGGCGATTCATCTGCCGGCATTGCTGGCGCGTTATCACAAGGCTTATCCGGCAGTGAATCTGCAGGTGCAGTCGGCGCCCAGTGGCGAGTTGCTCGAAGGTCTGTTGACCGGGCGTCTTGATGCGGCGCTGGTTGATGGCCCGCTGGAGTTGGCCGGCCTCGATGGGGTGCCGTTGTGCGAGGAGCGGCTGGTGCTGATCACGGAAATTGACCATCCGCCGGTCCGCAGCGCCCGCGATGTCGAAGGGCGTTCGGTGTTCACCTTTCGCCGCGGCTGCTCCTACCGCATGCGCCTGGAGGCGTGGTTTGCGCACGACCACGCGGCGATGGGCCGGGCCATGGAAATCGAGTCGTATCAGGGCATGCTCGCCTGCGTGATTGCCGGCAGTGGTGTGGCACTGATGTCGGAATCGATGCTCGCCAGTCTGCCGGGCCGTGACAGTGTTGCGGTGCATCCGCTGGCCGAGCCATTCGTGGGTGCGACAACGTGGCTCATGTGGCGTAAAGGCATGGTCGGGGCCAACTTGAACGCCTGGGTGGAAGTGCAGCAGGCGGTCTATCCTGCGGCTCAGATCGACACCCGCGAAACCGCCTGAACCAATGTCGGCGAATTCTGTTCAATTCAGTAACAGATCATTGCGGATTTGGCCGAGCATTGCGAAGGACTTCGGACTATTATCAGTGCGAAGCGGCCTCAGAATTCCGGCCGCTCAGCACCACCCTGAAGGGGGCATGACGATGAAAGAGAAAATTCAGAACTGGCTACACGACTTGGGTGTTGCCCTCGGCTTGATCGAACCGCCTCTGCAACCTGTACCGATCCGCACGGACGACGAACAGCGTCGGCGCCAGCCTCGTCGGCGGTAGTGCATTAATGCCTTCGGCAGCTCCTACACGGATCAATGTAGGAGCTGCCGAAGGCTGCGATCTTTTGCTTTCAGTGCCGGCCAATCTCAAGCAAAAACCGGCTCAGGTCATTCGCGGTCTTCGCGGTCTTGAGCATGCGGTCTTCTTCTGCGGTGAACGCCGTCAGTCCGAATTCATCTTCCAGATGAAAGATCAAATCCTCAATGTCGGCTTTCTCCAGGCCCAATTGCACCAGGCTGGTGTGGTCATTGAATTCGCGGTTTTCCAGCAGACGCCGAATAAACCGGTGCACGGCGGCACGCACGGCAGCTCTTCTCATGGCAGATCTTTCTGATAGTTATTCTGCTTGAGTGAAGCAGGCCTCACGCGTGCCCGCGCAACCATTCGTCAATCATCGAACGCAAACGCTCCCCGGCAAAACTGCCGAAATGCCCGCCATGCACGGTGCGGATCGGCAACGCCTGCAAACGTCGCAGACTGGCGGCGTAATCCTGCAGATTGGAATGGTAGGCGTCTTCGATCAGCGGCCCGTCGTAAATGATGTCGCCACTGAACAGCGTTTCAGTCGCGGCCTCATACAAGCTGATTCCGCCCGGCGAATGCCCCGGTGTGTGCAACACCTGCAGCGTGCGATTGCCCAGATCGAGCACATCGCCGTCCTCGACAAACCCGGTGGCCGGCGCGGCTTTGACCCGGTATTCGGCGTAACACAACGGGCAATCCGGGTGCGCTTCGAACATGTCGTCGCCGACAAAGGCTCGGCTCAGATCATTCTCGCCATCCGGCGCGGCGAGGATGGCGGCTTCGGCGCGATGCACCAGCCGTTCAGCAAATTCATGATGCCCGGCGATATGGTCGAAATGGCAATGACTGGCCACCGCCACCAGTGGCCGCTCGGTAATCCACGGCAACTGCTCGCGCAGGCTGACCAGCCCTGAGCCGCTATCGAGCAACAGGTCTTTGTCGCGGCCCTGCACATGCCACAGGTTGCAGCGATAGAACGGCCGAATATACGGCTCATGGATCAGCCGAATGCCATCGCTCAAGTGCTGCACTTCAAACCACTGATCGCGCGAAACGATCTTCATATTCACTTTTCTCCAGACGAAAAAAACGGGTGTGGCAACCGACGCCACACCCGTCGAAGAAAGCATCAAGTCGTTACATCAAAGCTTAGATCGCGCTCGCCACGGTTGCCGGGCGAGGGGAGACCAGGCTGACCACCACGAAACTGATCAGACCCACAGCCAGGCTGTAGTAGATCGGCGTGTTCGCGTCCAGACCGTCCTTGAACATGAACAGCAGCGCGGTGGCAAAACCCAGACCCATGCTGGCGATGGCGCCGGCGGTGGTCGCGCGTTTCCAGAAGATCGCACCGATCAGCGGGATCAGCATGCCGCCCACCAACAGGTTATAGGCGAGGGTCAGCGCGCTGATGACATCGTTCACTACCAACGCGATGCCTAGCACGAGCATACCGGTCAGCAGGGTGAACAGGCGGTTGATGGCCAGGCTCGACTGTTTGCCGCCGCGCAGTTTCGGCAGCAGGTCTTCGGTGATGGTGGTGGCAGCGGCGAGCAGGCCGGCGCTGGCGGTGGACATCATCGCAGCGAGTGCCGCAGCGATCACCAGACCCCGGATGCCGTCTGGCAGCGACAGTTTGACGATGGCGGCGAAGGCGTTGTTGACGTTGTCCAGATCCGGGATCAGCACGTGAGCGGCCATGCCGATCAGCGCGCAGGCGAGGCCGTAGACGATGCAGTAGATGCCCGCGATGCTGCCGGCGTATTGCGCGACTTTCGCGGTCTTGACGGTGAATACCCGTTGCCAGATGTCCTGACCGATCAGGATGCCGAAGAAGTAGATCATGAAGTAGGTGATGATCGTGTCCCAGCCGATGGTGGTGAAGCTGAAGGCAGTGGCCGGCAGTTTCAGCACCAGCTCGTCCCAACCGCCAACGCGGTACAGGCAGATCGGCAACAGGATGAACATCAGGCCCACGGTCTTGATGATGAACTGGACGATGTCGGTGAGGGTCAGCGACCACATGCCGCCGATCGCCGAGTAGATCACCACGACGCCACCACCGACGAGTACCGAAACCCAGAATGGCAGGTCAAACAGCACTTGCAGGACGGTGCCGATCGCCAGGATCGAGGTCACGCCGATCATCAGTGCGTAGGCCAGCATGATTGCCGCGCTCGCCGAGCGGGCCATCGGGTTGTAGCGTTTTTCGAGGACCTGGGTAACGGTGTAGATCTTCAGTTTCAGCAGCGGTTTGGCGAGGAACAGGTTCAGCGCGACGATGCCGCAACCGAGTGCCGCGCACAGCCAGAAACCGGAAATGCCGTGCACGTAGCCCAGACGCACGGTGCCGACGGTGGACGCACCACCGAGTACGGTCGCGGCCATGGTGCCCATGTACAGGCTTGGGCCGAGGTTACGCCCGGCGACGAGAAAGTCCTCGTTGGTCTTGGCTTTGCGCATGCCGAAGTAGCCGAGCAAGAGCATGCCGGCGGCGTAGATGAGGACGACGAATAAATCCAAAGCCATGATGGCGTGTCTCCGATTGTCTTTTTTATGTTGAGGCCAAAATCATTTCCTGTAGGAGCAAGGCTTGCCCGCGATGGGCGCGCCAGGGTCAAGCAGGCTGACCGCGTTATCGTTCTTCGCGGGCAAGCCTTGCTCCTACGGTTCATGCGTAAATCAGGCGGCTTGGCGCAGTTCAGGTTTTTCTATGACTTGGCTGCGCTCATCCTTCGGGCCGAACACTTCGCGCGGTTCCGGGAACAGGCTCAGCAGCGTCAGGTACACCACCGAGGCCAGGCCGAGGGTCACCGGCAAGCTGATGTCGATGCCGCCGGCCATTTCACCCAGCGGGCCAACGAACTGCCCCGGCAAATTGACGAAGCACAAGCCAACCGCCGCGCTCGGGATCCATGCACCCAGGCCACGCCAGTTCCAGCCGTGGCTGAACCAGTAACGTCCGCCCTGTTCGCCGCGCGTGAACACTTGCAGGTCATCCGGGCAATAGAAGCCGCGACGCACCAACAGGCCGATGATCATGATCACCATCCATGGCGTGGTGCAGGTGATGATCAGCACGGCGAAAGTCGACACGCTTTGCACCAGGTTCGCCGCAAAGCGCCCGATGAAGATGAAGGCAATCGACAGCACGCCGATCAGCAGCGTCGCTTTCACTCGCGAGAGAACACGCGGGAACACGCTGGACATGTCCAGCCCGGTGCCATACAGCGAGGTGGTGCCGGTGGACATGCCGCCGATCACCGCAATCAGGCACACCGGCAGGAAGAACCAGCTCGGCGACACCGCGAGCAAACCACCGACATAGTTGTTCGCCGCGATGTAGTCCGGCGCCTTGATCGCGACGATGGTCGCGGTGGTCAGGCCGAACAGGAACGGGATGAACGTGGCGATCTGCGACAGCACCACCGCCGCCATGATGCGTTGCTTGGACGTTTCACGCGGGATGTAGCGCGACCAGTCGCCGAGGAACGCGCCGAAGGAAATCGGGTTGCTCATCGCCACCAGTGCAGCGCCGATGAACGCGGCCCAGAAGCCCGGCTGACCGAGGTTCACCGTACCGGCGTAGTTCACATCGAAAGGACCGGCAAAGGCGAAGATGCCCAGCAGGAACAACAGGCTGGCGCTCCACACCGCGATCTTGTTCACCCACAGCAAAAAGCGGAAGCCGTAGATGCACACGGTCAGCACCAGAATCGCGAACAGACCGTAGGCCAGGCCCAAAGTCAGGTCGGTTTCCGGCAGGCCGATCAGGCGTTTCGCACCACCGATCAGCGCATCCCCCGAACTCCACACCGAGAGCGAGAAAAACGCGATAGCGGTCAACAGCGACAGGAACGAACCGACGATGCGCCCGTGCACGCCGAAATGCGCACCGGACGACACGGCGTTGTTAGTGCCGTTGAGCGGGCCGAACAGGCCCATCGGTGCGAGGATCAGCGAGCCGAGCAGCACGCCCAGCACAATCGCCCAGACGCCGGCCTGAAACGACAGACCGAACAGCACCGGGAAACTGCCGAGCACGGCGGTGGCAAAGGTATTCGAACCACCGAAGATCATCCGGAACAAGTCCGTCGGGCCTGCGCTGCGTTCGTGGTCCGGGATCTGTTCGACCCCGTGGGTTTCAATCTGCGTAAGGCTTTGGTCGTTGTTGTTGTTATTCATGATCTGCTCCGATCATAAAGGCGCGCTCATCGTGCGTGAGCGTCACCTGTCTTGGCTAAGGGGATGGCAGCCCTTCCGGCATTGCGGACAAATGTTCGTGGCAGGCCAGCCAATGGCCTTGTTGTTCTAGGCTCGACGTTTGTTTCTTGAAAACAATCGTCTCGCGCTCCTGGCTGAAGTGTTGCTCCCCTTGCATGCGCAGCTCGGTGGCCACGTCATGGATGAAAATCGCCACGTCACCTTGCAGGCTGACGAAGGCGTTGCTCGAGGTGCACGCAAGCACCTCGAAGCCATCCTCGGCGCGCCAGCTGTCCCACAACGCCTGATAGGCATCGCGCGACAGCAGCGGCTGTTCGAGGGTGTAGAAGACGAAACTTGCATCGGCGCTGAACGCGCCGAAATAAGCTTCGCGATCGTTACGGGCAAACGCGGACACCAGTTCGGCGGCCGCTTGCAAAACCTGATCACGTTCGTTCATGACCCGACCCTCAGCGATGGACCACGCCAGGCAGTACGCAGAGCATTTCGTACAGCAGGTTGGCGGCCAGCAGCGAGGTGTTGCCGGTGGTGTCGTAAGCGGGCGAGACTTCTACCAGATCGCAACCGATCAGGTCGAGGCCTTGGCAGCCACGGACGATTTCAATCGCCTGAATGGTCGTCAGACCACCGATTTCCGGGGTGCCGGTGCCAGGTGCCCAGGCCGGGTCGATGCCGTCGATGTCGAAGCTCAGATACACCGGACCGCCGCCGACTTTTTCGCGCACTTCGGCCATCAGCGGTGCCAGCGACTTGTGCCAGCACTCTTCGGCCTGAACCACGCGGAAGCCCTGATCGCGGCTCCAGTTGAAGTCGTCAGCGGTGTAACCCTGGGCGCGCAGACCGATCTGCACGACGCGATCGCAATCCAGCAGACCTTCTTCGACAGCGCGACGGAAGGTGGTGCCGTGGGCGATTTTCTCGCCGAACATGTGATCGTTGACGTCAGCGTGGGCATCGATGTGCACCAGACCGACCTTGCCGTGCTTTTTATGAATCGCACGCAGGATCGGCAGGGTGATGGTGTGGTCGCCACCCAGGGTCATCGGGATCACGTTGTGCTCGAGGATGTTGTCGTAGGCTTCTTCGATGATGCGCACGGCGTCGAGCAGGTTGAAGGTGTTGATCGCCACGTCACCGATGTCGGCCACGGCCAGCGAGTCGAACGGCGCAGCGCCGGTGGCCATGTTGTAAGGGCGGATCATCACCGATTCGGTGCGGATATCGCGTGGCCCGAAGCGGGTGCCGGGGCGCAGCGAAGTACCGATGTCCAGTGGCACGCCAACAAAGGCAGCGTCCAGGCCGGCAGCGGTCGGTACATGGGGGAGTCGGAGCATGGTGGCGATGCCGCCGAAGCGCGGCATTTCGTTGCCGCCCAGTGGTTGGTGAAGAATCTTGTCCACGGGTAAGGCCTCATCGTCTTTGTTTTATTTATATCGGCGCGCCGTTCAGCAAAGGTTCGGACGCCGCTGTGGGGCCGATGATGCGAAATGTAGTGCGGCGAAAGAATCGCTACGGGCAAAAACTTAGTTCAGATTTTTCTAAACTAATGCCGAGGCCCGGGATAGACTCGTTGCCATCGATGAACCCCCTGTAGGAGCTGCCGAAGGCTGCGATCTTTTGATCTTTTTCAAGATCAGGATTAAAAGATCGCAGCCTTCGGCAGCTCCTACATTGGATGATGTGTGGACTTCTTATGGCCAACGCTTTACCCGACCTGAAACTTTTGCGCATCTTCGTCAGCGTCGTGCGTCATCAGGGTTTTGCCAATGCGCAGCAGGAACTCAACCTGTCGACCTCGGCGATCAGCACCTACATGAGCCAGCTCGAAGCCGCGCTCGGCCTGGTGCTGTGCCATCGCGGGCGCGGCGGCTTCAGCCTGACCAGCAAGGGCGAACTGTTCCATCAGGAAACCTTGCGCCTGCTCGCCGAACTCGAAGGTTTCGAGCAATACGCCGCTGCGCTCAAGGGTGAATTGCGCGGCACGCTCAACCTCGGCGTGATCGACTCCACGGTCAGCGACAAGGCCTTGCCCTTCGCCGAAGCCATTGGCGCCTACAGTCAGGAACACCCGGCGGTGCATTTGCATTTGTCGGTGATGAGCCCGTATGAACTGCAATTGGGCGTGCAGGACAACCGCCTCGACCTGGCCATCGGTGCGTTCTCCACGCGCATGAGCGGCCTGGTCTACATGCCGCTGTACCGCGAACAACATTGGTTGTATTGCAGCAGCCGCCATCCGTTATTCAACGAGCGGCGCATCCCCGAGCAAGTCATCACCCAGCAACGCATGGTCGGACGTGGTTACTGGAGCCAGGCGGAACTGGCCCGGCACGGTTTCAAACACAGCGCCGCGACCGTGGAAAGTATGGAAGCGCAGCTGATTCTGGTGCTGTCCGGCGCCTACATCGGTTACTTGCCGGAGCACTATGCTCAGGCCTGGGCCGACAAGGGTGATTTGCGGGTTTTGCTGCCGGCGACCTTCGGTTATCAGGCGCCGTTCTCGATGATCATGCGCCGGGGCCGCAGCCGTGAGCCGCTGATCCAGACCTTCCGCGATTTGCTCAAAGCACAGCTCAATCAGGCTTAGCTTGGAGGAACAAGAAGTATGTCCAGACCTCAATGCCCGCGCTGCCTGCGCCCACAAACCCATTGCCTGTGCCCGCTGATCCCCAGTCTCGACAGCCGCACGCGGGTGTTGCTGTTGCAGCATCCGAGCGAGGTCAATCATGCGTTGAATACCGCGCGGCTGGCGGCGTTGGGGTTGAGCAATGCCGAGCTGGTCGTTGGCGAGGTGTTCGAGGATTTGCCGGCGTTGCTGAATCAACCGGGATATCGGGCGCGGCTGTTATTTCCGGCGGAGGATGCGCAGCCGATGCAGGCTTATGGCGAATCTGATGAGCCGCTGTTGCTGGTAGTCCCGGACGGCACCTGGCGCAAGGCGCGCAAGATGCTCCACCTCAATCCGCTGCTGGCGGCGTTGCCACGGGTGACGCTGGCCGAGGGCGGCGTGTCGCGCTATCGCTTGCGCAAGGCACCGGGGCCGGGGGCGTTGTCGACGATTGAGGCGATTGTGCAGGCGTTGCAGACGCTGGAGCCGTCGGCGTCATTCGAGCCGTTGCTCAAGCCGTTCGAGGCGTTGATCGAGGGGCAGATTGCGGCGATGGGGGAGGAGACCTTCCAGCGTAATCATGCTGAAAAATAGTCGCTGTTATTGCTGGCCCCATCGCTGGCAAGCCAGCTCCCACAGGTTCTGAGGTGTTCATAGGTTTTGTGGCCGACACGGACACTGTGGGAGCTGGCTTGCCAGCGATGACGCCAGTCAATTCACCACAAAATCCGGATATCTCTAGCGTTCGCGCATCGCCTCGGTCCGCGCTTTCAGCACCGGTTTGAGCAGGTAATCCAGCACGCTTTTCTCGCCGGTAATAATGTCCACCGTTGCCACCATCCCCGGGATGATCAGCAACGGTTTTACATCCCCGCCCAAATGGTTTTTATCGGTGCGCACCTGAATCAGGTAAAAACTGTTGCCCTTGTCATCAGTGATCGTGTCAGCCCCGATCAACTCAAGCTTGGCGCTCAGCCCGCCGTAAATCGTGTAGTCATAAGCACTGAACTTGACCATGGCTTTCTGCCCCGGATGCAGGAACGCTACGTCCTGCGGACGCACCTTGGCCTCGATCAGCAAGTTGTCTTCCAGCGGTACGATTTCGACCATGTCACTGCCCGGCTGGACCACGCCGCCGATAGTGTTGACCTTTAATTGCTTGATCACCCCATGCACCGGTGAGGTCACGGTAGTGCGGGTGACGCGGTCGTCAATGGCGATGCTGGTGGCGGTGATTTTCGACAGGTCGGTGCGTTTCTCATTCAGTTCTTTCGCCGCTTCCGAGCGGAAGGTTTGCTCCGACTCGTCGATCTTGCTGCGGATCTCGGCAATCGCTGATTCGGCGCGGGGAATCGCCAGCGTTGTCGCGTTCAATGAGCCTCGGATTTCTACCGCACTGCGCTTGAGCCGGAGGATTTCAACCGGTGACACTGCACCGGTTTTTACCAGCGGTTCGGACATGTTCATTTCCTGCTGCAGCAACGCCAGGCTGGAGCTGAACTGACCTTGCTTGGAGCGAAACTCCGCGAGTTCCTGGGTCTTCTGCCGCAGTTGTTCGCTGAGGGTGCGTTGCTCGCTGGCCAAGCGGCGCTGGCGTTGTTCGTACAGCGAACGCTCGTCTTCGGCGACTTGCGGCGCCTTGGCGATCACTTCATCGGAGAGCTTGAACGGCCGACCCTCGGCCTCCGCTGACAGCCGTTCGACCTGTGCCGTCAACGCATAACGATCGGCTTCGCTCTCACCCTTGTTCGAGCGAAAGCGCGTGTCATCCAGGCGCAGCAGCGTATCGCCCTTGTTCACCATCTGACCTTCGCGCACGAAAATTTCAGTGACGATGCCGCCCTCAAGGTTCTGGATCACCTGAATCTTGCTCGACGGAATCGCCTTGCCTTCGCCCATGGTCACTTCTTCGAGCACGGCGAACTTGGCCCAGACCAGCGCGCTGATCAGCAACCCTGCCGCCAGCCACACGGTGATCCGCGACCAGCGCGGCGAATCCTGCAACGAGGCGCCAGCGGTTTCCGGCATGAACTCGGCTTCGGCACTTTTGCCGAAACTGTCGAAGTAGCCGCGTGATTTGCTATCTGAAGATGCCGACATGGGGCGATACCCCTCAGTTAAGAAACATCAAACTGGATGATCCATCAGTGGCCAGAGAACTTCCCCTTGGCCACAGAACCTTCCTGTGCCCAGAGAACTTCCTGTGTTCAGAGAACTTCCCTGGTGGCCACAGAAAATGCCTGTGGCCAAAAAGCTTTCCTGTGTTCAGAGAACTTCTCTGGTGACCACAGAAAATTCCTGAGGCCAAAAAGCTTTCCTGTGGTGAGGGGATTTATCCCCGATGGGTTGCGCAGCAGCCCCAAAAAACTCATGGGCGCTGCGCACCCAATCGGGGATAAATCCCCTCGCCACAGGTTTTGTGCAAACCACAGGTTTTGTGTAAGGCACAGGTTTTGTGCAAACCACAGGTTTTGTGTAGGCACAGGTTTTTGTGCAGGGCACTTTTTTGTGAAAGCCATAAATTGTGGGTCAGCATCTACACCGCCGCCGAGCCGACGCGGCCCTTGCGCAGTGCATCGATGACCGCTTCTTTCGGGCCGTCGGCGACGACCCGGCCGTTGTCCAGTACCAGCAGCCGGTCCACCAGGCTCAGCATCGAGGTGCGGTGCGTGACCAGCAGCAGGGTTTTGCCCTGGACCCATTCGTGCAGCTTCTGCCGCAGTTGGTCTTCGCTGCTGTTGTCCATGGCGCTGGTGGGTTCGTCGAGCAGCATGATCGGCGGATCGAGCAACAAGGATCGTGCGAGCAACACCGCCTGTCGCTGGCCGCCGGAGAGCAATTGCCCGCGCTCGCCAACCGGCCGGTCGAAGCCTTGTGGATGCTGGCGGGCAAGCTCGGTGACGCCGGTCAGTTCGGCCACTTCAAGCATCCGTGAATCGCTGATGTAGCGAGCACCGAGCGTGAGGTTGTCACGCAGGCTGCCGGCCAGCAGCGGCAGGTCATGGGCGACGTAACCGATCTGCTGGCGCAGGTCGGCGACATCCAGTTGCCGCAAGTCGAGGCCGTCGAGCAGCAACTGGCCTTCTTCCGGTTCATAGAAGCCCATCACCAGCCGCGCCAGGGTACTTTTGCCCGAACCGCTGCGACCAATGATGCCGACCCGTTCACCGGGTTTCAGGCTGAAACTGACATTGCTCAGCGCCGGCGCATTCTGCCCGTTGTAATGGAACGTCACGCCACTGACGTCCAGCGCGCCTTGCAGTTGCGTGCGTTCCAGCGGCCGCTGTTTGCCGTCGCGCTCCTGCGGCAACGACATCAGCGCGTCGGTGCTTTTCATGGTCAGTTGTGCTTGCTGATAACGGGTGATCAGCCCGGCGATCTGCCCCAGCGGCGCAAGCACGCGGCTGCCGAGCATGTAACTGGCGACCAGCGCACCGACGCTGAGGTTACCAGCGATGATGCTGTAGACCCCGGCAACAATCGTCGCCATCCCCGAGAATTGCTGAATGAACAACGTGCCGTTGGTGGCCAGCGCCGACAAGTTACGCGCATGGCTGTCGAGGCGGGTGAGGGCGCCGTGGGTGCTTTCCCATTTGTGCTGGCGCTCGCTTTCGGCGCTGCAGGCCTTGAGGGTTTCCAGGCCACCGAGGGTTTCGATCAACACCGCCTGACGTTCGGCACCGAGGCTCAGGCTTTTCTGCACGGTGTCGCGCAGGCGCACCTGGATCACCAGGGCGAAGATGATGGTGATCGGAAACGCCAGCAGCGGAATCACCACCAGCCAGCCTCCAAGCAATCCGATCACCACCAGCATCAGCACCACGAAAGGCAGGTCGATCAGGCTGGTCAAGGTGACGGCGGTGAGAAATTCGCGCAGTCCCTGGAAGTCATGAATGCTCTGGGCGAAACCGCCGATGGTCGCCGGCCGCGCCTTCATCGACATGCCGGTGATGCGCTCGAACAGCGTCGCGGAAAGGATCACATCGGTTTTCTTGCCGGCGGTGTCGAGCAAGTGCGCGCGCACCACCCGTAGCACCAGTTCGAAACCGGTGCCGATCAGCAGCCCGATCGACAGCACCCACAGGGTCGACGTCGCCTGGTTCGGCACCACGCGGTCATACGTCTGCATGACGAACAGCGGCACCATCAGACCTAACAGGTTGATCAGGAAACTGGCGAGGATCGCGTCGCTATAGAGCCATTTCGACAGCTTCAATGTGTCGCGAAACCACGCGTGCACACGCGGCACCAGCGGTGAACGGAGGTCTTCGAGTTCGTGGCGCGGACGGGCGAACAAGGCCTGGCCGCTGTAGTGTTCAGTGAGTTCTTCACGGCTGACCCATTGCTCGCCGCCATCGGCTTCGCTGGGCAGGATCAGCGCTTTGCCGTCGTCGCCGAAACGCCGCAACACAGCGGTGCGGCCGTCGTTGAGCAACAACAGGATCGGCAGGTTGAGCGGTGAAATATCTTTCAGATCACGGCGCAGAATGCGCGCCTGCAACCCGGCCCGGGCGGCGGCGCGCGGCAGGAGGTCCAGGCTCAGGCGTTGTTTGTTCAGCGGTAGCCCGGCACTCAGGCTGGCACGGCTGACCGTCGCGCCATGCAGTTTGCAGAGGATCAACAGACCGTCGAGTAACGGATCATCGAAGCTCAGCCGCGGATCGATCCCGGAATGGCCGGGTTCCATGCTGGTCATATTGATCGCTCCCGTGAAACGGTGGCACTGGCTACACAAAACTGAACGGAACGCTTGATCGTCTATCACCCCAATCACGTGTAGGAGCTGCCGCAGGCTGCGATCTTTTGATCTTGATCGTAAAAAACAACGTCAAAACATCGCAGCCTGCGGCAGCGCCTACAGGGAGTTGGTTATTTCAGTTCGGGAAGGCGGGCTTCGTTTTTGACTTCGCTGGACGCGATCGCATCGGCCGGCAGCACCACCCGTTGTTTGCTCAGCAACTGGCCCATGTTCGCCAGCACGCGGTACATCGAATATTCCTCGGTGTAGCGGATTTCGGTGTAGCGACGGTTGGCGTTGTACAGCTCGTTTTCACTGTCGAGCAAGTCGAGCAGGGTGCGTTGGCCAAGGCCGAACTGATCCTGATAGGCGGCGCGTACACGCTTGGTGGTTTCGGCGTATTCGCGGGCGGTCGGGGTCTGTTTCTTCGCGTTGACCATGGCGTTCCAGGCCAGACGAATGTTCTCGTTGAGCTGACGCAGGGCGTTGTTGCGGATGTCCATCGCCTGATTGATCTGGTGCGCATCGGAGGCCAGGCGCGCCTTGTCGCTGCCGCCCCGGAACAGGTTGTAGTTCATCACCACACCCACGCGCCATTCGTTGTCGTGGCCTTCATCGCCTTGCACGTTATTGTTCGCACCGACCGCTGCTTCGGCATCGAAGCGCGGGTAGAACGGTGATTTGGCGACTTCGTACTGGCTCTCCGCCGATTGCACGTCAGCCTGGGCGGACTTCAGGTACGGGTTGTTGTCGACCATGCTCTGTTGCGCTTCACGCAATTCGGTCGGCAGTTCGCCGCGGGTCGAGGCTGGGGTTTCCAGCTCGTCGGGCATGCGTCCGACCACGCTGTAGAAGTTGGCTTCGGCGTCAGACAGGTCGACTTCGGCGGTGTCGAGGTTGTTCTGCGCCAGCGCTTTACGGGCGACCGATTGATCGGAGTCGGCGGTGCTGCCAACACCTCGCTCGGTGCGCAGGCCGATCTGGTCGTTGACGCGCAAGTGCGCCTGCAGGTTGTTGCGGGCCAGGGTCACCAGTTCGCGACGTTTGAGCACTTCGAGGTAGACCTCGATGGTGCGCAGGGCCAGATCCTGGGCAGTGCCTTGCGCGTAGTACGCGCGTGAGTTCGACACGCCTTTGGTGCGCTCAACCTCATTGGCGGTGTTGAAACCGTCGAACAGCATCTGCCGCAGGCGCAGCTCGGACTGGGTGTAATTGAGAATTCGCGTGTCGTGATTGCCGAAGGCGCGGGTGTTGGTGTTGTCGCTGTAGCCGCGACCGTACGCGGCGTTCAAATCGACGGACGGATAGAAGCCGCCCTTGGCGACTTTGATTTGTTCATCTGCCGACAGGCGGGCGTCCACGCGCGAGGCCAGTTCCGGGTGGGTGGCGATGGTGCTTTGGATCGCCTCGGTGAGGTTCATCGCCTGGGCTTGAGAAGTGCAAGCCATGGCCAGCAAAACCGCGCTGCAGAGGGGGGTTAGAACGCGCATGGGTGCATCTCCCTGAGTCCTGATGGTGTGTTACTGTCGCCAAATATTTGACGATATTTTTAGGTCTAAGCGTTTCACTCTTGTAACAACAGAGCTAAGAACATCCTAGAGCGTAGCTAAGAAAAATTTTTCATAAGGCTTATGCCGAAAAAAACTTATGCGCTTTGTAAAATCCGGCACATTGTTCAGCACGAAAGCCTTTGTTTTATGCGCTTTAGGGAGCTCAAAAAGGCTTGAGGAAAGTTCCACTCACTTTGCGACATACGGCGAAGTACTGCTGAAGGGGAGGGACGCGTAGCGGCTGATGAGCGACAGATTTTTGTCACTCGGGTGATTCACCGCCGTTACGTAGCGTTAGTGGGCGGGCTGTTTGAAACGGGCGGTGCAAGTGCTTGATAGCGCTTGGATTTCTCTTCAAATAACCCCCGCGAAACGAACTGTCGAGGGTGCGAGCGTCGCCCCCGGCAACCCGATTGAGCCATGGGCTGCTTCGCGAACCAGTGCTGACGGTGGTCAGCAGCGGAGGAATTCACATGGCAACGCTCATCGGTACAGTCACTAAAGTCATTGGTCAGGTATTCGCCCAGGCCGCCGACGGCAGCAAACGCGCACTGGTTGAAGGGGATCGCCTGTATGCCGGCGATCAACTGATCACCGGGGCCGAAGGCGCCGTTGCCGTCCATCTGCAAAACGGCCAGGAACTCACTCTCGGTCGCGACAGCAGCCTGACCATGACCGGCCAGTTGCTCGCTGATCAGGCGGCACATGTGAACGCGCCAGAGGCTCAGACCCCCAGCGAAGCGCAACTGACCGATGTCGAGCAAATCCAGAAAGCCATCGCTGCCGGTGACGACCCCACCAAAACCGCTGAAGCGACTGCCGCTGGCCCCAATGCGCCTGGCGGCGCGCCGGGTGAGTTGGGCGGCGGCCACAGTTTTGTTCTGCTGACAGAAGTTGGCGGCCGGGTTGACCCGATCATCGGGTTCCCCACTGCCGGGTTCGGCGGTATTCCTGAGTTTCCTGACTATCGGTTTGACGCCGTGGTGGACAACGGCGATGACACTGTCACGCCGGTTACTCCGCCACCGCCGCTGGTGGTCAACAATCCGGTGATCATCGACGGCCTTGCCGTGCCGGGCGGCGAGTTGAACCTCAATGAGGCCAACCTGCCTGACGGTTCGGCGGCCAACCCGTTTGCACTGACGCAGAGCGGCAGTTTTACGGTCTCGGCTCCGGATGGCTTGAGCAGTCTGAGCATCGGCGGCATCAACGTCATCGTCGCGGGTGTGCCGATCGGTTTCCCGCAATCGATCACCACGCAACTGGGCAACACCCTGACCATTACCGGCTACAACCCGGCGACTGGCGCGGTCAGCTACAGCTACACCCTCAACGGCAACGAAACCCACGCCGCCGGCGATGGCGCCAATAACCTCAGCGAACAATTCACCGTGATTGCCGGCGACAACAATGGCGACACGGCCACCGGCACGCTTGACGTCAACATCACCGACGACGTGCCTCGGGCGATCGACGACAACAATGGCACGGCTTCCGAAACGTTACTGACACTGACCGGCAACGTCCTGACCAACGACGTGCAAGGCGCCGACCGCGTGCCCACCGGCCCCAATGCCGGGCCGATCACGCCGGGCACCTTTACCGGCACATACGGCACCCTCGTGCTCAACGCCAACGGCACGTACACCTACACGCTGAATACCAATGACGCCGACTTCAAGAACCTGCACGGCGGCGGTAACGGCACCGAGACCTTCACCTACACCCTCACCGATGCCGACGGCGACAAAAGCACGGCTAACCTGGTTTTGCAGATTCACAACAACGACGACCCGGTGATCATCAACGGCTTGAACGTTGAAGGCGGCGAGCTGACCGTCTACGAAAAAAACCTCAGTGACGGCAGTGCGCCGGACTCCACCGCATTGACCCAAAGCGGCACGTTCACCATCACCGCACTGGACGGCGTCACCACGCTGACCGTCGGTGGCATTGCCGTGGTCACCAACGGTGTGGCCGCAGGCTTTCCGCAATCGATCACCACACCGCTGGGCAGCACACTGACGATCACCGGTTTCAATGCCACCACTGGCGTGGTCAGCTACAGCTACACCCTGGTCGATAACGAAGCACACCCGACCGCCAATGGCGCGAACAACCTGCCTGAGCAATTCGCCGTCACCGTGGTCGATGACAACGGCACCACTGCCAACGCCACCCTCGATGTGAACATCGTCGATGACCTGCCCAAAGCCGTCGATGACAGCAACACAACCACCGCTTCGGAAACTCAACTGACCCTGACCGGCAACGTGCTGACCAA
>NZ_AKJD01000182.1 GCF_000282515.1 Pseudomonas sp. GM80
GCGATCTTTTGATCTGACTTTTTTAAGATCAAAAGATCGCAGCCTGCGGCAGCTCCTACAGGGCAGATTTGACCGAAGCCAGCGGGAACAGACGCTTGAAGTTCTCGGTGGTCTGTTCGGCAAAGCGCTCGTAATTCTCACCGCGCAACATCGCCAGGAATTCCGCAACCTCACGCACATACTGCGGCAGGTTTGGCTTGCCGCGATACGGGATCGGCGCCAGATACGGCGAATCGGTTTCCACCAGCAGGCGGTCGGCCGGAACCTTGCTCGCGACATCGCGCAACGCATCGGCATTACGGAACGTGACGATCCCCGACAGGGAGATGTAATAACCCATGTCCAAAGCAGCTTTGGCCATGTCCCAGTCTTCGGTGAAGCAATGCAGCACACCGGCCTGCGGCAACGCCGCTTCGCGCAGCAGTTCGAGGGTGTCGGCCCGCGCCCCACGGGTGTGGATGATCACCGGTTTGCCAGTCTGCTGCGCCGCTTGCAGGTGCAGACGAAATGACTCCTGCTGCAATTCAGCGGCTTCCGGCTCGTAGTGATAGTCCAGACCGGTTTCGCCGATCGCCACTACTTTCGGGTGATTGAGTTCGTGCAGCAACCAGTCCAGCGCCGGCGCCGCGCCCGGTTGTACATCCAGCGGGTGCACGCCAACCGAGCAATCAACGTCGTCGTAACGTTCAGCCAGGGCTTTGACGTCGGCGGCGTTGTCGGCACTGACGCCGATGCACAGAAAGTGCCCTACTCCGCGCTGCCGGGCTGCATCGAGTGCGGCATCCAGCGAGCCATCATGGGCGGCGAGGTCGAGGCGATCGAGGTGACAATGGGAATCTACGAGCATAAAAAGGACGGCTACTTACATCGTATGAGTGGGACGGTCGGACTTGAGGGCTCCGGCCAGATGGGTTTCGATGCGACTGCGCGCGGTGTTGTCGCCATCATTGAACTGCACGCCGACACCGGCGGCACGATTGCCTTGTGCCCCTTTCGGGGTGATCCAGGTGACTTTACCGGCCACCGGAATTTTCTCCGCCTCGTCCATCAGGTTGAGCAGCATGAACACTTCGTCGCCCAACTTGTAACTCTTGTTGGTCGGGATGAACAAGCCACCGTTCTTGATGAACGGCATGTAGGCGGCGTAAAGCACCGACTTGTCCTTGATGGTCAGGGACAAGATGCCGTTACGCGGCCCCGGACTGACGGGTTCATTCATGTTGACCTCCACTGCTGATGTTCAGAGTCTAGGTACACATTGTTATCTTTGGCCAGGCAATCCCGCCCATTGCACCAACAACGCTTCCAGCAACAGCGCCGGATTGAGGTTGGCCTTGCTCATGACTTTCTGCCGCTGGGCGAGAATCCAGTCCTGAATCTCGAGGACTTTGCCCTGCGCACTTTTCTGCGCCAGGTACTGCACGACTTTACGCATATCGGTCAGGCCGAGGCCTGCTTCATCCTGCGTCAGTTGATAACGCAGAATCAGGCTCGACCAATCACAGAACCAGTCGAACAGGCGCAGCATCGGAATGCTTTTCCATTCTTCAGCCAGTTGCGTCGGCGATTGCTGCTGCTTGAGCAACTTCTTCACGCCTTCGACCACTTGTGCACGCTGTTCACGCACGCCCTGGGATTGCAGACTGACTGCCATCAACGGCGAACCGGCCGCCAGCGTCAGCAGTTCGACACGTTCTTCTTCAGAGCAATCCGGCAACGCCTGAGCCAGCCATTGCAGGCTCATCGCTTCGCCCGGCAGCGGACAAGCCTGCTGCACGCAACGGCTTTTGATCGTCGGCAGCAAACGGCTGGTCTGATGGCTGACCAACAGCAACACAGTATCGCCGGAAGGCTCTTCAAGGCTTTTCAGCAAGGCGTTGGCGGCGTTGATGTTCATCGCCTCGACCGGCTCGATCAGCACCACTTTGCGCCCACCCAGTTGCGCGGTCTGCACCACGAAACTGACCAGATCGCGCACTTGATCGACCTTGATTGCCTTATCGGCCTCTTCCGGTTCGAGGATGTAATTATCGGGATGACTACCGGCCCTGAGCAGCAGGCAGGATTTGCACTCGCCGCACGCTTCTGGCGTCGGACGCTGACACAGCAGGCTCGCCATCAAGCGCTCGGCCAGCGCGCGCTTGCCGATCCCGGCGGGGCCATGCAGCAGATAGGCGTGAGCGTGCTGCTTGCGGCCGGCCAGTTGCTGCCAGAGGCTGTCCTGCCATGGATAGGCCTCAGCCACGGGCCAGCTCCAGCAAGTTCGGCAGCAAGGTATCCAGCGATTGTTGAACTTTGGCTAACGGCTGACCGGCATCGATGCGCACATAGCGCGCAGGGTCGGCTTCAGCGCGCTTGAGAAACGCATTGCGCACCGCCTCGAAAAACGCCCGGCCTTCCAGCTCGAAACGATCCAGACGGCCACGAGCGCTGGCGCGAGCCAGGCCGATTTCCACCGGCAGATCGAAAATCAGCGTCAGGTCAGGACGCAGATCGCCCTGAACAAAGGTTTCCAGCGTGGCGATACGCTCCAGCGACAAACCGCGACCGCCGCCCTGATAGGCATACGTCGAATCGGTGAAGCGATCACACAGCACCACCGCGCCACGTGCCAGTGCCGGGCGGATGACTTCGGCCAGGTGCTGAGCGCGCGCGGCAAACACCAGCAGCAGCTCGGCGTCCGGGGTCATGACTTCGTCGGCCGGCGCCAGCAACACTTCGCGAATCCGCTCGGCCAGCGGCGTACCGCCGGGCTCACGGGTCAGCACCACCTCAATACCGGCGGCGCGCAGGCGCTCGGCGAGGTATTCGCGGTTGGTGCTTTTGCCGGCGCCTTCCGGGCCTTCCAGGGTAATAAACAAGCCAGTCACAGGCAGTCCTTAATCAAAGTCATTGCGCGTTTTGTGGAGCAGCGGCTTCCGGGGCCGGGGTCGGCGCAGGTTCCTCGGCGGGAACTTGCGGCAACGCCTCCGGCGCCGTATCGGGTGAAGCCGCAGGAATCGTTTCCTCGGCAGGCGCAGCGGCTTCAGGCGTCGCCGTCGGGGCCGGGCTCGAACGATAATCTGCGCGGCGCTTGAGTTGGAATTCACGCACCGCACTGTTGTGCGCATCAAGATCGTCGGAGAACACATGGCTGCCGTCGCCGCGTGCGACAAAGTACAGGCTGGAGCCTTCCACGGGGTTCAGCGCCGCGTGAATCGCTTCACGCCCGACCATCGCAATCGGGGTCGGCGGCAAGCCGGGAATCACGTAAGTGTTATACGCCGTCGGCTCTTTCAAATGCGCGCGTGTGAGTTTGCCGGTGTAGCGATCGCCGAGGCCATAAATGACCGTCGGGTCGGTCTGCAATTGCATCCCCAACGCCATCCGGCGCACGAACACGCCTGCGATCTGCCCGCGCTCCTGCGGCACGCCGGTTTCTTTCTCGACCAGCGAGGCCATGATCAACGCTTGATACGGCTCGCTGTACGGCGCATCGGCCGAACGTTTTTCCCATTCATTGGCCAACACTTCGTCGAGACGCTCGAAGGCTTTCTTCAGCAACTCGGCGTCGGACATGCCGCGCACGAAGCGGTAAGTGTCAGGGAAGAAGCGGCCTTCCGGGAACAGCCCCTTATGACCGATCTTCGCCATGACGTCGCTGTCACTCAAACCATTGAGGGTCTGGGTGAGTTTTTCGTCTTTGGCCAATGCCGCGCGCACTTGATGGAAATTCCAGCCTTCGACCAGTGTCAGGCTGTATTGCACCACGTCGCCACGCTTCCACAAGTCGATCAGGCCGTTGACGGTCATGCCCGGCTGCATGCGGTATTCACCGCTGTGGATCGGCGTACCAGCGAGGTTGAAGCGCCAATAGACCCGCAACCAGAACGCGTCCTTGATGACGCCATCGGTTTCGAGTGAAAGGAAAGTACGGGTCGGTGTCGAGCCTTTCGGCACATCCAGCAGTTCTTCCTGCGTGATGTTCAGGGGCTGTTCCAGCGCGGAGTGAATCTTCCAGGCGCTGGCGCCCAACAGCAGCCCTGCCAGAACCAGTCCGGTTTCCAGCAGCAGCAAAAGTTTACGTCTCACGAATCAGGCATCCAGTAGGGCGCGGGCAATGGTTTGCAGTTTACGGGTGAGCGGGCCAACCGGCCAGCTCAGTGCAGCGTAGGCGCGTACCGGCCAGACGCCATAAACGCTGTTGCAGAGAAACACTTCGTCAGCCCATTGCAGCTGTTCGAGGCTGATGTCGGCGATTTGCGTGGGGATGGCCAAGGACTCGGCCTGAAACAATATTTCGGCGCGCATCACACCGGCGACGCCGCAGCGCTTCAAGTCCGGGGTGATCAACACACCGTCGCGCAGCAGAAACACATTGCTGAACACCCCTTCGATCACTCGACCGGCCTGATCGAGCATCAAGCCTTCGGCGTGCTCGCTGTCCTGCCATTCGGCACGGGCGAGAACCTGTTCAAGGCGATTGAGGTGTTTGAGTCCGGCGAGCAACGGCTGCGTAGCCAGACGCGTGCTGCACGGGAACAGGCGCACGCCGTGCTCGGCATGAGCAGCAGGATAAACAGCAGGAGGATTGCCTTGCAGGATGCGTCGGCCCGGCGCCGCCGGATCGGGCGCATAACCACGCAAACCGTCACCACGGCTGAGGATGAGCTTGAGCACGCCCTCGCCCATCGCTGCCGCATAGCTCAGCAGCTCGTGGCGAATCAGCTCGATATCGGCCGCAATGGCCAGACGCGAACAGCCATCGGCCAGTCGCGCCAAGTGCCGATCCAGCAGGATCGGCTGGCCGCGATGCACAGCGATGGTCTCGAACAGACCATCGCCGTAAGCCAGGCCGCGATCTTTCAGCGACAGACTGTCAGCCGGTTGACCGTCGACCCAGCTTTCCATCAGCCTGCGAACCGACGGAACGCCAAGGTGCCGTTGGTGCCGCCAAAACCGAAGGAGTTGGACAGTACGACATCGATGTCCATGTTGCGCGCGGTGTGCGGCACGAAATCGAGATCGCAGCCTTCATCCGGCTCTTCAAGGTTGATGGTCGGCGGTGCCACCTGGCTGTTGATCGCCAGCACGCTGAAGATCGCTTCGACCGCGCCCGCTGCACCCAACAGGTGACCGGTCATCGACTTGGTCGAGCTGACCGCCAGTTTGTAGGCGTGCTCACCGAACACCGACTTGAGCGCATTGGCTTCGGCGAGGTCGCCGGCCGGGGTCGAGGTGCCGTGGGCGTTGATGTACTGCACTTGATCGACGTTGATCTTGGCATCGCGCAATGCATTGGTGATGCAGCGGGCGGCACCGGCGCCGTCGGCCGGTGGCGAGGTCATGTGGAACGCATCGCCGCTGGTACCGAAGCCGATCAGCTCGGCGTAGATGGTCGCGCCGCGAGCCTTGGCGTGTTCCAGCTCTTCGAGAACCAGTGCGCCGGCACCGTCGGACAGGACGAAACCGTCACGGCCTTTGTCCCACGGACGGCTGGCGCGGGTCGGCTCATCGTTGCGCGTCGACAGCGCACGGGACGCACCGAAGCCGCCCATGCCCAGACCGCACGCAGCCATTTCGGCACCGCCGGCAATCATCACGTCGGCCTCGTCGTACATGATGTTGCGCGCCGCCATGCCAATGCAGTGCGTACCGGTGGTACACGCGGTGGCGATGGCGTAGTTAGGTCCCTGTGCACCCAGATGGATAGACAGGAAACCGGAAATCATATTGATGATCGAGCCAGGCACAAAGAACGGAGAAATCCGGCGCGGGCCAGTCTCGTGCAGGGTGCGGCTGGTTTCTTCGATGTTGGTCAGACCGCCAATGCCCGAACCCATGGCCACGCCAATGCGTTCACGGTTGGCGTCGGTAACTTCGAGCCCGGCATTGCGCACGGCTTGAAAGCCCGCGGCGAGACCGTACTGAATGAACAGGTCGAGCTTGCGCGCTTCCTTGACCGACAGGTATTCCTCGACATTGAAGCCTTTTACCGAGCCGCCAAAGCGGGTGGAATAGGCAGAAAGGTCGGTGTGTTCGATCAGACCAATGCCACTGCGGCCAGCCAGAATGCCCTGCCAACTGCTCGGCACATCCGTGCCCAGTGGCGACAACATACCCATACCGGTGACTACGACGCGTCTACGCGACACAGCACTCTCCTTTTTCAAATGACGACGACTTTGCATCAGGCCTAAAGAAAAAACCGCACGCCATGATGGCAGTGCGGTTTTTCCATGACAGCAAACAACGATTACAAACTATTACGCCTGGTGGCTAGTAACGTAGTCGATTGCAGCTTGTACAGTAGTGATCTTCTCAGCTTCTTCGTCAGGGATTTCGGTCTCGAATTCCTCTTCCAGAGCCATCACCAGCTCAACGGTGTCAAGGGAGTCGGCACCCAGGTCTTCAACGAAGGAAGCAGTGTTGACCACTTCTTCTTCTTTAACGCCCAGTTGCTCGGCAACGATTTTCTTGACGCGCTCTTCGATGGTGCTCATACCTTGTTTTCACTCCTAATGGACAAATTCAGGCAGCTGGCCAGTGGGTAAGTGTATAGAAAGACTTTTCAGCTTTTCAACTGAAAGCTTCACTCCTCAAACCCTGCGGCCCTCTGCCTATAAATAGATTGCAGCTTTATAACGGATTTTAGACAGCTCGTATGACATTTTTTTGAAGCAATCCGTCACATTTTACTTACATGTACATCCCACCGTTCACCGGGATTGTAGCCCCAGTGACGTATGCCGCACCGTCGGATGCAAGAAAAGCGACCACAGACGCGATCTCTTGAGCTTGTCCCAGACGACCCAGCGGAATCTGCGTCTGCAAGGCTTCACGCTGTGCTTCAGGCAGTTCGCGGGTCATATCGGTGTCGATGAACCCTGGGGTTACCGAGTTGACCGTAATCGAACGCGAACCGACTTCACGCGCCATTGCACGGCTGAAACCTTCCAGACCGGCCTTGGCGGCTGCATAGTTTACTTGGCCAGCGTTGCCCATGGCACCCACCACCGAGCCAATACTGATAATTCGACCCCAACGCGCCTTGGTCATGCCGCGCAGAACGCCCTTGGACAGGCGGAATAGACTGTTCAGGTTGGTATCGATCACGTCGTACCACTCATCGTCTTTCATGCGCATCATCAGGTTATCGCGGGTGATGCCGGCATTATTGACCAGGATCGCCACCGGCGCACCGAACTGTTCCTGAATGCTTGCCAGTACTGCGCTGACGGACTCGTCGCTGGTGACGTTCAGCTCAAGGCCAGTGCCCTGAATACCGTTTTCCTTCAGGGTCGCAGCAATGCGCTCAGCACCCGACGCGGAGGTCGCGGTGCCAACAACGATGGCGCCCTGACGACCCAATTCCAGCGCGATGGCCTGGCCGATACCGCGGCTTGCACCGGTCACCAGTGCAACTTTACCTTGCAGACTCATGCAAGTTTCTCCTGATTCAGGCTTGCGCTGCACGAGCGGCAGCGAAAGCGTCTGGGGTATTGAGGTTGGAAGTCGCCACGCCTTCGGCGCAACGTTTGTTCAGACCGGCCAGCACTTTGCCCGGGCCGCATTCGACCAGATTGGTCGCGCCCTTGGCGGCCAGCGTCTGTACCGACTCGACCCAGCGCACTGGCTTGTAGAGTTGTTCGAGCAGATCACGCTCGAGGGTTTCCAGATCGGCCGGCACTTGCGCGCTGACGTTCTGTACCACCGGGATCTGCGGCGCCTGCCAGTCGATGGCGGCGATGGCTTCGGCAAAGCGCTCGGCGGCCGGACGCATCAGTTCGCAGTGCGAAGGCACGCTCACCGGCAGCGGCATGGCACGCTTGGCGCCACGCGCCTTGCAGCCTTCGATGGCGCGCTCGACGGCAGCCTTGGCGCCGGCGATGACGACCTGGCCCGGCGAGTTGAAGTTGACGGCGCTGACCACCTCGCCTTGCGCAGCTTCAGCGCAGGCCGCCAGCACATCAGCGTCTTCCAGACCGAGAATGGCAGCCATGCCGCCCTGCCCGGCCGGAACCGCTTCCTGCATCAGTTGACCACGGCGCTCAACGAGCTTGACCGCGTCAGCCAGCGTCAGGCTGCCAGCAGCAACCAGCGCGCTGTATTCGCCCAGGCTGTGACCGGCAACAAAGGCCGGGCGCGCGCCACCTTCCGCCAGCCACAGACGCCACAGGGCGATCGAAGCGGTCAGAATGGCCGGTTGGGTTTTATCGGTTTGATTGAGCAGCTCTTCCGGCCCCTGCTGGGTCAGTGCCCACAGGTCATAACCCAGAGCCTCAGAGGCTTCTTTGAATGTTTCGAGGATCAACGGATATTCCGCGCCCAGCTCGGCCAACATGCCGAGGGACTGCGAACCCTGTCCTGGAAAGACGAATGCGAGGGAAGCAGACATGTAACAAGCCCCTAATGATCTTGTCGTCGGAAAATGACGCCCCGCTTGGGGACGCAAGAAACTGACAGTTGGATGGCCCTTTGAACCGGGCGGTCACATTTAAGCATTGTCCGACGAAAACGCCTAAGACAACAAATCCTCCAGACGACCGTGGAGGCGCTCCGGCAAGTTCTCCTGAATCTCGATCAGCGCACGCTGAATCGCACTCTGAAAGCCCTGCACCCCGGCCGAACCGTGACTTTTCACGACGATACCCTGCAAGCCGAGAAAGCTTGCGCCGTTATGTCGCGCCGGCGCCAGATCCGCCTGCAAGCGCTTCATCAATGGCAGCGCCAAAGCACCGACCGCACGGGAAGCGAGATTCTTCTTGAACAGCGCATCGATACGCGCCGCGATCATTGTCGCCAGGCCTTCGCTGGACTTGAGCAGGATGTTGCCGACAAAACCGTCGCACACCACGACATCGGCCTCACCACGGTACAGGCCATCGCCTTCGATGAAGCCGATGTAGTTGATGCCACGAGCAGCCTGCAACAACGTCGCCGCGAGCTTGACCTGCTGATTGCCCTTGATGTCTTCAGTGCCGATGTTCAGCAGCGCCACACGCGGGCGGTGGATACCCAGCGTCTGCGCTGCCACCGAGCCCATCACCGCAAACTGCAGCAGATGCTCGGCACTGCAATCGACATTCGCGCCCAGATCGAGCAACTGACAAAAACCCTTCTGTGTCGGAATCGCCGCCACCATCGCCGGGCGATCAATACCGGGCAGCGTCTTCAGCACAAATCGCGACAACGCCATCAGCGCACCGGTATTGCCGGCACTGACACACGCTTGCGCCTTGCCATCACGCACCAACTCCAGGGCGACACGCATCGATGAGTCCGGCTTGCCACGCAAGGCCTGGGTCGGTTTTTCATCCATGGTGATGACTTCGCTGGCCGCAACAATCGTCAGGCGCGCGCGATCAGCAGCCGATTGGCCGTGGATCAGTTCTTCAAGAAGGGAGGGTTGACCGACGAGGGTCAGGTGTAGCGAGGGCGTAGCAGACAGGCAAGCGAGGCTGGCCTGAACAATGCTGCGGGGACCGAAGTCCCCGCCCATTGCGTCAATCGCGATGACTTGAGCGGACAAGTGATTACTCGTCAGCGCCCTTGTCGATCACTTTACGGCCACGGTATACGCCTTCTGGCGATACGTGGTGACGCAGGTGAACTTCACCAGTGGTTTTTTCTACAGACAGGGTGCTAGCCTCGAGAGCGTCGTGCGAACGGCGCATGTCACGGGCAGAGCGGGATTTTTTGTTCTGCTGAACAGCCATAATTGATTAACTCCTAAACGTTTGGGTCACGCTTTAACTGCGCCAATACACTGAACGGGTTGGACCGCGTTGACTCGTCCTCGCTCGGTTCGGGCTCATCGAGACCCGCCGGCTGCTGGCATTCTTCCGGATGATGAGCAGGCACAATGGGCAAGGCGAGCAAAAGCTCCTCCTCGATCAGTGACTGCAGATCCAATGGATCTTCGCCCAGTTCCAGCACGTCATAACCTTTCGGCAACGACTGGGTATTCGCACCCTCTTTCACCACAGCATAACTGCATTCGCTGTGGATCGGCAGGGTGACCAGCTCAAGACAACGCTGGCAAACCATTTTGACCTCGGTGTCGATAAAGCTGTGGATCACCACAGATTTACGTTCATCTCGTTCAAAAACGAATTTCGCCTGCACCGTACCGACATCGTCGGAAAGCGGGTCGCAGAGTCTCTTCAAATCGGCTAGCAGCAATTCACCTTGAAGGGTGGTGCCACGATCAGCCAATTTGCGCGGGTCAACGTGAGGTGGAATCGGGTCATTCAACATAGGCGCAGCATTATAGGGATGCACCCACCCATGTCAAAGGAAATTGTGCCCTGTCCGTCACTTGCGTGCCTCCGCTAGAATCTGCACCTGCCTCAGGAGACGCGAATGCTGCCTTTATTACTCGCTTCAAGCTCGACCTATCGTCGCGAATTGCTCGCCCGCCTGCACCTGCCGTTCGTCTGCTCCTCGCCGGATATCGATGAAAGTCATCGCCCGGGCGAGTCAGCCATCGAACTGGTCAAACGCCTCGCCGAACAAAAAGCCCGGGCGCTGACCGACAGCCATCCCGCTCATCTGATTATCGGCTCCGACCAGGTTGCCGTACTCGGCGAACAGATCATCGGCAAACCGCACACCTTCGAAAAAGCCCGCGAACAACTGATGGCTGCCAGTGGCGCCAGCGTGACATTCCTCACCGGCCTGGCGCTGCTGAATAGCCAGACCGGCGAATGCCAGGTCGACTGCGTGCCGTTTACCGTGCACATGCGTCAGCTCGATCAGGCGCGCGTTGAGCGCTACCTGCGCATTGAGCAGCCGTATGACTGCGCTGGCAGCTTCAAGGCCGAAGGGTTGGGGGTGAGTCTGTTTCAGTCCACTGAAGGGCCTGACGCCACCAGCCTGATCGGTTTGCCGTTGATTCGCCTGATCGACATGTTGCTGGTTGAGGGCGTGCAGATTCCTTAAAAGCAAAAGATCGCAGCCTGCGGCAGCTCCTACAGGGGAATGTAAAACCCTGTAGGAGCTGCCGCAGGCTGCGATCTTTTGATCTTTACAACGAATTAACGCAACGAAGGCCCGTGGAACCCCATCCACATCGCCAACTGCTCAGCCACGCTGGCACCAAGCTTTTTCGAGAAGCGATCAAACGGCGATTCCTGAACGGTGAAATCCACCAACTCTTTCTCGCCAATCACATCCCGCGCAACCGAACTGGCATTGCCCAGCCCATCGATCAACCCCAGCGGCAGCGCCTGCTCGCCCGACCAGACCAAACCGGAGAACAGCTCCGGATGTTCTTTGTCTTTCAAGCGATCGCCACGACCCTGCTTGACGCTATTGATAAACTGCTTGTGCGTGGTATCCAGCACCGTTTGCCAGAACGCCGTCTCATCAGGCTTCTGCGGCTGGAACGGATCAAGGAAAGACTTGTGCTCGCCCGACGTGTACGTGCGACGCTCGACGCCCAGCTTGTCCATGGTGCCGACAAAACCGTAACCGGCCGCCGTCACACCAATCGATCCGACCAGACTGGCCTTGTCGGCGTAGATCTGATCCGCCGCACTGGCGATGTAATAGGCACCGGAGGCACCCAGATCGGAAATCACGGCATACACCTTGATATCCGGATGCAGGCCTCGCAGACGCTTGATCTCGTCATACACATAACCGGACTGCACCGGACTGCCGCCCGGGCTATTGATGCGAAGGACAACGCCTTTGACCTTCTTGTCATCGAACGCGGCACGCAGACTGCCGACAATGTTATCGGCGCTCGCAGGCTCCTTGTCGGCGATCACCCCGGTGACATCGATCAACGCGGTGTAGTTATCACTGCGGGTCGCACTCTTTTCCATGTCCATCAGCGGCGTGAACAGGATCAACGCCACAAACAGATAAACAAACGTCAGCAGCTTGAAGAAAATCCCCCAGCGCCGCGAACGACGCTGTTCCTGCACACCGGCCAGCAGCGTCTTCTCCAACAGCTTCCAGCTTTTCTCGTCACCGCCGTCGGCACTTGCCTTGGCCGGTGCTTTCCATTCGTCGGTCATGCCATCCACCCCAGCAAAAACGTATTAAGCCCGCTGCCCCAGCCAGGCATGCAATTCAGAAAAACGGTCGATCGACAGGCGCGGCTCGAACTGCTGCAGCGATTCGATCGATTGCGCGCCATAACTGACCGCCACCGAATCCATCCCCGCGTTTCGCGCCATCAGCAGATCGAAGGACGAATCGCCGACCATCAGCGCCTGCTCGGCACGCACACCGCAATGAGCAAGGATCTGCTCCAGCATCAGAGGGTGTGGCTTGCTCGCAGTTTCATCGGCAGCGCGGGTGATATCGAAATAATCTTCCCAGCCATTGGCCTTGAGCACCCGATCCAGGCCACGGCGATTCTTGCCGGTAGCGACAGCCAAGTGATAACCCTGCTCACGAAAGGACGCCATCGACTCGACTACGCCTTCGAACAACGGCGAAGGCACCGCTTCAGCGGCGATGTAGTGATCCGCGTAATACTCGCGAAACAAGGTCATTTCGGCGTCGCTGATCTCGGGATACAGCGTGCGGATAGCCTCGGGCAAACCCAGGCCGATGATGCCTTTGACGGCAAAATCATCACGCAACTCGAAGCCGGAACGCCCGGAGGCAGAGTGCATCGCCTCGACAATCCGATGGATGGAATCAGCCAGCGTGCCGTCCCAATCGAAAATCAGCAGCTTGTAATCAGATGGGCGCACTCAATCGCTCCACGGTCTTGGCCCACATTTCGTCGACCGGTGCTTGCAGGGTCAGCTTGCCACCGTCCGGCAGCGGCACGGTCAACATGTAGGCGTGCAGGAACAGACGTTTGCCGCCCAGATCGCGGATTTCCTTGGTGAAGTCTTCATCGCCATATTTGCTGTCGCCAGCAATGCAATGACCGGCATGCAAAGTGTGCACGCGAATCTGGTGGGTGCGGCCGGTAACCGGTTTGGCTTCGACCATGGTGGCGAAATCACCGAAGCGGCGCAGCACCTTGAACATCGTCAGGGCTTCTTTGCCTTCTTCGTTGACTTCAACCATGCGTTCGCCGGAACGCAGATTGCTCTTGAGCAATGGCGCGCTGACTTTCTTGATCGAGGTTGCCCAGTTGCCACGGACCAGCGCCATGTAGCGCTTATCGACGCCATCGCCGCGCAATTGCTCGTGCAAGTGGCGCAACATGCTGCGCTTTTTGGCGATCATCAGCAGGCCGGAAGTGTCACGGTCGAGACGGTGAACCAGCTCCAGCTCTTTGGTATCCGGGCGCAACTGACGAAAGGCTTCGATCACGCCGAAATTCAAGCCACTGCCGCCGTGAACCGCAATGCCGGCGGGCTTGTTGATCACGATCAGGGCTTTGTCTTCGAAGACAATCGAGGCCTCCAGGCGCTGCAACAAACCCTGGGCCAGTGGCACCGGTTCGTCACGCTCAGGCACGCGAACCGGCGGCACGCGCACGATATCGCCGGCCTGCAGCTTGTATTCGGGCTTGATCCGACCTTTGTTCACGCGCACTTCGCCTTTGCGCAAAATGCGGTAAATCAAGGTCTTGGGCACGCCTTTGAGCCGGGCGAGGAGAAAATTGTCGATTCGTTGGCCGGCATACTCCGGCGAGACTTCAAGCAATTGAACGCCTGGAGTCGAAGGGGCAGTAGTTGTCATGCCGCGGATGATAACAATTTTTATGGAATTGAAGCACTTAATCATTGCTGCTATAGTCGCGAACGCCGCCAAAAGCGGCCTGGACAGCGGCACCACGGTCAAAAACCGGCCCTGACCAACGCAATTCACCAGGACGCGAGGCCGTCCTACGGGGCTTTCGCTACGTAACGGTGGAGTTTGCAGTTGTAACAAGCGCAGGTGACATGAGGCCTGAATTACACCGTCGAGCAGAGTTTTTACTCGCCTGACAGGCACACATTCAAGGCCAGTTCACAAAGTGCAGTCAGCTGCAGATGACCCCGAGCGAATGCTTCGGAAACATCGCCTGAATTAGCCATGATGCGTGACCTCCCCTTTCGGAGCTCACGGTAAATGCCAACCCGCTGCGGATTCTGCGCGCGGCAGCACCCGAATTATCAGGGATACGTGTAGGGTGGAGATGCACAACCGCTGGACTGTGTAGCAATAGGCTTTATCAAGACGCTTCATCTCGTCCACAGCCACTGATTGATTCCTCCTCCTGACTGAGTGCTTAAGTAGCCACAGCAAGCAGGACGCGTACGTCGCTATATCGGCCCAATTGGCCGCATATCGCTGGACACGGGAATGGCCAACCACTCCCGACGCACCTGACACCGACCGTGAGAAGTCGTGTGTGCCGAACGCCGTTTCCGGCAGCCCGGAAACCGACGGTACTACATGAAAAGAATGCTGATTAACGCAACTCAACCCGAAGAGTTGCGTGTTGCACTGGTAGATGGCCAACGCCTCTACGACCTGGACATCGAATCCGGTGCACGCGAGCAGAAGAAGGCCAACATTTATAAAGGCCGTATCACTCGCATCGAACCAAGCCTTGAGGCTGCCTTTGTCGATTTTGGCTCTGAGCGCCATGGCTTCCTGCCCCTCAAAGAAATCTCCCGCGAATACTTCAAGAAAGCCCCCGAAGGCCGCGTCAACATCAAGGACGTCCTGAGCGAAGGCCAGGAAGTCATCGTTCAGGTCGAAAAAGAAGAACGTGGCAACAAGGGCGCCGCCCTGACCACCTTCATCAGCCTGGCCGGTCGTTACCTCGTGCTGATGCCGAACAACCCGCGTGCCGGCGGTATCTCCCGTCGCATCGAAGGCGAAGAGCGCAACGAACTGCGTGAAGCGCTGAACGGTCTGGTTGCACCGGCCGACATGGGTCTGATCGTGCGCACTGCCGGCCTTGGCCGCAGCAGCGAAGAAATGCAGTGGGACCTCGATTACCTGCTGCAACTGTGGACCGCCATCAAAGAAGCCTCGCTGGATCGCTCCGCGCCATTCCTGATCTACCAGGAAAGCAACGTGATCATCCGCGCCATCCGCGATTACCTGCGCCAGGACATCGGCGAAGTACTGATCGACAGCGTTGAAGCCCAGGACGAAGCTCTGACCTTCATCCGCCAGGTAATGCCGCAGTACGCCAGCAAGATCAAGCTGTACGAAGACAGCGTGCCGCTGTTCAACCGTTTCCAGATCGAAAGCCAGATCGAGACCGCTTTCCAGCGCGTCGTTGAACTGCCTTCCGGCGGCTCCATCGTCATCGATCCGACCGAAGCCCTGGTGTCCATCGACATCAACTCGGCACGCGCCACCAAAGGCAGCGACATCGAAGAAACCGCCCTGCAGACCAACCTTGAAGCGGCTGAAGAAATCGCCCGTCAGTTGCGCCTGCGCGACATCGGCGGCCTGATCGTCATCGACTTCATCGACATGACCCCTGCCAAGAACCAGCGCGCCGTGGAAGAGAAAGTCCGCGAATGCCTGGAAGCCGACCGTGCTCGCGTACAGATCGGCCGCATCTCGCGCTTCGGCCTGCTGGAAATGTCGCGTCAGCGCCTGCGTCCATCGCTGGGCGAAAGCAGCGGCATCGTCTGCCCGCGTTGCAACGGCACCGGCATCATCCGTGACGTTGAATCGCTGTCGCTGGCGATCCTGCGCCTGATCGAAGAAGAAGCCCTGAAAGACCGCACTGCCGAAGTTCGCGCACAAGTGCCGATCCCGGTGGCCGCGTTCCTACTCAACGAAAAACGCAACTCGATCACCAAGATCGAACTGCGCACCCGTGCCCGCATCGTCATTCTGCCGAACGATCACCTCGAAACGCCGCATTTCGAAGTTCAGCGCCTGCGTGACGACAGCCCGGAAGCCGCGACCAACCAGTCCAGCTACGAAATCGCTGCCGCCGCCGCTGAAGTTGAAGAAGTTCAGCCAGCCGCCGCGACCCGCACCCTGGTTCGCCAGGAAGCTGCAGTCAAGACTGCGCCGGCGCGTGCCAACGCTCCGGTGCCGACCGAAGCCGCCGCACCAGTCGCTGCTGCACCGGCTCCGGTTGCCGTGCCAGAACCGAGCCTGTTCAAAGGCCTGGTGAAATCGCTGGTCAGCCTGTTCGCCACCAAAGAAGAGCCAGTTGCCCCGGCCGTGGTTGAAAAACCGGCTGCCGAGCGTCCGGCCCGTAACGAAGAGCGTCGCAACGGTCGTCAGCAGAGCCGCAACCGTAATGGTCGCCGCGATGAAGAACGCAAACCGCGCGAAGAACGTGCTCCGCGTGAAGAACGTGCCCCACGCGAGCCGCGTGAAGAACGCGCTCCACGTGAAGCCCGCGAAGTGCGTGAGCCGCGCGAAGCCCGTACCGAAGCAGCTCCGGCCGCTCGTGAAGAACGCGCGCCACGTGCGCCGCGTGAAGAACGTGCACCGCGCGCTCCGCGTGAAGATCGCAAGCCACGTGGCGAGCGTGAAGAACGTGTACGTGAACTGCGCGAGCCACTCGACGCCGCTCCTGCCGTGACCACCGAGGTGGCTGCTGAAGAGCGTCCGGTTCGTCAGCCACGCGAAGAGCGCGCACCGCGTCCGCCGCGTGAAGAGCGTCAACCGCGCGCCGAACAGGCCGCTGCTGCCGTCGCTGAAGAAGAAGTGAACACCAACGAAGAGCAACTGCCGGAAGACGGTTCGGAGAGCGCCGAAGGCGATCGTCCACGTCGTCGTTCGCGCGGTCAGCGTCGTCGCAGCAACCGTCGTGAGCGTCAGCGTGATGCCAACGGCAACGTGATCGAAGGTTCGGAAGAATCCGAAGCCGGCGAAAACGCTGAAGAGCCAAGCACTGCCGATCTGGCCGCCGGCCTGGCTGTTACCGCAGCCGTTGCCAGCACCGTGATCAGCGCTCCGGCCGAAGCCCAAGCCTTTGAGCAAGCCGAACGCGCCACCGCTGCTGTTCAGGAAACCGCTCCAGTGGAAGCGCCGGTTGTTGAAGCGACCACTCCAGTAGAAGTGGTTGCTGCTCCGGAAGTCGAAGTGGCTCCGGTTCAGGAAACGCTGCCTCAGGTAGAACCAGCGCCAGTTGTGGTTGCTGAGCCGGTGGTTGAAACCGTCACTGAAACCGTGACCGAAACCGTGCGTGAAGTTCGCGAAGAGCAGACTGCCTTCAACTGGGTAGCCGAGCCGGTTGTCGCTGAAACGCCAGCGCCAGTGGTTGAAGCACCGATTGTTGAAGCGCCAGTGTTCGAAGCACCGGTTGTTGAAGCACCAGTGTTCGAAGCGCCTGCGCAAGCGCCTGTTGTCGAAGAGACCCAGGCTGCCGAGCCAGTGGTTGTCGCCGAGCCAGTTCCAGTCGTCGAAGCGCCTGTAGTTGCCGAAGCGCCTGCTCCGGTTGCTGAAGTTGCGCCAGTCAGCGCTCTGACCCCAAGCGGCCGCGCGCCGAACGACCCACGTGAAGTGCGTCGCCGCAAGCGCGAAGAAGAGCGTCTGCAGAAGGAAGCCGAACAGGCTGCCGCTGCTGCTCCGGTTGCTGAAGTGGTCACTGAACAAGCGGCTGTTGAAGCCGTGATTGCTGAAGCACCACGCTCCGTTCAGGACGCGGTCGAGCAGCACGAAGAGGCCCAGGAAAAACAACACGAGCCTAAACCACTCGTCTGATTCCAAAAGCCATTAAAAAGCCCCGCCCGGTGAAAGCCTGGCGGGGCTTTTTTATTGCCTTTATAAGATCAAGAGATCGCAGCCTTCGGACGATCTTTTGATCTTGCTGTTATTTAAAAACCAAAGCCTCAGGCACATCGATATCCCACAACACTCCGGGATCATCCACCACCACTTCAACCACCCTGCCCTGTTTGAACAACGGCCGCGCCCCGCGATCTCCGCTCAATGCCAACAACCCCGGACCAAACGCGCGACCAAACCCCACCGGATGCCCAAACTCGCCATCCTGCACCGGCACGCTCACCGCATCATCAGCTATGGCTGCGACCACCCGCTCAATACTCGACGGCAAGATAAACGGCATATCCCCCAGCACAATCAGCCACCCATCGACGTCAGGGCAAGCCGCAACACCCGCCGCAATGCTGTCGCCCATACCGGTGGACTCGATCGTCACAACCTCACAACCATAAGCTTGAGCCATACGCATCGCTTGCGGTCGCGCTTCAGTGGTGACCAGTACGCGCTTGTCGAGACTCGCTGGCAGATTCACCAGAATCTGCTCGATCACCGAACGCACCGCGCCATCGCGTCCCGTACAGTCGGCCAACAACTTGTCCTTATCAACACCCGCCACCTGGCGAAAGCGACTGCCCTCGCCCGCCGCCAATACGATCACTGCGATGGATCGACTCATGCGTCCTCCAGGGGTTTCTTCTGTTTCAACTCGACACCGTTCTTGATCGCGACGATCTCCGCCAACAGCGATAACGCAATCTCCGCCGGCGAATGACTGCCGATGTGCAAACCGATGGGGCCATGCAGTCGATCAATCGCCTGTACCGACAAGCCTAGCTGAGCCAGATTATCCCGGCGCTTCAGACTGTTGACCCGCGAGCCCAGCGCGCCGACGTAGAAGGCCGGTGAATCCAGCGCCGTGAGCAGCGCCATGTCATCCAGACGCGGATCGTGAGTCAACGCCACAATCGCTGTGCGCTCATCCGTTTGAATACTCAACACCGCCTCGTCCGGCATGCCCGCCACGAAGCGACCATGATGCTCTTCCCAGCCATAAACGAATTCAGTGCGTGGATCGCAGATCAGCACTTCGAAATCCAGCAGCCGCGCCATGTCCGCTACATAGCGCGACAATTGCCCAGCACCGATCAACAGCAGTCGCCAGCGCGGGCCGTAGATCGCGCGTAAGGTCTTGCCGTCGAATTCGAGCGAATCGGTTTTGCTCGCTGCCGTCAAAATCACTTCACCAGTGTCGATGTTCAGCTCACGGGCAACGATCTCGTGCGCTTCGCAACGCGCCAGCAACTCGGCAACCCACTGGGGATCGCCGACCCGTTCTTCGGTCAAGCGCAACGTGCCGCCACACGGTAAACCAAACCGCGCGGCTTCCTCACGGGTGACACCGTAGGTAATCAGTTGCACGGGCGGGCCATCGCTGGCGATACGCCCGTCGTGCAGGCGAGCGATCAAATCATCCTCGACGCAACCGCCCGACACTGAACCGATCACCACGCCATCCTCGCGCAAAGCGAGCATGGCACCGGGTGCCCGAGGCGCCGTGCCCCAGGTCTGCACGACACTGAACAGCACCACCTGCTGCCCGGCGCGGCGCCACTCGAGCACGCTGCGCAGGACATTGAGGTCGACGCTGTCCATTACGCCTCAGCCTTCTGCCAGCCCTGCAACTGATAACGCACCGGCAAGTTGCGAATACGCTTGCCGGTAGCAGCAAAGATCGCGTTGCACAGCGCCGGCGCAATCGGCGGCACACCAGGCTCACCAACCCCACCCAGCGGCACGTCGCCCGGCGGCGTCACCAGATGCACCGCGACTTCTTTCGGCGCCAACGACATGCGCGCCACTTCATACATATGGAAGTTGTCCTGCTGGACCTTGCCGTCCTTGAAGCTGATTTCACCCAGCACCGCGTTACCCAGACCCATCACGCAAGCCCCCTCGAACTGCGAGCGAATCCGCTCAGGGTTGATCTGCGGCCCGCAGTCGACGGCAATATCCGCCTTGTGCACGATCAGCGTGCCGTCGTCTTTAACTTCGACCTCGATTACTGCCGCCACGTAAGTGACGAAGCTGTAATGCACGGCCAGCCCCAGACCACGCCCCTTGGGCAGTTTGCGCCCCCAACCGGCGGCTTTGGCAGCGGTTTCCAGCACGGTGCGCATGCGCCCGGTATCGATCGGATAACGCTCGGGAGATTCGCCGTAGTTCCACTCTTCACTCAGCGTGCGCGGGTCAATCTGGCGATCAGGGCCGAGCAGTTTGATCTGGTACTTGAGCGGATCCTCGCCGGCCTTGTGCGCCAGTTCATCGACGAAACTCTGGATCGCAAAACCATGGGGAATGTTCGACACCGAGCGATACCAGCCGACCCGCGTGTGCACGGTCGCTTCGGGGTTTTCCAGGCGCACATTGGGAATGGCGTAGGCCATGTTGGTGAAGCCCATGCCCAGCTCGAACGCCGCTTCATGGTTCATGCCCGGCGCGAACAGCGCGGTGATGCTCGGCGCCACGGTGCGATGCAACCAGCCGGACGGCATGCCGTCCTTGCCAACGCCAGCCTTGAGGTATTCGGCGGACACGGTGTGGAAATACGAGTTATGGATGTCATCTTCGCGCGTCCACTGCACCCGCACCGCTTTGCCGGGGAGTTCCTTGGCGAGGATCGCCGCTTCGACGACGAAGTCCGGCTTGGATTTACGTCCGAAACCACCGCCGAGCAGCGTGACATTAAAAGTGACGTTGTCGAACGGCAGGCCGAGACGCTCGGCAATCCGCTCGCGAGTGACTTGGGGCGCCTGACTCGGCGCCCAGGCCTCGCAAACGCCGTCCTTGTAACGGGCGATGGCAACCATCGGCTCCATCGGTGCCTGCGCCAGATGCGGCAGGTAATATGAAGCTTCGAGGATACTGCCAGCGCCGCTCAAGGCTTTGTCGATATCGCCGGTATTGCGCACGACTTTGCCGGGCTTCAGCGACGCGGCTTCCAGTTCCTTGCGATAGGCGATGGAGTCGTAACTGGCATTGGGGCCGTCATCCCATTCGATCTTCAGCGCTTCGCGACCCTTGATTGCAGCCCAGGTGTTGCTGGCCACTACGGCCACGCCACCCAGCGGCTGAAACTCCGAAGGCAGTGGACGGCCTTCAATCTGAATCACTTTCAGCACGCCGGGGACTTTCAGTGCGGCGCTGTCATCCAGCGATTTGACCTTGCCGCCATACACCGCCGGACGGGCAATGGTCGCGTACAACATGCCGTCGAAATGCACGTCGGCACCGTACACGGCGCGGCCGTTGACGATGTCGTCGCCATCGATGGCTTTGGTGCCTTCCTTGCCGATGTAGCGAAATTCCGATGGTTGCTTGAGGCGCAGGCTGTCACGCGCCGGCACCGTCAACGCACTGGCTGCGGCGGCGAGTTCGCCGTAACCCAGCTCACGCCCGGATGGCTGGTGAATGACTTTGTGCAGTTGCGCGTGGCATTCGCCGACCGGCACTTTCCACTGCGCGGCCGCCGCTTGTTCGAGCATCGTCCGGGCCGCAGCGCCGCAACGCCGCATCGGTTCGTACCAGTGCCGCATGCTGCGCGAGCCGTCGGTGTCCTGATTGCCGAAACGCACTTCGTCGCCCGGCGCCTGCTGCACTTTGACCTTGGCCCAATCGGCGTCCAGCTCATCGGCAACGACCATGGTCAGACTGGTACGCACGCCCTGGCCCATCTCCGAGCGATTGCAGACCACGGTGACGGTGCCGTCAGCCGCAATGCTCACATAGACTTTCGGATCATCGATCCAGCCGTTGGGCATGCCGTCAGCGCCGAATTTCTTTTCTTTCTCGTCGGCCAGCGCATCCTGCCAACCCCAACTCGCGGCCAGCACCAACGCGCCTGTCGCGCCAACGCCTTTGAGGAAACCCCGGCGGCTGAGGTTGCTCAGGGCGAAATCGTTCGGAAGGCGGCTCATGCCTTGGCCTCCTTCAAGTGAGTGGAGGCCTGACGGATCGCGGTTTTGATCCGGTTATAAGTGCCGCAGCGGCAGATGTTGCCGACCATGGCTTCTTCGATCTGCTCGTCGCTCGGGTTCGGATTGGTTTTGAGCAATGCGGTGGCCGACATGATTTGCCCGCCCTGACAGAAACCGCACTGCGCGACCGCCGTGTCGAGCCAGGCTTGCTGGACGACTTGCCCGACGGGGTCGGCATGCAGGTTGTCGATGGTGGTGACGTTCTGCCCGATCACCGAGCCAATCGGCGTGATGCAACTGCGTGCCGGCAGACCGTCGATGTGAATGGTGCAGGCACCACACAGGCCCATGCCGCAGCCGAATTTGGTGCCGTTGTAACCGGCGACGTCGCGGATGGCCCAGAGCAGCGGCATGTCTTCCGTGACATCAAGGGGATGGTCTTGACCATTGAGTTTCAGGGTAATCATGGGCACGCCCGCATATTGTTGGTGGTTATGGGGTCGAGCAATCTGCCGCCGTTGCATCGGCGGTGGTTCACGCAGATCGACTCAGGCTAATGAGGCTCTCTTGTGTCGACGCGAACGTCTGCACCGGGCCTTTGGTGGAGCAAATGACGGTTATCGTTAGCTCGCGAAGTTAACCCAGCGTTAACAAAAAAGCCCTGCACTTTTTCATCAGTGCAGGGCTCTGGATGGCGCTTGGAAAGCGTAGCCTCAATAGCGATTGGGCTCCATTTCCAGGTCGACATTGAAACGTTCGGCAATGTCTTTCTGGATACGTTGCGCCAGATCGAACAATTGCAGGCCGGTCGCGGTGCCGTAATTGACCAGCACCAGCGCCTGCAATTTATGCACGCCGGCATCGGCTTCGCGGAAACCTTTCCAGCCGGCGCGCTCGATCAACCAACCAGCGGCCAACTTCATCTGGCCGTCCGGCTGCGCGTAAGCCACCACATCCGGGTGCTGCGCTTTGATCTGCGCGACGATGGCCGCCGACACCAGCGGGTTTTTGAAGAAGCTGCCGGCATTGCCGAGCACCGCCGGATCCGGCAGTTTTTCACTGCGGATGCTGCAGATGGCGCGGCTGACATCGGTCGGCGTCGGATGCTCAATGCCCTGCTCGGTCAGGCGCTGACGCACCGGGCCATATTCCAGATGCAATTGCGCGACGCGATTGAGCGTGAAGCGCACCCGCAGGATCAGCCAACGCCCCGGCTGCTGCTTGAACAGGCTGTCGCGGTAGGCGAAGTTGCATTCTTCCAGGGTGAAATCGCGCAGCTCGCCGGTCTGACGATCCAGCGCGGTGAGCCCGGCGAACACATCCTTGATCTCGACGCCGTAAGCGCCAATGTTCTGCATCGGCGCAGCGCCGACGGTGCCCGGAATCAGGCTGAGGTTCTCCAGCCCGGAGAAACCTTGCGCCAACGTGTGCTGTACGAACGGATGCCACGGCTCGCCCGCTTCCGCCTCGATCACCACGCGACTGCCGTCGTCGCTGATCACACGAATGCCACGGGTGGCCATGCGCAGCACCAGCGCCGGAATGTCTGCGGTCAGCAGCAAATTGCTGCCACCACCGATCACCAGCAACGGCATGTCGTGGGCAGTGGCATAAGCCAGCGCTTCGCGAACGTCGGCATCGTTGTGGGCTTCGGCGAACAATTGCGCGCGAACATCCACGCCAAAACTGTTGAACGGTTTCAGGGAAACCTGCGGTTGCAGCTGCAAACTCATAACCGGCCCTTCACTTCGATCAACAATTGGTCACAAGCCGCTTCAATCAGATCCAGCACCTGCTCGAACCCTTGATCGCCGTCGTAGTACGGGTCCGGCACTTCATCGACCAGCCCGGCATAACGGCGCAGGAACAGATCCAGCTCGGCTTTACCGGTGGACGGCTGCAGGGCCTTGAGGTTGCGCAGGTTGCTGTTGTCCATCGCCAGAATTAGATCGTAACTGGCGAAGTCGGCACGGCTGACCTGTTGCGCGCGTTGCGCCGACAGGTCATAACCGCGCACTTTGGCGACGGCCTGACTGCGTTTGTCTGGCGGATTGCCGACGTGCCAGTCACCGGTGCCGGCGGAGGCCACTTCGACCTGTTCCGCGAGCCCTGCTTCACGCAATTTGTGGCGCAATACGCCTTCGGCCGTGGGCGAACGGCAAATGTTGCCCAGGCACACAAACAGAACGCGCATCAGGCCCCCAGCAGGCGACGAACGCGCTCAAGGTCTTCAACGGTGTCGACGCCGGTTGGCGGAGCGATCAGCGCGTCGGCAACATGAATGCGCACGCCGTGCCACAGGGCACGCAGCTGTTCGAGCGACTCAGTGTTCTCCAGCCAGCACGGGCCCCAGCTGACGAAATCCTGAAGGAAACCGGCGCGGTAGGCATAGATGCCGATATGGCGACGGTACGGCACGCCTTCGGGCAATTGCTCGCGGCTTTTGGCGAAGGCATCGCGTGCCCACGGCAAGGTCGCACGGCTGAACGTCAGCGCCAGACCATTGAGGTCGCTGACGACTTTGACCACGTTCGGATTGAACAGTGTGTCGACGTCTTCGATCGGCTCGGCCAGGGTGGCCATGCGCGCTTCAGTGTGGGCGGCGAGGTTGGCGGCGACCTGATCAATCACGGTTGGCGGAATCAGCGGCTCGTCGCCCTGCACGTTGACCACGATCGCGTCGGGCTCAAGGCCCAGTTTCGCCGCGACTTCAGCCAGACGATCGGTGCCGGAGTTGTGATCTTCACGGGTCAGCACCACTTCGGCGCCAAAGCCTTTGCAGGCCTCGACGATGCGCGCATCGTCAGTCGCAACCACCACACGGGTGGCGCTGCTTTTGCTCGCCTGTTCCCAGACATGCTGGATCATCGGCTTGCCGGCGATGTCCAGCAACGGCTTGCCCGGCAGGCGGGTCGAGGCATAACGCGACGGGATGACAACGGTGAAGGCGGTGGTCATTTATCCAGACGCTCGTCGGTGGTCAGGGTGCGCGCTTCGCTTTCGAGCATCACCGGGATGCCGTCGCGGATCGGGTATGCCAGGCCGGCACCCTTGCTGATCAGTTCGGTCTTGTCGGCACTGAGCTTGAGCGGGCCTTTGCAGATCGGGCACGCGAGGATGTCGAGCAATTTGGTGTCCATGAACATTCCCTGGATAAAGAGTTAAGGCAAAAGACGATCGGGCAACAGGCGCATCAGCTGTGTGTCGAACCAGGCCACGAAGGCAGGCGACGGCACGGCATCGACCGCCAGATACCACCAGTCGGCAGCAGCAAAGGCACGGCACTTCACCGCGTCCTTTTCGGTCATCACCAGCGGCAATGACGGTGTAAAATTCAACGCCTGCACGCTGTATTCGGCGTGGTCGGCAAACGCATGCGGGACTGCTCGCCAGTCTAGCGCTTCGAGGGTATTGAAGAAACGTTGCGGATTGCCGATCCCGGCGACCGCGTGCACGGCCTGGCCTGCTGGAAAAAGATCGAGCGATTTACGCTCGCCGCTGCGCAGATTGACCAGCGCGGTCGGCTGCAGATGGAAAGCGAAACCGTCGTCGCGATCAGCCGTGGCACCGTTGAACAATACGCCGTCGACACTTTGCAGACGCTCGATCGGCTCGCGCAACGGCCCCGCCGGCAGGCAACGTTTATTACCGAGTCCACGGGCAGCGTCGATCAGCACCAACTCCAGATCCCGCGCCAGACGGTAATGCTGCATGCCGTCATCGGAGAGGATCAGATCCAGCGGTTCACTGGCGAGCAAGGCTTTGACGGCGGCGCTGCGATCGGGGTCGATCATCAACGGCACGCCGGTGCGCTGGACGATCAGCAGCGGTTCGTCGCCAGCAACGTCGGCGGCCTGATCAGCCTCGACCCGCCATGGCAACTGCGGCGGCTTGGCGCCGTAACCACGGCTGACTACGCCAACGCGCAGACCGCTGCGCCGGCAGTGTTCGATCAGCCAGAGAATCATCGGCGTCTTGCCGGTACCACCCACGGTGATGTTGCCAACCACGATCAACGGCACTGGCGGCTGGTAAATCTGGCCTCCACCGTCGAGAAAACGCTGACGTTTGTTGACCACCACGCGGCGGTACAACATTTCCAGCGGCCGCAGCAGCGTCAGGGCCGGGTGACCCTGATACCACGCGGCGAGCAAGCGATCGGCCAGGCTCATCAGGATTTCGGCGCCGCCTCAACAGTGGTCATGCGCAGATGGCTGAAACCGAGCTTGCCGGCCGCGTCCATGGCGGTGATCACTGATTGATGCTGAGTCTTGCCGTCGGCACTGATCGACAACGGCATAGTGGTGTCGCCGTTGGATTCTTTCTGCATGGCTTCCATCAAGGTCGCCAGATCATTTTTCGGCAAAATCTTGTTGTTCACCGAAAACACGCCTTCAGCGCTGATGGCCACGTCGATCTGCTTGAGTTGCTGATCTTCGGCCGGCGAGCCACTGACCGCTTCCGGCAGATCGACGCGCAACTGGGTTTCGCGGGTAAACGTAGTGGTCACGACAAAAAACAGCAGCAGGATGAACACCACGTCGATCAACGACGCGAGGTTGATGTCGATCGTTTCCCGAGGCTTGCGACGGAATTTCACGCGCGGCCCTCGGCCAGGTCAACGTCACGGTCGCCCTGCACCACTTCAACCAGTTTGATCGCTTCCTGCTCCATGCCCACCACCAGCTCATCGATGCGGCGTTGCAGGAACCGGTGGAAGAACACCGCCGGAATACCGACCATCAGGCCCGCTGCCGTGGTGATCAGCGCCTTGGAGATACCACCGGCCAATACCGAAGCGTTGGTGGTCATGCCGGAACCGGTGAAGGCGCTGAAAATGTCGATCATGCCCAGCACCGTACCCAACAGACCCAGCAACGGCGACATCGCAGCGATGGTGCCCAGCGCATTGACGTAGCGTTCGAGCTCGTGAATGACGCGGGCGGCGGCCTCTTCAATGCACTCTTTCATGATCTCGCGACCATGCTTGGAGTTGGCCAGACCGGCGGCGAGGATCTCCCCCAGCGGCGAGTTGGCACGCAGCTCCTTGAGTTTTTCTTTGTTGAGCTGCTTGTCCTTGATCCACACCCAGACCTGGCCCAGCAGATGCTCGGGGGTGACGCGACTGGCGCGCAGGGTCCACAGGCGCTCGGCGACAATCGCCATGGCCGCGATGGAACTCAGAATGATCGGCAACATCATCCAGCCGCCGGATTTGACCAATTCCCACACAGTGACAGTCCCCTCGAAAAAGTGCGCCACTTTACCATACCGATCCGCGATTAAGACCCGCCCCTCCGACGACCGTGATGTGCCATCCATGCTGGCACCGATCAACGGGCGAGCGCAGGCGGATCGCGCCAGAAACGCCGCTGTTGACGCATCGTCCACGGTGGCGTGAAGCGACCCAGTTGCAGATGAATAGCGCCCTGCTCGGCACTGTCATAGATGCGCAGGCCTTGTTTGCGATAGCGCGCCAGTACGGTCGAATGCGGATGGCCGAAGGAATTGCCGTGACCTCGGGAGATCAACACGGCTTCAGGCTTCAGCGCCTTGAGCAGGGCCATGGACGACGAGCTGCGGCTGCCATGGTGCGGGGCCTGCAACCATTGCGTGGGCACGGCCAATGGACTGTCGAGCAGAACGCGTTCGGCGTGAGTGTCGATATCGCCCGTCAGCAATAGACGTTCGCCACTGGCCTCGATCTGCAACACGCAGGAGCGCTGGTTGCTGTCGTGGGCGTCCGACCATACCCAGAGCTGAAAACGCACGCCATCCCACTCCCATTGCTCACCACTTTCGCAGGCTTGAGCGCCAAGCTCGGCCGGCAGCCCCGGCGGATCGCCACTGAGTACCCTGCCGACCTTCAGGCCTCGGGCGACGGCCAGCGCACCGCCGGCATGATCTGCATCGGCGTGGCTGAGCAGCATCAGATCGAGGTTCTCCACGCTGAGTTTGCGCAACGCCGGTAGCACCACGCGCTCGCCCAGATCGAAATCGCCGAAACGCGGGCCGGCGTCATAGAGCAGCGCGTGGTGACGGGTTCTGATCAGGATCGCCAGCCCCTGACCGACATCCAGTTGCCAGACGTCAGCCACACCTTCGTCCAACCGCTCACGCGGCGGCACCACCAGCATCAACAACAATGGCCAGCCCAGCGGCCGCATCGGCACGCCGCGCGGCAACAGCAACAACACGGCACCCAGACTGCCGAACGCCCACACCCATTTGGATATCGACGGTGCTGTCCACGCAGGCCAGATCCCGGCAATCACCGCCAGCGCGCGAAACAGCCCATCGATCAATCCACCGGCCAGCCACAGCAAGCTTTCGCCGACATAGGGCAGCGGCAACAACAATGTGCCGAGCAAGGCCGGCGGCAGCACCACCAGGCTGACCCACGGCACCGCCAGCAGATTGGCCAGCGGCCCGCTGAGGCTGATTGGCAGGTTCAGCGCCAGCAACACCGGGCATAAGCCGATGGCAATCAACCACTGCGCTCGCGTCCAGGTTTGCCACCAGCGCCACGCGCCCAGCCGACCGCTGAAGGTGAAAACCAGCACCGCCACAGCAGCGAAAGACAACCAGAAACCCGGGCGCAAGCTGGCCAGCGGGTCCAGCAACAACACGCCGTTGAACGCCAGCAGCAGCGGCCACCACGCCCCCAGATGGCGAAAGCGCAGGCGCCACAGCAGCACCAGCCCGACCATCACGCAAGCGCGCTGCACCGGCACATCAAAACCGGCGAGCAAGCCGTAACCGACGGCAGCGGCGAAAGCCAGGCCACAGGCCCACGGCAGCCACGGCCAACGCAGCGGCCACAACCCGTAACGAGCGAGTCCTGCAACCAGCAGGTACATCACCGCCGCGAGCAATCCGATGTGCTGGCCGGAAATCACCAGTAAATGCACGGTGCCGGTGTCCTGCAGGACCTGCCAATCCTCGCGACTGAGCCCGGAACCGTCACCGAGCACCAGCGCCGCCAACGCGCCTTCGCGACCTTGCGCATCGACTTCAAGCAAAAGCTGACGAAGGCTGTCGCGCCACGCCCATCGCGCCGTGTTCAGACGCTCACCGTCCTTGATCGTGCCCGTCGCGCCGATGCGCTGCGCCAACAGCCACGCTTCGTAATCGAAGGCCTCAGGATTGAGCAGGCCGGCGGGACGTTTGAGCTTGACCGCCAGTCGCCAGCGCTCGCCGCTGTTGACCGGCGGCCCGGCATACCAGGCCAGACGCATCAGCGGCGGCAAGGTTGCATGACGCGAACGCGCATCGGCCAATTCAAAACGCACGACGCCATCACTGTGCTGCGGCAGGCCGACGACTCGCCCCTCCAGCCAACGCGTCTCGCCGTCGAGATGGCTCGCCAGTTGATCATCCAGTGCCCAGTGCACGCCGACACCGGCCCAGGTGAAACCGAACAGCAAAAACGCCAATGGATAGCTGCGAAACGGCAGCAACATCAGCCCCACCACCGGCAATACCACCAGTAACCCGACCGGCGGTAAAACCGGCAAAAAAACCACCACCAGCAGACCGACTGCCAGCGCCATCATCCCTGTGCGCATAAGCCCGTCCTTGAGAGTCGCACCTCTAGGCATAGCGGCTGTTCGGCATGGCCGTCGTCAACAATTGTCACAAAGTCTGAATGGGCGCCCCCTAGAATCCAGACATACTTGCCGCCTTAACCGACCGAGAAGCCTTATGCCCCGGCGCTTATTCAAACGTTACATGCCCGACCCGACGAGCATCAGGGAACACAAATCCTTACGCTTTCTCGGCAAGTTGCTGCATGACCCCAACCTCTGGCACCTCAATCGCCACTCGGTCGCGCGGGCGATGGCCGTCGGTTTGTTCGCCGCTTTCCTGCCCATTCCAGCACAGATGCTGGTGGCGGCCGCGCTGGCCATCACTGTGCGCGGGAACATGCCGATTGCCGTCAGCCTGGTGTGGCTGACCAACCCGATCACCATGCCGGCGGTGTTTTTTTGCACCTATCAGGCCGGGGCGTGGTTGATGGATGTGCCGGCGCGGCATCTGCCGGATGAGCTGACCTGGGAGTGGATCAGCGGGGAGCTGTCAACGCTGTGGCAGCCGTTTCTGCTGGGTTCGGTGGTGTGCGGGCTGGTACTGGGTGCCCTCGCCTACTTCGTGGTGATGATGTATTGGCGCTGGTGGGTGGCGCGACAGTGGGCGCGGCGCAAGAAAAGCCGCCAGCCTTGAACGCAAAACGGCCTCCGCAATGGGAGGCCGTTTTGTTTGGTGCTGCCGGACACGACCTGTAGGAGCTGCGGCACGCTGCGATCTTTTGATGGTGACCTTCAAGATCAAAAGATCGCAG
>NZ_AKJD01000183.1 GCF_000282515.1 Pseudomonas sp. GM80
TGCGGCAGCTCCTACAGGGGTAGTGAAAAAGATTTTGCGTGGGGTGTAACGCATCGTCATGAGCGTTCTCTAGAGGGGTAAGCAAGCGCAAAAGCGTTTGTAAAAACCCTGATCAATACTGGAGAAACATCATGACTGCTACCACCCGCACCCTGTCCGCCACCGCCCTGGTTCTGGCCCTCGGTTCTGCCCTGAGCATGGCTGCCGTCTCCACCGCCCACGCCGCCGACGACATGGAAAAATGCTTCGGCGTCGCCATGAAAGGTCACAACGATTGCGCCGCCGGTGCAGGCACCACGTGTGCCGGCACGGCGAAAATGGACTACCAGGCCAACGCCTGGAAACTCGTCCCGAAAGGCACCTGCGCCACCACCGAAAGCAAGACCTCGCCGACCGGTTTCGGTCAGATGGAAGCCTTCAAAGCCAAGTCCTGATCCAAGTCCTGCCTGAGTGACGATCATGTTTACAACACAAGACACTCCCCTCCCCGGCACTCAGGCAGCCCTTGCCGAGCTCCCGCCCCGTGCCGGGCTGGGGCTCAAGACCGGGCACTTTCGTGAAGTGCTCGACACTCAACCGGACATCGGGTTCTTCGAAGTCCACGCCGAAAACTACATGGTGGCCGGCGGCCCGTTTCATCATTTTCTCAGTTTGATTCGTCAGCAGTATCCGCTGTCGCTGCACGGTGTCGGTTTGTCCATCGGCGCTGAAGGGCCGCTGGATCAACAGCACCTCAAACGATTGGCCGAGCTGATTCGACGCTATCAACCGCAATCCTTTTCCGAACACCTGGCGTGGTCCAGCCATGGCCCGGTGTTTCTCAATGACCTGCTGCCACTGGCTTACGACACGCCGACACTGAACCGCGTCTGCGCGCATGTCGACCAGGTGCAGAACGCCCTGAAACGACCGATGCTGCTGGAAAATCCAGCGACGTATCTGGCGTTCCAGCGCTCGACAATCGATGAACCAGAGTTCATCGCCGAGGTGATCCGCCGCAGTGGCTGCGGTCTGTTGCTCGACATCAACAATGTTTACGTGGCGTGCATCAATCATCAGCGCGATCCGCAGGCCTACCTCGATGCATTGCCGTTGCACGCGGTCGGCGAAATTCATCTGGCGGGGTTTGCTGAAGATTGCGACAGCCTCGGTGACCGCTTGTTGATCGATGATCATGGCGCACCGATTGATCAGGCAGTCTGGCAGTTGTACCAGCAAGTGCTGGAGCGCATTGGCCCGGTGGCAACACTGATCGAGCGCGACAATAACGTGCCCGCTTTCAACGTTTTGCTTGCCGAGACGCAACGGGCCGACGCGTTGTTGCGGCAGGTCGGGGGACTGCCATGAGCAGTCAAATGGCATTCGCCGCCGCCCTGCTTGACCGACAACTGCCCTGCCCCGAGGGGCTGTGCAGTGCCAACGGCGCCGATCCGGCCAGCCGTTTCGCGGTGTATCGCAATAACGTGCTGGGCTCACTGATCAACGCGCTGGCTGACGGTTACCCGGTGGTCGCGCAGTTGGTTGGCGAGGAATTTTTCCGTGCCATGGCGGCACTTTTCGTACAGGCAAACCCGCCCCGAAATCCGCTGATGAGCCGCTATGGCGAACCGTTTGCGGACTTCATTGCAGCCTTCGAACCCGCCGCCAGCGTGCCGTATCTGGCCGATGTGGCGCGCCTCGAACAGTTGCGCACCCTCGCCTACCACGCCGCCGACGCGTTGCCTGTCCGGCCGGCGGAAATCACCGCTGCACTGGCCAAACCGGAGATTCTCGGCGAGCTGCGTGTGGGGCTTCATCCGTCCCTGCACGTGCTCGGTTCGGCCTATCCCGTGGTTGCCATTTGGGCGGCGCATCAGCGCGGGGCATCGCTCGCGGGCATCGACCTCAATCACGGCCAAAGTGCGCTGGTACTGCGCAATAACCTCGACGTCGAAGTGTTTGCCGTTCAACCCGCCGCCGATGGGTTCATCCGCCATCTGCTCGACGGCATGCCCGTGCTGACGGCGGCAGAGAACAGCCCACCATTCGACCTCACAGAAGTACTGGGTCTGCTGATCGCGCGGAACGCCATCACTCAACTGAACGCCAAGGAATTGCCATGAATCACCTGATCGTCCACGCCATCGCGCTGCTGGAAAAAATTCCCCACAGCCTGATCGCTTTCGTTGCACGCTTTTCGATTGCCGCCGTGTTCTGGAAGTCTGGACAAACCAAAGTCGAAGGCTTGGCCATCGACTTGATCGACGGCACCTTTGAGCTCGGTTGGCCACGTCTGGCCGACTCGACCATCCCCTTGTTCAAGAGCGAATACCACGTGCCTCTACTGTCACCGGAGATTGCCGCGCACCTGGCGGCGTTTGCCGAGCACTTCTTTCCGGTGCTGATCCTGATCGGCTTCGCCACACGGTTTTCGGCGCTGGCATTGTTGGGCATGACCCTGACCATTCAGCTGTTTGTGTATCCCGATGCCTACCCGACTCATGGCACCTGGGCGGCAGTGTTGCTGTACCTGATGGCGACCGGGCCGGGAAAACTCTCGCTCGACCACCTGATCGCCAAACACTACAACCACTGACACTCATGTAGGAGCTGCCGAAGGCTGCGATCTTTTGATTCTGTTTTTTTCGAAGCCAGATCAAAAGATCGCAGCCTTCGGCAGCTCCTACAGGGGAAACGGGTCAGTGCTGGAGGCGATCCAGCGCCTCGCCGCTGCGCTTGAACCAGCCGATCAGATAGTCCGCCAATACCTGCGTGCGTTTCGGCAAACCGCCCTGATACGGATGCACCAGATACATCGGCATCCGTCGGGTCTGATAGTCGCGCAGCAGCAGGCGCAATCGGCCGTCAGCCAATTCCGCCTGGAGCAAGTACGAAGGCAATCGGGCGATGCCTGCACCAGTGAGCGCAGCTTTCTTCAGCAGGTTGTAGTGATTGCTGGCGAACGGCCCCGACACCCGTACTCGCAGCAATTCGTGCTGCTGGTGATACAGCCATTCCTCACGGCCGCTGTAGTGGCTGTTGAGCAAACAACGGTGCTCGGCCAGCGCCTGCGGGGTCGTCGGTTCGCCAAAGCGCTGCAGATACGCCGGGCTGGCACAGGTCATTTCCTGCCAGGCCAGCAGCGGCTTGGCGACCAGTCTCTCGTCGTTGGCCACCTCGCTGCGAATCGCCAGATCAAAACCGTCGCGGGACAAATCCCGATAGCTGTTGTTCAGCTCCAGTTCGATCTGCACCTCGGGATATTCCTGCGAGAACTCCAGCAGCAAGCCATCGAAAAAGGTTTCCCCCAGCGAAACAGGAACCGTCATCCGCACCGGACCGGCCATATCGTCTTTCAGCCGCGCCAACGCCTGACGCGCTTTTTCGACCTGCACGACCAGCGCCTGCGCTTGCGGCAGCAACGCCGCACCTGCCGCCGTCAGGCTCAAGCGACGCGTGGTGCGCTGCAGCAGCACCACAGAAAAGCGCGCTTCAAGTTGGCTGATGCGTTTGGACAACTGCCCCTTGCTGCAGCCCAACTGCTGCGCCGCCAGGGTAAAACTGCCGGCCTCGATCAACACGGCAAACGCCGCCAGATCATCCATTTCGCTCATGGATTGTTTCCATTTGAAAACCAAAGGTTGCCTATTAGTGCGCTTATCCGCAGAAAAAACCACTCTAGACTGAGTCCTCGTTCAATCACTTGAGGTACAGCTCGATGAAAATTCTATTGATAGGCGCTGGCGGCACCATTGGTTCAGCCGTGGACAAAGAGCTCTCGCAACGTCACGAAATCATTCGCATCGGTCGCAACAGCGGTGATCTCAATGTCGATATCAGCGACAGCGCATCGATTCGCCAATTGTTCGAACAGACCGGAAAGTTCGACGCGCTGATCTGCGCTGCCGGTAACGTGACCTTCGCGCCGCTCGGCGAGATGACTGGAGACAGCTTCGCCCTCGGCCTCAAGGACAAGCTGATGGGCCAGGTCAACCTGCTGTTGATCGGCCGCGAATTCGCCAATGATGGCGCTTCGTTCACCTTCACCACGGGCGTGCTCAGTCATGATCCGATCCGCAGCGGTGCGTCGGCGGCGCTGGTCAACGGTGCGCTGGACAGTTTTGTGCGGGCGGCCGCCATTGAGTTACCGCGCGGCCTGCGGGTGAATTCGGTCAGTCCGACCGTGCTGCTGGAAGCGATGGGCAAATATGCGCCGTACTTCCGCGGCTATAAGCCAGTTGCTGCGGCAGATGTGGCGTTGGCCTACGCGAAAAGTGTCGAAGGCCTGCAAACCGGTCAGACGTTTCATGTGAACTGAGCCGTCTACTGCAACGAGGTGGGTCAGCGAGCGGGTTCAAGTTGCTTGGCGTACCCACCGGCGCGCTGTCGAAGCCAGCGCTGCAGCGGTCGTTCGAACAGACGATTGCAAAGCAGGCTGGCGCCGATCAACACCGTGAAAAACAGCAAAAAACTCCACGGTTGATAAAACACCTCGCGCCCATGGAAGAATTTGTCGGCCAGCAACGCCGCAGAAATTTGCAGCGGGAAATGCAGTAAATAGGTGGCGTAACTGATGTCGCCAAGCCAGGACAGACGCCTGGCCAACGGTTCCAGCCATGAGTGACAGGCCGCCACGCAGGCGACGGACAGCGGAAACAGTACGGCAAATTTGATCAGTGCCGATTGGTTTGCATCGTCGAACAACCACCAGCCTGCCGCGCAGACGAGCGCCAGACTCACACCCACCCAGCGCTCGGCAAACCGCCGCAACAACGCGGCCACCCCGAAGTAGGCCAAGCCACCGCCGAAAAATCCGATCACACCCAGGGCGATTTTGTAGTGTGCGGGAAATATCCATGCGGCACTGACCACCAAACCGACGCTGATGACTAGCGGCGCAGGCGCATAACGCCACAACAGAAAAAATGCGCCGTACAACAGCACTTCCACCGAGACAGACCAGACCGGCCCATTGAACGACCAACCGTCCTCGAACCCCCACGCGGGCGCCAGAAGCACATTCAACAACGCGTGATACGCATCGTTGAAAGGATAAACAAATGCGTTACCGGTGTAGGCGCCGTAGATCTTTTGCAGCACTGCGACGACAACAAATGTCACCAGATGCAATGGGTAAATCCGGCTGAACCGATCAATGAAAAACTGTTTGGCGCTCAATTCGCGCTGCGCGAGGGCACGCGCAAACAACCAGAAAAACACAAACCCGGAGAGACTGAAAAACAGCGAAACGGCATCGCCGCCATGGCGGTAGAACAGCGAAAAAACACTGAAAAACGGTTGTTCCTCGCGCAGTAACGGACCGGGCACTGCGCCGAGGAAAAAAAAGTGTTGCCAGTGCCAGAACACCACGGCCAGCGCCGCGAGGCCGCGCAATGCGTCCAGCGCATGCAGTCGTTGAGGAAACACCGAAGAGTTTTGCTGCATGTCTGATGAGCCCGCTGCTGGACAGGTGCGCCACTATGCTGTGGCCCGGTGCTCAACTCAAGCGTAGGCAGGCATCGGCCACACAAGCCTTGTGATCACCGCCCACCCTCAGTAACGTGGCGGCACTTGTCTGGAGAGTCGAAGATGCGTGTTGCCCGTTCGTTAGTCCTGGTTGCCTTGCTGCCATTGTTTGCCGCCTGCCAATTGTTCGATGGCCAGCGTGAAAGTGCCTCGCACGTCGGGCAGACGCGGATGCAGGGGCAACTGACCGCCGCTGACGGCAAACTGGTGTTTCAGCCGTGTCAGGATCAGCGCCAACTGGTGGTCAATGACATCGGCGGCACCAGCGTCCTGCAAGAGGCCGCGACCCTCGCCGATGAGCAGGGCAAACTGTTTGCCGATGTTCGCGGCAAAGTCGCCGGTGATCGCCTCGATCTGACGCAGCTGTACCGCGTCGAGCGCTCCGGTACGGCCTGCGATGATCCGAATTTCAAACTGCTGATCCTGCGCGCGACCGGCCATGGCCCGGAGTGGAACGTCAAGGTCAGCGGCAAAGGCATGGTCATCGACCGTGAAGGCCAGCCGCCACTCGCCGTGCCTTATGTTGAAGAGCAACTGGGCGACGGCCGCTTCAACCTCAGCAGTGAAGCCAACAACCAGCGCATCGAATTGTGGGTCGCGCCGCAGCGCTGCGTCGACAGCAACACCGGCAGCGTGCAGCACATGAGCGCCGAGTTGCGCATCGACGGCCAGGTGCAGCGCGGTTGCGGGTATTTCGGCGGATCGCGCAACGACTGAGCGTTTTAGCCTCACCGGATCCGGCCTTTGCGGCTTATAATCGCGGCCTTCAAACGCCTTGGCGCAGTTGTGCGCCCCGCGAACCCGGATCCTCGCCATGTTACGAATCACTGAACTCAAGCTGCCAATCGACCATCCCGAAGAAGACCTGCGCCCTGCCATCGTGCAGCGCCTGGGCATCGCCAGCGATGATCTGCTCGATTTCACCTTGTTCAAGCGCAGCTACGATGCGCGCAAAAAGTCCTCCGAACTGTGCTTCATCTACACCATCGACCTCAGCGTGCGCGACGAGGCCACGGTGTTGGGCAAGTTCGCCGACGACCGTAACGTCAACGTGGCGCCGGATGTCAGCTACAAATTTGTTGGCCAGGCGCCAAGCGAGCTGAGCCAGCGCCCGATCGTTGTCGGTTTTGGCCCGTGCGGGATCTTCGCCGGCCTGTTGCTGGCACAAATGGGTTTCAAGCCGATCGTCCTCGAACGCGGCACCGAAGTCCGCCAGCGCACCAAAGACACCTGGGGCCTGTGGCGTAAAAGCGTACTCAACCCAGAATCCAACGTGCAGTTCGGCGAAGGCGGCGCGGGCACGTTCTCCGACGGCAAGCTGTACAGCCAGATCAAGGATCCGAAGTTCCTTGGCCGCAAAGTCCTGCACGAGTTCGTCAAGGCCGGCGCGCCGGAAGAAATCCTCTACGTCAGCAAACCGCACATCGGTACGTTCCGCCTGACCGGCATGGTTGAAAACATGCGCGAGCAGATCCGCGAACTGGGCGGCGAAGTGCGCTTCCAGGAACGCGTCACCGACGTGCTGATCGAAGACGGCCAACTGGTCGGCGTCGAGCTGGCCAGCGGCGAAACCCTGCATTCGAAACACGTGGTTCTGGCCCTCGGCCACAGCGCCCGCGACACCTTCCGCATGCTCCACAGCCGTGGCGTGTTCATGGAAGCCAAGCCGTTCTCGGTGGGTTTCCGCATCGAACACCCGCAATCGCTGATCGACCGTGCGCGCTTGGGCAAGTACGCCGGACACCCGAAACTCGGTGCCGCCGACTACAAACTGGTGCACCACGCCAAGAACGGCCGTTCGGTCTACAGCTTCTGCATGTGCCCGGGCGGCACCGTGGTTGCGGCGACTTCCGAGCCGAACCGCGTAGTCACCAACGGCATGAGCCAGTACTCGCGTAACGAGCGCAACGCCAACTCCGGCATCGTTGTCGGTATTACCCCGGAAGTCGATTATCCGGGCGGCCCGCTGGCAGGGATCGAGTTGCAGGAACGTCTGGAATCCCACGCGTTCATTCTGGGTGGCAGCGATTACAAGGCGCCGGCGCAACTGGTCGGCGACTTCATTAATGACATTCCTTCGACCGAGCTGGGCGAAGTCGAGCCCTCGTACAAGCCGGGCGTCGCGCTGGGCGACCTCGCTCTGGCGTTGCCGGACTTTGCCATTGAGGCCATCCGCGAGGCCTTGCCGGCATTCGAAAAGCAGATTCGCGGGTATTCGCTGCACGATGCGGTGTTGACCGGGATCGAGACGCGCACCTCGTCGCCGCTGCGCATTACGCGTAACGAGACGCTGCAGAGCATGAACGTGAAGGGCCTGTTCCCGGCCGGTGAAGGCGCCGGTTATGCGGGCGGGATTCTGTCGGCGGGTGTTGACGGGATTCGCATTGCCGAAGCCGTGGCGCGCGATATCCTCGGCCTGACTGACTGATCAGCATCCCCTGCCCTGTGGGAGCTGGCTTGCCAGCGATGACGGACTCAGGTTCAACATTAATGTTGACTGAACCACTGCCATCGCTGGCAAGCCAGCTCCCACATTGATTTCGGTGTGTCAGATGTTGGCGCGCAGGACTGAGGTCGGCAGCGGTTCACCGCGCTCGGCACTCGCTGTCACGGCTTCGATCAACCCACTCAGCTCATAGCCCTGCGCTCTCAGCCAATCCTGATCGTAATACGTGTCGGCATACCGCTCGCCGCCATCGCACAGAATCGCCACGATCGACCCCGACTCCCCCGCCGCTTTCATCTGCTGCGCCGCCATCAGCGCGCCGATCAGATTGGTCCCGCTCGACCCACCAACATGCCGTCCCAGACGCTGCGCCAGATAATGCATGGCCGCCAACGACAAGGCATCCGGCACCTTGACCATCGCATCGATCACCTTGGGCAGGAACGACGCCTCCACCCGTGGCCGGCCAATGCCCTCAATGCGTGAACCGCAATCCAGGCGCAAACTCGCGTCACCGCTCTGGTAGTAATCGAAGAACACCGAGCGCTCGGCGTCGGCGCACAACACGCGGGTGCAATGCTGGCGATAGCGCACGTAACGGCCGAGGGTCGCGGTGGTGCCGCCGGTGCCGGGGCTGGAAATCAACCAGCTCGGTTCCGGGTGCTGCTCGTAACGCATCTGCTGAAAGATTGACTCGGCGATGTTGTTGTTCGCGCGCCAGTCGGTGGCACGTTCGGCGTAGGTGAACTGGTCGATGAAATGGCCACCATGCTCACGCGCCAGACGCTCGGATTCGGCGTAGATCTGCGTCGGATCTTGCACCAGATGACTCTGGCCACCGTAGAACGCAATCTGCGCGATCTTCTCTTTCGAGGTAGTTGCCGGCATCACCGCAATGAACGGCAAACCGAGCATCCGTGCGAAATAGGCTTCGGAAATTGCCGTCGAGCCGCTGGACGCTTCGATCACCGGCGCGCCGGGTTTAAGCCAGCCGTTACACAACGCATAGAGAAACAGCGAACGTGCCAGCCGATGTTTGAGGCTGCCGGTCGGATGGCTGGACTCGTCCTTGAAATACAACTCGATGCCGGCAAAACCTGGCAGCGGCAAGGGAATCAGATGGGTGTCGGCGCTGCGCTGAAAATCCGCTTCGATGATGCGGATGGCTTCGCGGGCCCACTGTCGGTTGTCGCTCATGGTGATGGTTCTCGTTGAATCGGGCAGGTGGTCTATCTGTTCGAAAAGCTTGCTCACCAGCTTAGGAAAAATCCTCCTTCACGCACAGATACAGCTGCGTCTCAATGTGTCGGGCAACTGCTAGGCTCAGCGTGGCCGGGGCTCAGCCGCGTTGTAACGCCATATAACAAAAAAGAATATAACTTTTGTTTTAACAACTAACAGTACGGGTTAGGGTGTCCCACCTTTTTGACGATTCGATGGAGAGCGACCTTGCCTCTGCGTAGCACTTTCACGCGTTTCTTTCAGTTGGAAGCTGCCAGCGGTCTGTTATTGATCGCCGCAGCCATCCTGGCCCTGATTATCAACAACTCGCCGCTGTCGTGGCTGTACACCGGCCTGCTCGACACCCCCGTGGTGGCGCAGATCGGTGCGTTGAAAATCGCCAAACCCCTGCTGCTGTGGATCAACGACGGTCTGATGGCGATGTTCTTCCTGCTCATCGGCCTGGAAGTGAAGCGCGAGGTGCTCGACGGTCAGCTGTCCAAGCCCTCGCAGATCGTCCTGCCCGGCGCGGCGGCGATCGGCGGCATGCTGGTGCCGGCGCTAATCTACTGGTTTCTCAACCGTGACAACCCGGCCGCACTGAGCGGCTGGGCGATCCCGACCGCCACCGACATCGCCTTCGCCCTCGGCGTACTGGCGTTGCTCGGCAAGCGTGTCCCGGTGTCACTGAAGCTGTTCCTGATGACCCTGGCGATCATCGATGACCTCGGCGCCATCGTGATCATCGCGATCTTCTACTCCGGCGAACTCTCAACCCTGTCACTGGGCCTGGCGGCGGCGTGCATCGCGGCGCTGGTGGCGATGAACCGGCTCGGGGTGGTCAAGCTCGGGCCGTACATGATCATTGGATTGATCCTCTGGGTCTGCGTCCTCAAGAGCGGCGTGCATGCGACGCTGGCGGGCGTGACCCTGGCCTTCTGCATCCCGTTGCGCACGAAAAACGCCGAGCCGTCGCCGCTGCTGACCCTCGAACATGCGCTGCACCCGTGGGTGGCCTACGGCATCCTGCCGCTGTTCGCCTTCGCCAACGCCGGCCTTTCACTGAGCGGCGTGACCGTGGAAAGCTTCACTCACCACGTGCCGATGGGCATCGCGGTGGGCCTGCTGCTGGGCAAGACCGTCGGTGTGTTCGGCCTGACCTGGCTGGCGGTCAAGGTCGGCATCGCCGCCCTGCCCCAAGGCGCCAACTGGGGTCAGGTCATGGGCGTGGCAATTCTCTGCGGGATCGGCTTCACCATGAGCCTGTTCGTCGGTTCGCTGGCTTTTGAGCCGGGCGTGAGCGACTACGCCGGGATGGATCGGATGGGCATTCTGACCGGCTCGATTCTGGCGGCGTTGATTGGTTATGCGGTGACGGCAGCGGCGAGTCGCCGCAATGCTCTGCAAAACGCCTGATACGCATATTTCTACAAAAGGCAGAGCCCTTCTATCCAGAGGGGCTTGGCTCTGAACCTTGCAAATGTGCTATATCTTTCGTTGACAGCCGCACCTTCTCAGCACCGCTTCTGGAGTCATCCATGTCACGTAAAGCAGAAAAACGCCCAATGACGGACGATCAGATTTCCGTACAGGAATCGCGTATTCCGGACATTGCTCTGAAGGCATTCAGCAACGCTTATAAAATGGCGCTCGCCAACGGCGCTGCGGTTCTCGTTGCCAAAGATGGTCAGCTGTTTGAAGTGACCGAGAAGACATCAATTGCTTTGCGCTCAATCGGCACCTATGGAAATCTGAAAAGCGGCACTCGCCTGCACATCAACAAATCAAAACAGGCCACTTCTTGAGCACACCGAGGATACGGATATTCGCGGGCCCGAACGGCTCAGGAAAAAGCACCTTCAATCGACTGGTTCCCGCGCATTTGCTGGGCAACTACATAAATCCTGATGACATCGAACGAGCAATCAAAGATACGGGCTATTTTGATTTCACCTCCTATCGCATCGAGGCTCACAAGGAAGACATTTTCGACTTCTTCCGTGAACATGCCCTACTAAAGAAATCCCCACATTCACTAGCAAAGCTCGATGCCCTTACGATTGATGGCGAACGCCTCAGCTTTTCCAATACTGAAATCGACTCATACGTCGCATCCGCCCTTTCCGACTTTATACGTAGATCACTGATCAAAGAACGCATCAGTTTTACCTTTGAAACAGTCATGTCCTCCTCTGACAAAGTCAGCCTGCTCGCCGAGGCCCATCAGTCCGGTTACCGGGTTTACGTTTACTACGTCGCGACAGCCGATCCTCAGATCAATATTGCCAGGGTTGCCTATCGAGTATCCCAAGGCGGGCACAGCGTTCCTCCTGAAAAAATACAAGCGCGGTACTGGAGATCTCTTGAGCTCTTGTCTGAAGCTATCTTGACCTCGAACCGGGCCTATATTTTCGACAACTCGGATGAAGGCAGTGAAGGCCTGACGCAAATAGCGGAGATCACTGATGGCGAACTGATTGAAATCAAGTCAGACACCCAGCCGCCATGGTTCAAAGAGTTCGTACTCGATAAGTTGCTGTAAGTGATGGACGCGAATTTCTCCCCAATCTTCTGACTCTTTTATAGTCTTGCTCTTCAGCAAAGCGCCAGCAGTCTTGCGTCGAACAATCCCCACGTCTTTAGAGACGCGTCCTACAGCCACAACTTTCCTGCTTCGTTAACGTTGCCCAGCCCTTTGCAAAGGGCTGTCGATGGATGAGCGAAAGGACGATCAGTGGCTGGCAACAAGGACATTCCCCGGGTTTCCCAACCCACCGCAAGGCGACGGGCATCACGTCACCCACCGCTTTATGAAGGCCAGCGAATTGGCCGCGCGCGACGCCAGACAAAACGCTTACGACGCCATGTTGGCGCGGCAGGAGGCTTTCGAGCGTAGCTGTGAGGCGGCGGTCAAAAAAGCCAACCCCGAGCGTGCCGGCTGCGTATTCGCCAAGTCCTGCAACTTGCCGGATGCAATCATCGACTACTCGAGCCCCTCGGGGATGGTGCCGACCGACAGCCTGAAGGATTACGGCGATCTCATCCTGCTCGGTGCCCGCGAAGCCGATGAAAGCGGTGCAGTTCATCTCAAGAAAATCGGTGCAACGGCCATCCCTACAGGATTTGGCAGTTTTGCGCTGGCAGGTTCGGCTTTCAAAGCTCTGCCCGCAATTGTATCCAGCCCGGTGATTACGCCATTGGTGGGTCTGGTGGCGCTGTTCATGCCATCGAGCCTTGGTGACAGCGCGCTGTATACCGAGGAGCAATTGCGCGGCCTTCAACAGGCGCGAACTCGCGTCCGGTTGAGAGTCGAGCAACAGGCTGATGGAAGCTTGAAGGGCTACGGCTTCTACACCGGCAAACATCGCGATTGGGAAATGGTTGATGTCGTGCAATTCAGCGCGCGGGGCAGCGAGTTTATTGCCGATCTTGGTGAAGACGTAGAACTGATCTGGACACCTGCTGTTGATGGCTCGGACATCCTCGGCATTCCTGCGCTGGAGGCTGCACCGCAAGCACCGCATATCTGGGTTTATCCGCCGACGAAGGCTGCGGACGGGATTCTGGTCAATCCGGTTTATCCGCCTGAGTACCGGGACTTCATTTTGGTTTTTCCAGCGCATTCGGGGATTCGGCCAATTTACATCGTTTTAAGCCGGGCTCGCGACCATGTCTACTACGGCCACCCAGAGACACTACCGGCCTTCCCTGACGCAGTTAGAGTAAAGTCGAAATCTTCGGTGAAAGGTGGTGGAAAGCAGCGAGCACGGTGGGTAGACCGCAAAGGTCGAATCTATGAATGGGATTACAAAAGTAACGCTGTGGAAAAATACGACAAGTTGGGAACGACTCATTTAGGCGAGTTCAATCACCTGACGGGTGAACAGACCGGGCCTGCAGAGCCGGACAGAAGAACTTCTAGAAATTAAGGATTGAGACATGCGCTACCTTTCGATAACCGGCTTTTACCCTGATGATGCTGAAGATGACTCTTTGCAATTCGAGTTGTATATCAAAGATAGCGAGATGAACGAAAAAGTTGCACAGCTCGTTGAGTCTAAGCCCCTGAATGAATTGGAACCCGGAGAGCTATTATTGACTACAGATCAAGTCACAGCGCTGCAAACTCTTCTCAAAGTTAGCCTCCCTAAGGGTTTGGAGTTTTTCATGGGCACCTGTGCTGACTACTGAACTAACGAATTGGAAGCAATAAAGAAAAACCCCGACCAGTCACCTGATCGGGGTTTTCTTTACCCTGCATCCCGCTTAGTGCGAAACGCGGCTGGTGCCGCCAACGGTGGAGATGCGCACGCGCTCGCCAACGCGGAACACTTCGTTCTCCTGAACCTGCTGCACATAGGCACGCATGCTGCCGTCGTCTTCACGCACGGTGATTTCCACACCTTGCGTGCGGGTCAGGCCTTCTTCTGTGGCCGAACCGATCAAACCACCCGCCACTGCACCGATGACCGCAGCAACAATGCTGCCCTTGCCGCCACCGATGGCGCTGCCGCCGACGCCACCCACTGCTGCACCGGCGATGCCACCGATCGGGGTTTTGGTGCCTTCGATTTTGACCGGTCGCAGGGATTCGATGGTGCCCATGCGAATCGTCTGCACGCGACGCGCTTCGTCACGGGAGTAGGAGTCACCGGTCAGGCTCGATTGGCAGCCGGTAAGCAACATCGCCATCGTGGAAAAGGAAGCAACCAGCAGAACAGACTTACGCATAGCATCAACTCCAAAGGAACATATATTCATTAAACTCCGTGGCTTGACGCCTGTCACGACGCAGCCCGGACAAATTGGCTTTCATTCAGGCGAGGTACAGACGCCTGCACTTTTCCCTATAGAAGCCCCTACAGTAGCGCCAAATTCCAGATTCTGCGCCACCGACACCAAGGATTTTCATGGATTACTTGATCATCGTCGTCACCACGGCCGCCGGTTTGTACTTCCATGGGTGGTTGTACGTGCGGATCAAACGCTGGATGGATCGCGACCTGGCGCTGTCGCTGGCCGGCAAGGATGAGGGCAAACGGGCCTTCATGCTCGAGCAGTTGGCGAACGCTCAGGCGCAGAAGATCAAGCGCCGGGATCTGCCGCAGTGGCTTGAGGCCGCTGCGGCAGGCTATCCCGCTCGGTAGACTGCTCAGGGTGCCAGACGTTCAAGAATCCAGTCAGCGCCCTGCACACGGTAGTTGAGGCGATCGTGCAGACGGCTCGGACGGCCCTGCCAGAATTCGATGCGCTCAGGCAGCAAGCGATAACCGCCCCAATGTTGCGGGCAGTCGGGCTGAGTATCGGAAAAGCGCTGTTCGGTCGCCTTGAGCAAATCCTCCAGTTCACCGCGCCCGTTGATCACCCGGCTCTGCGGTGAAGCCCAGGCGCCGAGACGGCTGCCCAACGGACGCACCTGGTAATAGGCATCGGACTCCTCGGGCGTGACCTTTACCACCCGGCCTTCGATGCGCACCTGGCGCTCGAGGGTCGGCCAGAAGAAGGTCATGGCGGCACACGGGTTGGCGGCCAGGTGTTGGCCCTTGGCACTCTCGTAGTTGGTGAAGAAGGTGAAACCCTGCTCGTCCAGGCCTTTGAGCAGCAGAATGCGGCAATGCGGACGGCCGTCCGCATCCACCGTGGCCAGGGTCATGGCGTTGGCTTCCACCGGCGCCTGTTCGGTTTTCACCGCGTCGGCGAACCACTGGTGGAACAGCGCAAATGGCTCGGCCGGGGCTTGCGCCTCGGTCAAACCGTCCCGGGTGTAATCACGACGCATATCTGCCAGAGCCTGGGTCATGGCGCATTCCTTTTCGTTAGCGGATCACTTCTTGGTGGTATCGGTAGCGGCGACTTTCTTGTCGGTCGCGGCGGCTTTGGCTGGCGTGGTTTTCCTCGCTGGAGCCTTCGCCGGGGCTTTTTTGGCGGGAGCCTTGGCAGCGGCTTTCTTGGCCGGAGCCTTTTTCGCGGCAGGCACAGCCGCTTTTTTCGCAGCGGGGGCCGGGGTCACCGGTTTGGCCACTGGCTTGACGTCTTGCGCGGCGACCATGGTCACTGGCTTCGGCGCTGGCATGTTGTACTTGCTCAGCAGCGCGACCATGGTGTTTTGCGGGGTTACCAACAGTTCGACGCGACGGTTCAGGGCACGGCCTTCAACGCTGTCGTTGGCCGCACGCGGCGCTTCGGAACCCATGCCGCGCAGCATCAGGCGATCACGCTGCAAACCGCTGAGGCGGAAAATCGCCGCAATGGCCTGGGCACGTTCCTGGCTCAATTTGATGTTGGCCGGAGCGGCACCGCTGGAGTCACTGTGGCCCAGTACCAGAACGGCGGTTTTCGGGTCGGCTTCAAGGATTTTCGCTACACGGGTGAACGGACCGAGGGTGACCGGCAGCAGCATCGCCGGACGATCCGGGTTGAACGAGCCTTCCACCGGAGCGGTCACGACCAGCACGTTTTCACGGCGTTCGAGTTGCAGGTTGCTGTCCTTGACCGCTTCACGCAGACGCGGCTCGTAGTCGTCAAGCCAGGCTTGAGTGACTTTCGGATCCGGCATCGGCACGGCTTTGGTGGTCGGCTGATCCTTGCCACCGAACGGCCACCACCACTTGCTACCGGTGTCGGCGTCAGCCTTGGCCACGGCAACCGGTTTCTTGGCTTCCGGTGCGACTTCAGCCTTCATGTCAGCCTTGGCCGCTTCATCATCGGAACCGAACGGCCAGTACCAAGGGCTGCTGCTTTCGGTTTTGGCGACCGGGGCAGTGGCAGCTGGCTTCAAAGGTGCAGGAGCCGGCTCTTTAGCGGCTACAGTGTCGGAAGAACCGAACGGCCACCAACTGCCGCCGTCCGCATCGTTTTTCGGGGTCTGTGCGCAACCGGTGATCGCTACACACAGGGCCAGGGCGAGGGTCTTTTTAGATGACATTGAAAATCCACAAAATGAAGTAATGAAAAATCAGAGCACTTTCGCCCGGATAAACAGTCGATTTGAATCGAAAAACCAGTCGAGGTTCCGACCCTGGAGCCTCTATTGACGCTTTACAGACAAGTGGCAAGTACCCGCGCAAGCTTCTGCGCGCGCGGGTCCATCAAAACGTACGGCCCAAGGGTGTTTGTCACGAATCCGAAGGCGACATCATGCTCAGGGTCAGCAAAACCGATGGAACCGCCCGCGCCAGGATGGCCAAACGCCCGTGGGCCGAGGCCGTAAGTGGCGTTGGCCACGTCCGGTTGATCGAGCATGCAGCCCAGACCAAAACGGGTGCGGGTCAGCAATGTTTTGTCTTCACCGAGGCTGTGTTCGCGGGTCAGCTCTTCGAGCATGTCGCTTTCGAGCAGGCTGCCGTCGAGCAAACCGGCGTAGAAACCGGCGAGGCTGCGCGCGTTACCGTGGCCGTTGGCCGCCGGTTGCTGCATGCGTCGCCATTCCGGTTTGTTGGTGCTGGTGAGCACCGACGGCGGATTGGTGAAAGCACGGGTGGTCATCGCGCTGGGTTCACGCATCGTCACTTGCAGCAGGCGCTGAGCGGCAGCATCGCCGGCATTGCCCTTGCCGCGCGCGATGTGCGCCACGCGATGGAATTCTTCGTCGGCCAGGCCAACGTGAAAATCCAGGCCCAACGGTTTCGCCACGCGGGCAACGATGGACTCACCCGGGCCACGACCATCGGCGCGGCGCAGCAATTCACCGATCAGCCAGCCGTAGGTGATCGCGGCATACCCGTGAGCGGTGCCCGGCGTCCACCACGGGGCTTCGGCCGCGAGGGCGTCGACCATGGTTTGCCAGTCGTAAAGGGCTTCGGGGGCGAGCAATTCACGCAGCGCCGGCAAGCCGGCCTGGTGGCAGAGCAATTGGCGCAGGGTCACGGATTCCTTGCCGGCAGCGGCGAATTCCGGCCAGTAGCGCGCGACCGGAACATCGAGTTGCAGCTTGCCTTCGGCGACCAGTTGCAGCGCGGTGACAGCGGTAAAGGTTTTGGTGCAGGAGAACAGGTTGGCGATGGTGTCGCTGTGCCAGGCCTCGGCACGGTCCTTGTCGGCGGTACCGGACCAGAGGTCGAGGACGGTTTGTCCACCGACCTGAATGCACAAGGCTGCGCCGCGTTCCTGGGGATCGTCGAACAGTGCTGCGAAAGCCTCGCGCACCGCTTCAAATTGAAGCTCGTAATGTCCCTGAATCTGCACCCGCAACTCCCCCGCGAAAACGCTCTACAAAGTGGCCCGCATTGTTCCAGCCCTTGAGGGATTTGGGAACAGCTGCGGGCCAGACGGTTAAAAAGCCAAATCAAAAGATCGCAGCCTGCGGCAGCTCCTACATGGGATTGCGTTCCTTTGTAGGAGCTGCCGAAGGCT
>NZ_AKJD01000184.1 GCF_000282515.1 Pseudomonas sp. GM80
GGGAGCCGCTCGGCGGTGGCGGCCATCAGCCGCTGCATCGCGACCTGTCGGCGCAACGCCCCGGCGACAGGGTCAACGCCCTGGCGTATCTCGACGATTACGGCCCCGCTAACGGGGCGACACGCATTGTGCCCGGCAGCCACCGCCCCGAGCCGCAAGCAACGTCTCTGGACATCGATGACACCGGCGAGTGTGTGCAGCTATCGGGCTGTGCCGGGGACATTCTGGTTTTTGATGTCGACCTGGTGCATGCGGGCAGTTTGAACCTGAGCGGCGCACGTCGACGCACCCTGCTGATCAGTTATTGCGCGCAGACGCTCTATGCCTCAGAGGGGCAAACGGCGCCCTTGCGCGGGGTACGCATGGACACCCGCGAGCACTTTCAACCGTCGGATTTTGCCTACAGCCTGCGTCCCGTTTCAGGGGTCGACAAACCGCCCAGCCGCTACCAACATAGCGGCTTCTCTGAAAATGACAGCGAGGCAAGGTAATGAGCCAACCGACTATTCGTGCGTTGATCCTCGATGACTACGCCGACCAGGTCTTCCGTGAAGCGCACATCGACCGTCCTCAGCCGCAAGCTCATGAAGTGTTGGTGCGGGTCATCGCCAGTGGCGTCAACCCGATCGACTACAAGATCCGCTCCGGCAACGCGCCGTACGCCACGCCCGAGCTGCCGGCGATACTCGGCACGGACATGGCCGGGGTGATCGAAGCCGTGGGCAGCGACGTCACGCATTTTGCCGTCGGCGATGAAGTCTACGGCATGGTCGGTGGCGTACGCGGCTTGCCGGGCTCGCTGGCCGAATACCTCGCGGTGGATGCCGATCTGGTCTCGCGCAAGCCGAAAAACCTCGGGTTTCGTGAAGCCGCAGCGATTCCGCTGGTATTCCTCACCGCCTGGGAAGGTCTGGTCGATCGCGCCCACGTCCACGCCGGTCAGAAAGTGCTGGTGCATGGCGGCGCGGGCGGTGTCGGCCACATGGCCGTGCAAATTGCCAAGGCGCTGGGCGCGGAAGTGTTCGCCACGGTGTCGCCGGGCAAGCGCGCGATTGTCGAAGGTTACGGCGCCACGGCGATCGACTATCGCAACGAGTCGGTCGAGCACTACGTGAACCAGTACACCGGCGGCAAAGGTTTCGACGTGATCTACGACACCGTCGGCGGCAAGAGCCTCGACGATTCGTTTGCCGCGATTGCACTTTATGGCCACGTCAGCAGTTGCGCCGCGTTCGGCACCCACAACCTGGCCACCGGCTCACTGCGCAGTGCGACGCTGTCGGGGATTTTCGTGCTGTTGCCGATGCTCACCGGCACAGGCCGCAAGCACCACGCCGAAATTCTCGGTTATGCCACGCGGCTGATCGAAGAAGGCAAGGTCAAGCCATTGATGCATCCGCAGCGCTTCAGCCTCAGCGAAGCCCGCCAGGCCCACGATGCGGTCGAGCAAGGCACCGGCGTCGGCAAGGTCGTGATCGACATCGCCTGACCTGCGCAATTCCAAGGCAAAAAAAACCCCGCGACCGAATGAAGGCGCGGGGCAAAAAATTGGTTGGTTGCGGCCAACCAAAGGAGCTCTTTCACAGATGTGTACGGGGTTTAATCAGATGCAGTCCTGAGCGGCGCGTTCAAAACTCGAAGGCAGGTAGTTCGAAGCCAGCAAGTGACGCTCATAGAGGAACACCTTGCCGCCAGTACCGGCCTTGTAGGCTTCCAGCACGTTGTCGGCGGAAATCTTGCTCGGCACGACAATCCGGTAGCTGCGCTGGGTTTGCGAGACGGTCGGATTCAGCGCGCTGCCCTGCAGCTTCGGCACCACACAATCGGCGTATTGCGCCGGGGTCTTGCTGGTCTGCAAGGTCAGGGTCGGGTTGTTCGGCGCAGAGGCACAACCGGCGAGCAACAAGGAAGCAACGGCCATGGCAGGCACAAATAAAAGACGCATCGGCGTAATCCTGAATATAAAGGTTCGGTTCAACCGGCAACGGTTCAGCCTCACGGAGCCGCCGTTGCCATTTATGTTTTAAGTGTTCAGCTCGACGCCACCAGCGCCTTGAGCGACACATCGAATTGCTTTAACGCGGCAAATTGCAGGTCACGCTGCTTGTCGATCTGTGCAGCGATCGCCGGTGCGGCCTGGTTGTGCACCCAGACCGAAGGCAACTGCTGTTCCACCGCGCCTTCGGCCTTGCCGATGTATTGCAGGTCAGCGTCGTAGAACCGCGCAGTAAATCGCGCTTCCACCAGGCTGTTGCGTTGGGTCAGCAAGCGGCTGAAAGTATCGAGCTTGACCACGATGTCCGGGTGGGCCTGGACCAGCGCATCAAGGCTGTCGTAGACGGTCACCGACAAAAACTGTTGCTGCAGCGAACTCATCAACCAGTCAATGGCCAGTTCCGGATCGGAACTGCCGACGAAGGCTTCACGGATACGCGAGTCGAGCGCATCTTTTGCACCGTTGGCGGCCATCGCGTGGTAACGCTCAAGGTATTGCAGGTTCTCCAGGGTGTTCTCGCTGTACACCACACCCACCGTTTGCGAATGCCGCAAGGTTGCACTGCTGCCTTCGATGGGTTGCAGATGACACGACCGGGCTTCGTCTGCGTAGGCCGGTGCAGCGGCAACCGCTCCGCCCATCAGCAGGGCGACCAGAGCCAGTCGGGTCAAAGTGTTCATCGCGCAAATTCCTTGAGCTGCGTGTTCGATGGGGGCGATTTTCCGCCCATTGCCAACAAAGCAGAACTTGCGTTTATTGATGGTCACTATTACTTCTAGCAATAGTTGCGCGACTTACAGACTGATACACACTCACTACAACTAGAAAAACATGAATGAGGGCCCCCTCTTTGAGAACGTTCGACCTGATCCGAGACGCTGTCCTGCCCGACTTTCGCGAGCGAGTGGCGGAGTACCTGGTCCAGTACGAAAGCGTATTGCTGGACAAAAACCCCCAAGACCCGCAACTGATCCGCGACACCGCCCATCAGTTGCGCGGTTATCTGCGCGGTCTGAACACCACCCGGGTGTTGGGCATGGCGTACTGGGAAGAGCTGGATCGTCGGGTAGTGGACACCTGGCTCGCGCCGCAGCAATGACCGACTAGACTTGCCGACGGTCGAACCGCAGGTGTCCCGCTGAGCCAGTCCAGTGCGCCATCGGCGCGGCGGCGCATGCCGTTCGCGCCCGCCTCGCTGCCAGTGGTCTGCGCGGCAACACGGCCTCTGCGAAAAAACCCTGCAAACGCTTACAATCGCCCGTCTCACTGCCCCTCAGACAGGCTCGCCCAGAAATGCCGCTCGACCCGCCAACGATGCTGACCCTTTCCATCGCCCTCGCAGCCGCTGCCGCGCTGTACCTGGCGATCGAATGGCGGAGCATCCGTGAACCTTCGCTGCTGTTCTGGAGCGCCGGTTTCGCCACCATTACCGTCGGTTCCACCCTCGCCCTGCTGCGCAGCAGCGGCTTTTTGCTGATCGGCATCTGGTTCGCCAACGGCCTGCTGGTTACCGCGCACTTTCTGTTTCTGCTGGGCGTTGCGCGCTTCACCCAGATACGTCTGTCCCGCGGCTGGTACCTGATCTTCCTCACCTGGCTGGTGATGTTGTTATTGCCCGACGGGCCACTGTGGTCAAAAGTCATGCTCGCGGCCAACTCGCTGCTGGTGGCGCTGGCAACGCTCAAGGCGAGCACGCTGCTGCGCCCGCATGGCAAATCGCTGAGCGTGGGCGCGGTGCAACTGCGCTATGTGCTGCTGATTCACGGAAGCTTCTATGTCGCCAAGGCCCTGACGGTGGTCATCCCCGGCACGCTGATCGATCTGGCGGCATTTCGCGGCGAGATCATCCAGATTTCGCTGGTCGAAGGTGCCATGGCGATCATGTTGATCGCGCTGTCGATGACCGGCACCGAACGCTACCGCCGGGAAAAAGAGATCGCACGCCTCGCCGAACGTGACCCGCTGACCGCCCTCTACAATCGCCGCGCCCTGGAGAAACGCGCCGCGCGCCTGCTCGCCGACGTCTGCGCAGAACGCCCCGGCGCCCTGCTGCTGATCGACATCGACAACTTCAAACTGGTCAACGACCAATACGGCCATACCGCGGGCGATCGTCTGTTGATTGCATTGAGCGAAATGATCCGCTCGCTGCTACCGCGCAATGCATTGACCGCACGCCTGGGCGGGGACGAGTTTGTCATTCTGCTGGGCGGCGCCTCAAACGAGCGCATCGTCGAGCTGGGCAACAGCCTGCGCGAACAGTTTCTGCACACCACCTCACAGACATTCCCCACGCCCGAAGCCGTCACGTTGAGCATCGGCGCCAGTCTGTTCGAACAACCGCCCGCCAGCCTCACGGCGTTGATCGAACAAGGCGATATCGCGCTCTACGAGTCCAAACGCGGCGGTCGCAACCGCCTGCGCCTGACCGGGCTCCCCACACAAGGATGACCACCACCATGTCCAGCCTCGACACTTCCCTGCAAGACAGCGCCGCGCCAGAAGGCGTTTGCTATGGCTGCGGCAGCAGCAACCCCCATGGCCTGCACATCAAAAGCCACTGGCATGAAGATGGCGTGCACGTCCTCGCCGAGCACGTGCCAGACGCCAAATACTGCGGCTGGCCCGACCTGGTCTACGGCGGGCTGATCGCAATGCTGGTCGATTGCCACTCCAACTGGACGGCGATGGCCTACCACTACCGCGCCGAACAGCGCGAACCCGGAACGTTGCCGCGCATCGACTGCGTCACCGGCAACCTCGGCCTCAAGTTCATAAAACCGACGCCCATGGGCGTCACCCTGACCTTGCGGGCGAAAGTCGAAGGCGACGTCGGGCGCAAGACCCGGGTGATTTGCGAGGTGTTTGCCGGTGATGTGCTGACGGCGGTGGGCGATTCGGTGTTTGTGCGGGTCGACACCGCGCAACTGGCCGATGCTGCACATGGTCGCTAAGTATTGGTAACGACACGCAGCGCAGTGTAAGCGGCCACCAACTGCTCAAGCGAAAAGGCCAGATTGCGCCCGCTCGGGTTGGGCAGCACCCACACTGTCGCGCCACCGAACGTGGTGGCCTGCAAGCCCCATTGCACCTCACGCTGACCGGACAATGCGGCAAACGCTGCTTTGCCGAGGAACGCGACAAAACGCGGCGCGCAGGTTTCTATCTTCCGCTCGAAGCTTGGGCCGCCGCGGCAAACTCCGCACGGGAGAGCTGATCCGCCCGCGCCGTCGGGCGCTCTACCACTGCCGTTAGTCCGCAATCGTATTGAAGAATCGTCCGGTCATGCTCGGGTTTGATTTCCTCAGATGTGAAACCGGCCAAATGCAGCGTGCGCCAAAAACGATTACCGCGTCCGGCGAAGTGGTGGCCTTGCGCGGCGGCGATCAGGCCGGGATTGATGCCACAGAAAATCACTGTGAGATGATCGCGGAGGATGTCATCGAGTTGTTTGCAAGTCATCGTCGCTCTCAGTCAACAAACAAAAAGTAACGTTTTGCCGCACGCAGAATTTGGACCGCTGCAGCCGCCCGGCCAAACTGCGTGGCGTGATCCGGATTCCAACGCTCGACAACCTCATCAAGGACTTTGAATGTCACTTATCTCACAACGCGTCGAAATGGCCCGCAACGGCACCAACGACAAGGTCATCTGCCGCATGCCCTCGGGTTGGGCTGTCATGGGCGATGTGCAGTTTCTAACCGGTTACTGCCTGTTGCTGCCCGATCCCGTCGTCCCGAGTCTGAACGATCTGGATGCAGAAGCCCGCGCGGTTTACCTGCTCGACATGGTGCGTATTGGAGATGCCGTCTTGCAGGCCACCGGCGCCCAGCGCATGAACTACGAAATACTTGGCAATTCCGAGCCCGAACTGCATTGCCACCTGTTTCCCCGCTACGCCCACGAGCCAGACGACAAACGCAAGATGCCAGCCTGGTTCTATGACTGGAAGAACGCATTGCCTTACGATGAAAAAGAGCATGGCCGGTTGCGCAGTGAACTTGCCCGACTGCTCCAGACAGCAGGTGATCGTTCGTCGTAAGGCCAGAGCGCCCTACAGCGCCCGCTTTAGCACGGCAATCGACACCCGCGGCACGATCATCTTTTCGATCAGCGCGACCACCTCTTTGGCGCCATAGCAGCGAAACTTGACGCTGCCGGCATCGGTGTCCAGACGGATGATCTTGGTGAAGAAGCCGCCTTCATTGCTGACCTTGCGGATCATGCCGATCGGAATCTCGATATCCAGCGTACCGTCCTGAACCAGGCGGTTCATGGCATTGGCGTTGAGGTGAATGGCCGTCCGGGTCAGGACCATCGTCCCGCCAACCCACAAACCGCCATATGCGTGCTGGAAAGCCTCCATGACATGCGCCAGAACGCCGACATTGCCCGCACCAACGTCATCGTAAAACTCGCCGATCTCGTCGTAATTCACGTCAACGTCAGCCACAAGAAAGTTGACCAGTTTGGACTTCACTATGTTTTCCGCCATCTGCAGCTCTCCTTGATTTGAATCATTGCCCATCACCTTAGGCGCTTGGCGCAGATGCTAGCACTTGGCCTCCAATTGGACGAAGCAAAGGTTGGTTTGGTACTGCCGGATTGTGGGTTCGACTGATACATCGCAGCGCCTTCATCGTTAGCAGGTCTAGTTTCCACAGAGGTTCCGCAAGTCCGACATGATGTGTCACGGCAAAAATCAGGCATAAAAAAAGCACCCGAAGGTGCTTTTTTTACAGAGCATTTAACGCGACAAAGCCGTCACATTCGCCCGCGCCGTGTGCAGTTTCTGGTAGCTCTCGATCAAGCGCAAATGCCGGTCGAGGCCTTCCAGTTTCATGCTCGTCGGGGTCAGGCCGTAGAAGCGCACGCTGCCGTTGACCGAACCGATCGCCGCGTCCATGCGCTCGTTGCCGAACATGCGGCGGAAGTTGGCTTCGTAGTCTTCCAGTTGCAGATCCTCGTCCAGTTCCATCTCCAGCACCACGTTCACCGCTTGATAGAACAAGCCGCGCTCGACGGTGTTGTCGTTGTATTGCAGGAACGCTTCGACCAGATCCTTGGCCTGATCGTACTTCTGCAGTGCGAGGCAGATCAGCAGGCGCAGTTCCAGAATGGTCAGCTTGCCCCACGGCGTGTTGTCGTCGAACTCGACGCCGATCAGCGTGGTGATTTCGGTGTAATCGTCCTGCTCGCTGTTTTCCAGGCCTTGGGCGAGGTTGCGCAGGCCGACCTTGCTGAGGTTGTGCAGGTTGAGGATATCGGCACGGAATTGCAGGGCTTTGTTGGTGTTGTCCCAGATCAGGTCTTCGACCGGGTAGATCTCCGAGTAATCCGGCACCAGAATCCGGCAGGCCTTGGCACCGATATGCTCGTAGACCGCCATGTAGACTTCTTTGCCCATGTCTTCAAGGATGCCGAACAGCGTCGCGGCTTCTTCGGCATTGGAGTTTTCACCCTGGCCCGAGAAGTCCCACTCGACGAATTCGAAATCAGGCTTGTCGCTGAAGAAACGCCACGACACCACACCGCTGGAATCGATGAAGTGCTCGACAAAGTTGTTCGGCTCGGTGACGGCCTGACCCGAGAACGTCGGCTGCGGCAAGTCATTCAGGCCTTCGAAACTGCGGCCCTGGAGCAATTCAGTGAGGCTGCGTTCCAGCGCCACTTCCAGGCTCGGGTGCGCGCCGAACGAGGCAAATACGCCGCCGGTGCGCGGGTTCATCAGGGTCACGCACATCACCGGGAATTCACCGCCCAGCGAGGCGTCCTTGACCAGCACCGGGAAACCCTGCTCTTCCAGACCTTTTATGCCGGCGAGGATGCTTGGGTATTTTTCCAGGACTTCCTGCGGCACGTCCGGCAGGGCCATTTCGCCTTCAAGGATTTCGCGTTTGACCGCGCGTTCGAAGATTTCCGACAGGCACTGCACCTGCGCTTCGGCGAGCGTGTTGCCGGCGCTCATGCCGTTACTGAGGTAGAGGTTTTCGATCAGGTTGGACGGGAAGTACACCACTTCATTGTCCGACTGGCGCACAAACGGCAGTGAGCAGATGCCGCGCTGGGTGTTGCCGGAGTTGGTGTCGAACAGGTTCGAGCCACGCAGTTCACCGTCGCGGTTGTAAATCTTCAGGGTGTATTCATCGAGGATTTCGCTCGGCAACTCGTCTTTCGGCCCCGGCTTGAACCATTGTTCGTCCGGATAATGGACGAACTCGGCGTTGGCGATCTCTTCGCCCCAGAACTGATCGTTATAGAAGAAGTTGCAGTTCAGGCGCTCGATGAATTCGCCCAGCGCCGAGGCCAGCGCGCCCTCTTTGGTTGCACCCTTGCCGTTGGTGAAGCACATCGGCGAATGCGCATCGCGAATGTGCAGCGACCAGACGTTGGGCACGATGTTGCGCCACGAAGCGATTTCGATCTTCATCCCGAGGTCGGCAAGGATGCCCGACATGTTGGCGATGGTCTGCTCCAGCGGCAGGTCCTTGCCGGCAATGTGAGTGCCCGCGTCGGAACTTGAAGCTGGCATCAACAAGGCCTGCGCATCGGCGTCGAGGTTGTCGACTTCTTCGATGATGAACTCGGGGCCGGTCTGCACCACCTTCTTCACCGTGCAGCGGTCGATGGAGCGCAGGATGCCTTGGCGATCCTTGTCGGAGATGTCTGCCGGCAACTCGACCTGGATCTTGAAGATCTGGTTGTAGCGGTTTTCCGGGTCGACGATGTTGTTCTGCGACAGACGAATGTTCTCTGTCGGAATATTGCGGGTGTCGCAGTACAACTTCACGAAGTAAGCCGCGCACAAGGCCGACGACGCCAGGAAGTAGTCGAACGGCCCCGGTGCCGAGCCATCGCCCTTGTAGCGAATGGGCTGATCGGCGATCACCGTGAAGTCGTCGAACTTGGCTTCAAGTCGAAGGTTGTCGAGAAAGTTGACCTTGATTTCCATGCGGGATTACCAGAATACGGCTAAACGAATGGCGGCATTATCCGGTTTTTCAGCGGGAAGTCTTGTGCTTTCGGGATTCACCGCTGATCGGCAACCCAGCCTTTAACGGGCAAATTGCGGCGGGTTCACTACGCTTTTCAGGGAGTCGCGTAGAAGAATCTGAACATTGCGTACGCGCCAGGGTTCTAGATTCAACAGACAGCGGATCAAGGACGAGCACATGGACATTTCCAGCTATGCGGCGCCCCTTCCACCCCGGCAAAGCGCCGTCACCCGGCGTCTGGCCATCGCTGTCGGCGCGCTGTTCGTCACGGGGGTGGTGGCAGCGACCATCGCCCTCCTCGGCATCACCAACCGCCTCGACCGTGAGGACATCGACAAAACCCGGTTTTACTCGGCCCGCGCCCTGGAAAACCGCATCACCGCGTCGAAAAACTACATCACCAGCTACGCCAACTGGACCACGGCTTACGAGCACTTGAGCGGTGAGGTCGACACAGACTGGGCCTACACCGAGCAAAACATCGGCAAAACCCTGTTCACTACCGACGGCTACGACGGCGTCTTCGTGCTTGATCGCGAGCGCAGCAAATATGCCGTGGTGCGCGGGCAAATGGTCGATGCCGCCCTGTCGACATTCCTGCAACTGTCCACCACCGAACTGGTGGATCAGGTTCAGGGGCAAAGTGACCTGAGCCAGCCCGTCAGCCGCTACTCACTGTTCGAGGGCTGGCCAGCGCTGGTCTCGGCCGCCGCGATCATCCCCAATGATGAACGGCCGCTCGGTGACCCAAGGCAAACCTCGGTACTGGTGTTCATCGACAAACTGACGCCGACCAAACTGCGCCTGATCGGCAGCGGTTATGGCCTCAAAAACCTGACCCTGGCCCCGGATGAAACCCTCGCCCCCGACCGTCCCAGGGTGGCGCTGGACAGCACCGGATACAGCCTGATCGCCGACCTGGAACGGCCGGGGCAAAACCTGTTGTGGTCGTTGCTGCCAACTCTGGGCGCGACGATGCTCGTGCTGATGCTGCTGACCGCTTATTTCTTGCGCCATGCCCTGCGCTCCTCGCAATACGTCGACCAGAGTTTTCAGGTGATGCAGGCCTCGAATCAAGCGCTGGAAACCGCCAACCGTGGGCTTGAGGCCAGTGAAGAGCGCTTTCGCGCAGTGGCTGAAGCGGCCTCGGACTGGATCTGGGAAGTTGACCGCGACCTCTCGCTGACTTATTTGTCGGCACGCTTCAGCGAGGTCACCGGTTACCCGCAAACCCTGTGGCTGGGGCTAGACATCGGCCAACTGCTGTTCTGCGACACTACGCCGCTGGAGTTGTGGCTGCGCAAACTCGCCGAAGAAAGCAATGCCAGCGACTTGCGCTGCACCTACCGCGATGACTCCGGCCAACCACGGCATTGTCGTCTGTCCGCCCGTCCGATCTACGATAAACACAGCGTGACAGGCTATCGCGGCACGGCCAGCGACATCACCGACGAAGTCGCCGCCCACGCGCAAATTCAGCACCTGTCGATGCACGACGCGCTGACCGGCCTGCCCAACCGCAACAAGCTCGCGCGCTATCTGGATGACGCCCTGCTGCTCAAGGAACACGCGCCGGCGCTGGCGCTGTTGATGATCGATCTGGACAATTTCAAACCGATCAACGATTCACTCGGTCACCCGGCCGGCGACGCGGTGTTGCAGGAAGTCGCCGCGCGCCTGCGCGAATGCACCCGCGAACATGACATCGTCGCCCGGCTCGGCGGCGATGAGTTTGTCGTGGTGCTCAACGGCATGGACAGCCGCCACGAGATCGACAAGTTCTGCACGCGCCTGATCGGCAGCCTGCACCAGCCGATCGTCTTCGAGCATCATCCGCTGTACGTCGGCGCCAGCATCGGCATCGCCCTCAGCCGTCGCCACGGTTACGTGCCCAGTGAACTGATCCGCTACGCCGACATCGCGCTGTACCAGGCCAAGTCCGAAGGCAAAAACACCTGGTGCTATTTCGAAGCGCACATGAGCGACCAGATCCAGACGCGCCGGCAAATGGAAGATGACTTGCGCCATGCGCTGCAGCACGACGAATTCGTCCTCCACTATCAGCCGCGCTACAAGGTCGATGGCAAGCAGATTGTCTCGGTAGAAGCGCTGGTGCGCTGGCAGCATCCGAGCAAGGGCCTGCTCGGCCCGGACCTGTTCATTCCGCTGGCGGAGCAGACCGACCTGATTGTTCCGCTGGGCCGCTGGGTCTTGCGCGAAGCCTGCGAAACTGCGCTGGCGTGGCCGGAAGACATTCTGCTGTCGGTCAACCTGTCCCCCGCGCAATTTGCCGCCAGCGACGTGGTCGAGGAAGTCCGCGAAGTGCTGATCCAGACGCGCTTCCCGGCCAGTCGGCTGGAACTGGAGATCACCGAAAACGTCATGCTCAACGACACCGACGGCGCGCTGACCACCATGAATGCCCTCAAGGAACTGGGCGTGCGCCTGAACATGGATGACTTCGGCACTGGTTATTCATCCCTCGGCTACCTGCGTGCCTATCCGTTCGACGGGATCAAGATCGACAAGCGTTTCATCGCCTCGATCAGCAGCGGCACCAACGACCGCGCGGTGGTGCAAGCGATCATCGGATTGGGCAAAGCCATGGGCCTGACCGTCACCGCTGAAGGCGTCGAGACCGAAGAACAACTGGCGATTCTCGGCAAGGATCAGTGCAACGAAGTGCAGGGTTACTTCATGAGCCGGCCGATCGACAAGATCGCTTTCGCCGATCTGCTCAATACCTCCAGAGACCCGCATTCGGCAGGCTCGGCCACCAGCCGAAAAGGTCGCGTGACCTGAATGGCCGCTGTCCGCAAAAACGCTTTCGGCCACCTTCGCCACGGTTATTTGCAACCTCCTCCGGCCCCCTTTCATGCAGGCTGCATGACGGCCAATGGCCCCGTGCGCGCGGCACTACCGACTTAGACGCCTGCAGCGAGCAGCCAGGGTTGGCACGGCAAATGCGCAGCTTTACAGCGTTAGCGTGTCGAAAACGACCGCCCGTGTTTATGCCATGACAGCAGAGGAATACCCCATGAATGCCATCGACCTGCTCAAAGCCGATCATGAAAAAGTCAAAGCGCTCCTCACTCAGCTCAGCGAATCGACTGAGCGGGCCCTGAAAAAACGCATGGAGCTGTTGGGCAAACTGGAGATGGAGATTTCAATTCACACGCGCCTCGAAGAAGAAATCCTCTACCCCGCCTTCAAAGCTGCCGGCACCAAGGAACAGGACATCATGTACTTCGAAGCGAAGGAAGAGCATCGCACCGTCGACTCGCTGGTGCTGCCGGATCTGAAAATCACCGATCCGGGTTCCCCTGAGTTTGCGGGACGGGTCAAGGTCGTCAAGGAGTTGCTGGAACATCACATCGAAGAGGAAGAAACCGAAATGTTCCCGCAAGCGAAAAAACTCTTGGGCAAAGCCAAACTCGATGAGCTGGGCGCTCAAATGGAAGCCATGAAAGCCAGCTGCAAGAAAGAAATGGCGGCGGGCAACATGGCAGCGTAAACCTCACCCCTATGAGGCTCGGCCATTGGCCGAGCCTTTTTTATTGCCGCGCCCGGCGCTATTGCGTACCGGTGAAGACGCTGCCGGCATCGCGCACCAACTGGCGCCACTCGGCGCTGGTGATCAGCCCCTGCTCTTCCATTTCGTCGGCGGCTTTGAGCAACTCGTCGTATTGTTCTTCCGGGTCCAGGCGCATCTGCGATTGGGTTGCCAGTTTGCGCCATGCCGCCAGTGATTGTTTTTTTTGCTGATCGAACATAGGGACTCTCTCCTGAAGGCTCATTCGGTAGAGAGAGGTACGTTGACGACGTTCAGCGCAGTCGACGGGTGGCGCCGTGGTGCCTTGCAGTCAGGCTTTTTTCAAACGTGCTCTTCCAGGCGCTCCAGTCGCTGGGACTGCCCTTGCCACTGCATCGCGTCGGCACAGCGAAAGGCGTGGCGGCCGTTGATTTCCAGTGCCGAGGTGAAAAAGAACTGCCCGACCGTGAGTTCGCCCACCGCATAGATCTGCCGCGTGCCTGCGGCCCGGCCCTCAAGGCGATAGCTGTCGGGGTCGACGCAGATGCCGCCCATGGCATGCGCCGTGGCCGTGCCGTTCTTGATCAGCGCAGCGAGCAACGCCGAGTCCAACAGTTGCGCATCACGGGGGAAACCTGTGGCGTGAATCAGCCGATCGTAAACGTGCGCCCAGCCTGCGCCCTGCAATGTCAGGCCCTGCGCATCTGCCGGCGCTGAAGCAAACGCGCCGGCGACGAATTCGAGCTGACCGCTGCGCAGGTAGCTAAGAATCTTGCGTGCATTTTCGCTGGGGATCGACACGCGATAGGCCATGAAGAAGCTGAAATATTCGCTCATGAACCGCGCCTGCGCGCTGTCGTCCAGCGCCTGCCACACGTGTTCGATAAAGCCGTTGGTGGCATAGAGAATCGCCTGCCAGATGCGCGGCGCCCGGGAGACGTTGAGTTCGTCCTCGATAAAGCGCAGCACGTCCGTCGGCGGCGCCGGCATCGGGATCACCGCCGTGGTCGACGCCGGGTCATGCGCGGCCAGTTCCTTGCGAAACAGCGCAACCAGATCACTGATCTGCAGCGGCCCGTTTTGCGCAACCAGCGCACGCACGCCCTCGCGTGTCAGGTACTTGAGTTCGACGCGCTCCTGGGTGCCGCGCACCACCGAAAAATAGCCGCTGCGCGAATGCATGCGAATCGGCCCACGGTGCCCGCCCTCGATCAAGGCAATCACCGTGTCGATGGCGCTCAAACGCGCACCGATCACCGCCACGCGCTCGTCCGGGTCGATAACCCTGAGCAGGCGCGATACCGGATAGGGCGTCGGCAAGACGCGTGCATCGTGCCGAGCCGGATCGATTTTCTTGCCCAGCGGGCCACAGAACAACAAGACCTTTTGCGTGGCAATACTCACCCCGCAGCGCGTGCGCACGGTCTCGGTGCCGTCGATCGGATCGATGGCGCAGACTTCCGCGTGCATCAACACGATCTGGCAGCCGAGTGACGCGCCACGCAGGACGATTTTCCTGATCTGATGTTGCAGGTAGACACCGAACAATGCGCGCGGCGCAAAGCTTTCCGCCGCCGGTTGAAACGCGGGGAACGCGCTGCGCCAGGCGCTCGGGTGTTCTTCCAGCCAGCGTTGAAAATGCCCCGGCTGGTCGGGAAAAGGCGTGATGAAAGCGGTTTTGGTGTTGAGAATATTGCTCTGCAGGTCGGCTTCATAGGCGGCGCCCGGGCCAAAGTCCTGGCGTTTTTCGAACAGGTAAATCACCCCGGCCGGCGCGCTGCCGGCAGCGACGCGATCGAGATGGCGTTGCAGGAATGCGACAGCCGTCGCGCCGCAGCCGACGATTGCAAAGGCACTTTTCATCAAGGTATTTCCTTATAGTGAACCGCTTCCAACGTTGGCTTCAGCCGCCCTGCCCGCACACTGTCACTCGAGGGCGCTGAGGAACGCTTTCAAACGCACGGCGCCGGCCTGGACCTGCTCCGGATCGCCCGAATAGGACAATCGCGCATGGCCCGGCGCGCCGAAAAAACTCCCCGGAATCAGCGCCACGCCGTACGCCTCAAGCAGCACCGAGCAGAACGCCTCGTCGTCTGCGATCAATTGACCGCGCAACGATTTGCCCAGCGCTTGGCGGATGTCCATGAACAGATAGAACGCTCCCCCAGGCGGGCAAAACCGCAGATGGGGCGCGTCTTCCAGCGCGTTGAGCAACGCCTGGCGCTGCGCGGCCAAACGGTCTCGGGCGTCAAAGGAAAACCCCTGATCGCCGTTGAACGCCGCAGCTGCGGCAGCAGCGGGAATCGGCGGGATATTCGAGATCGAATTGGAGTTGAGCGTGGTTACCGCCGTGGCAATGCGCGCATCGGCCGCCAGCAATCCGACCCGCCAGCCCGGCATGCCATAGAGCTTGGAGACGCTGTCGATCTTGATGATGCGCGCGCTCAGGTCCGGTGCGACAGACAGCAGGTTTGGGCAACTGTCCATGTCGTAGACGAAGCGCTGATAGACATCGTCGGAGATGATCCACACGTCGTGCTTGCGCAAGACCTCGGCCAATTGCGCCAGCTCCTGCGCCGAATACACTGCACCGGTCGGGTTGCCCGGCGAGTTGAGCATGACCACGCGGACGTTGTGGGTCAGCGCCTTTTCCAGCGCCTGCGCAGTCATCTTGTAGCCGGTTTCGGCGGTACAGACGACGTTGACCACGCCCGCCCCGACCAGGTCGGCAATGTCGAAATAGGTCGGCCAGCACGGCGTCGAGACAAGGATCTCGTCGCCCGGGCAAGTGATCGCGCGCAAGACGCTGAACAATAGGTGCTTGGCGCCAAGACCGGCGACCAGGTTCTGCTTGGCGTAATGGGTAAATCCCTGCGCGTGCAGGTAACCCAGATACGCCGCGAGCAGCGCGTCGTCACCCTGGCTGGCGCCATAGCCGCCGGAATGCTCGCAGGCGGCTTTGACCGCCGCTTCGATGATGTGCGGCGCCGGCAAAAAGCCTGGCACGCCGATACCCAGGTCGATGACCGGGTGTTCGGTTTCCCTGACTTTTTGCGCAACACCGAGGATCGGGCAGAACCGCGCAAATTCAAGATCGGGCGAAAGAGCAGGCATACAAGTCTCTCCGTGAGCCGAGGTCAGGCAGCGCGTTCGGCGACGCGACCGCGCGCCATGAGGGCGGCCATGTGCGTCGCCGTGGCGGTGATGATGTCGAGGTTGCCGGCGCTTGGATCGAGAAAATCCCCCGCGCCTTCGACGCGCACCATGGTGAACAGCCGACCCTCGCTGTAATGCAGATCGACGATCACTTCATAACCCGGCACCGCTGACTGCACCTGACTTACCGCGCGCTCGACTTCGCGGCGTGTCGCGGCCATATCAATGTTTTCGATCAGCGCCGACACCGCGGTCTGCATGTACACATTCGGTTTGGCCGGGTTGATGTTGAGGATCGCCTTGACGTCGCCGCAGCCGGTGAAATGCTTCAGCGCATTTTCGGTGGTGGTGATGTAGTTGCTGAGGTTGCGGCGCGTCGCAGGACCTGCGCTTTCAGCGCTGATCGACGACACCACTTCGAGGTAGTGCAAACCCGGATTGGCCCGCGCGATGGCGGCGGCGAGCGGGATCGATGCCTGGCCGCCACACGTAATCATGTTGACGTTGGTCGCCTCGGTCAGCGCCAGGCCGTTGAGCGACGGCACGCACAGGCTGCCGAGCGAGGCCGGGGTCAGGTTGATGATCGCCTTGCCGGCGTCGATCAGGCGCGGCGCATGGATTTCATGGTCGGTCGCCGACGTGGCATCGAACACCACGTCGAAGTCGTTGATGCGCGCGAACAGGCCTTCGATGCCGTCAGCGGTGGTGGCGACGCCGCGCTCACGGGCGAACGCAAGGCCGGCCGATTGCGGCGAGCGCCCGGCCACCAGCGTGCAATCGAGATCCGGGTGGGCGAGTACTTTACAGAGGATGTCGCAGCCGATATTGCCGCTGCCGATAATCGCGGTTTTCAAAGTCATGTGGGGCTCCAGAGTCAGGCGACGGCGGGTTGAGAGAGGCGGCTGGCGACCGAAATGATCAGGTCTTCCTGACCGGCCACAGCGTTGCAACGGGCCAACTCTTCGTAGATTCTGCGCGGCTCGACGTGGAACTCGGCCGCCGCCCGGGCGACGTGCTTTTCGAAGCCGCTGCACACCCCGTAGAGGCCGCTGATCAGGTTGGCGGTCTTGACCACTGTCGGTGTCCTGACCGGGGTGAATTCTTCCAGGCTGTCGACGGCACGGCACAGCCCGAAGACGTCGACGCCGGTGTCGAACTGATAGCGTTCGAGGACGGCGCACAGCACTTCCAGCTGAGTATTGCCGGCACCGGCACCGAAGCCGCGCATGCAACCGTCAATGATGGTCGCCCCGGCCTGGGCCGCCGCCAGCGAGTTGGCCACTGCCAGGCCAAGGTTGTTGTGGCCATGAAAGCCCACCGGAATCGACAACTCACGGGCCAGCAGGCCGATTTTTTCGCGGGTGCTGTCCGGGTCGAAGTGCCCGGCCGAATCCATCAGCACCAGCGCGTTGGCGCCGTAGCCTTGTTGCTTCAAGGCTTCTTCGAGCAAGCGCTCGGCACTGGCCATGTGGGTCATCATCAGCACACCGTGGACGAACGCGCCTTTGGCTCGCGCATGTTCGATGTAGCTTTCGGTCACGCTGGCTTCAGTGCAATGCGAGGCGATGCGCAGCACCTCGACGCCGATGCTCAGGGCCGTGTCGATGTCGCTCAAGCGCGCAAAGCCGGGGATCATGTGAATGCCCAGTTTCGACTGCGTCAGGTTGGCCCGCGCGGTTTCGAGCATTTCCGTGTCTTTGTAACGTGCCAACCCCAGTTGCAGCGAAGATGCGCCCAGGCCGTTGCCGTGGCCGACTTCCACCACATTCAGCCCACAGCCATCGACGGCGCGGCAGTAGGTGGCGATGTCTTCAAGGCTCAGCGAATGGGACACCGCGTGATTTCCGTCGCGCAGCGTAGGGTCATGAATTGCAATAGCAGTCATCGAGATCAAATCCTTGTCATTCGAAGGTAGGCAGCCGTTATTGCTCGGGCTGAGGTTGTTCCTGCAACAGGCGCTTGGGCAAAAACACCGGGGAAATGTGGATGATCGACATCCGCACCACGTGGTTGAGCATGACGAAGGCCGGGTCGAGCTTGAGCAGCAGCGCGGCGGCGGTCATCACTTCGACGCCACCGGGCACCCACGACATGAACAGCGTGAGGAACGGTTTGCCGGTCAATTTGCTGAAGACGAACGCCACCAGCAGCGTCGTGCAGAACGTCAGCGCGGTGACCACCAGGCCGGCGCGGATGTAGCGCACGACATCTTTGAAGGTGATGTCCTTGAGGCGAATGCCGATCAAGCCACCGAGCAGGATCAGCGCGACGATGGCGAAAGGATCCGGCACGTGCAGATTGGCCTGCGGAAACGCGACATTGACCCCGGCCGTGCAAATCAAACCGGTGAGCATGTACGGCGCCGGCACATCGAAACGTTCCAGCAGATAACCGAGCGCCACGGCAGCAATCGCGGGCGGGATCACGCCCAGGTAGTTGTCCAGGGTGCCCAGCACCGGGGTGACGCTGTCGGCGTGGCCGCCGGCGATAATCGTCACCACGGCCAGCAGCGCGAGCAAGCGCACAATGTGTACGAACGCGATGCGCCCGGACGCCGGCCCCTGCTCGCCCGACACCGTCATCACCGCCGCCATCGCCCCGGGAATCGAGCCCAGCAGGCTTTCAATGTGGCCCCACTTCTCCATGCGTCGCAGCCAGTTGTAGCCGACAAAAATCTGCGTAGTCATGCAGATGACCAGGCCGACCAGAATGCTGAAGTCGCTCAATTCCTTGATCATCGAGCCAGTGACAATGGAGCCGACGCTGATGCCCAGCAGCAACTGAACCGTGGCCACGAACGGATACGGCATGCGCATCGGCACGCCGAACTTGCTCAACGCGGTCACCGCGCAAATCGCGCCGATCAAATCGCCGAGGGGAAATCCGGTCAGATAACCGAGCCATGCGCCGAGCGCCGCCACAGGAATCGGGATAAGGCTTTCGATCACTTTGTTCATGGGATATCCACTTTTCTGAGGGCGTGACCGTCCCGTCCAGCACGGGAAGGTCAGCTCAATTGATGTCGGAAGAATCGGCGCTGCGGTCTAGACCAGGGCAGCAACGGCGCTGGTGGACCAGTCGCAACTCTCGTGGAACCAGCGTTCGACCTGCTGCAGGTTGTCGCGCAGCTCAGCCTCGTTGCGCCCCGCCACAATGGCGTTGAGGATCTCCGAGTTGGTGAATTCCATGCTCGAATAAGACGTCATTTTCTTCGCCGAAATGCGGTATTCGAGAACGCTTGGCAACGTGCAGGTGTGCGGCACGTCACGCAGCAGACCGACACGCGGCGGGATGCTGATATGCCCGACCATCTGCAACGGCTCGACCATCGGCTCGGGGCGGTAGGTCGGATCCTGCAGCGCACGCAGGAAGCTCATGCGCGGATCGATGCCCCAGGCATGGGTCAGTTCCTGATTGAAGAACACCCCGCCCAACCGCGAAGCGATTTCACAGAGGACGATTTCACCGTTCTCGGCAACGAACAATTCCAGGTGAAACAGCATCGTCGGATCCGACGGTAAAACGTCTTCGACCAGCGAACGGGCGTACTGAACCAGCCGTTCGCGCAGCGGATTGCTCGCATCGAGCATGTGCAGGTCGTGGGACTTGCCGCCCAAAAAATCCAGCGCCGAGGTCATCACCCGCACCGGTGACACGAGGATCGGTTGCCCTTCGATGTACAAGCCGTTGACGATGTAATGGCTGCCGCGCACATAGCTTTCGATCATCAGGTTGTGGAAGGTGGTGGACGGACGCGCGGCCAGCCACTGTGTCAGTTGCCCAAGGTCCTTGAGCACTTGGACGCCGTTGGAACCACGACCATCGCGCGGTTTGACCACCACCGGAAAACCGTGGCGTTCGCTAAAGCGCACCGCTTCAGTAGCGTTGTGGATTTGCGCCATTTCGGCAATTGCAAAGCCACACTGGCGGGTCCGCTGTTTCATCAGGAACTTGTCCCGGTAAAACATCGCGCGTTCCTCCGCGCCTTGGGTGATGCCGAGGCGATCATTGATCCGCGCCACCCGCAACACGTCGATCTCGGCCAACGCCACGCACAGCGGCGCATGCAGTTCGCGGGCGATCTCATAGACATCGATCTCGACCAGCGCACTGTCATTGAAATTGTCGAAGAGCTGGAAGCGCACGCTCTCGCCCAAATGCGCGGCGATTTCCGCCATTCGCGACGTGCAGCTCAACAGGACGCCCTCACGCCCCAGCGCGGCAGACCAGCTGTCGGCGCTGTGCTGGAGAATAATTTTCGGCGGGCAAAAAACAATGAGCTGCATACGGCCTTCCTTGCGATCTTCCGGGGTTTGTCGAACTTCGGACCGGCCAGTACAGGCCGGTCCTTGGCCACAACATCTTGATAAAAACCTGCGCTGCAGGCCAATACCGATTCCGTCGTTATTGATACTTTTCAGAACGTTTCAGCGATTTTCGGTCACTTAAACCAGATGTTCCGCGCAATCGCGCATGACCGTGGCCTTGCGTTGCAGGTACTCGCTGAAGATTTCCTGCGCCGCCGCCTGAACCACGGCGATGCCCATGACATCGACGAATTCCTCGACCGCTGCCACCGCGTGAGCGAAGTGATTGCTCTCGGTGCCACCGGTGTGCACGGTCACCCAGGCGACTGTCGAACGCACCTTCGCGGCCGGCACGCCCATGTCGCGCTCGAACCATTGCTTGAACAGCGGATGAATGAATTCGACTTCGCCGTGGGTGTAGACCTCATGCACCAGTGTGGTCAGCAGGCCTTCCAGCAGATCGCGATCGCGCAGGCGTCGGCTGTCCGCCCAGTCCTTGAAGGCTTGTGCCGACGGCAGGCAGTTTTCCTTGAGCAACCATTGATCGTCGCCGCAGATCGGCGTGGCCATGTTGTAGAACAGCTCGGAGTGCAGAATGTTGCCCAGCGCGCCGAGGTCTTCGTCGGTGATCCGTTGCAGGCTGCTGCACACTTGATGCAGCCGTTGCGCCGCCTCCCCGCCCTGCTCCGAACGCGCGAGCAAGGTGATCCGGTTGGCCAGCCCCGAGACGCTGGCGGCCGAGTTGTTGGTTTTCGACCAACTGCCGAAGAATGTGCGCAACGGCACGGCATTATGGCGACGCGAAGTGAGCAACTGGAACGACGCTTCGATGTCCAGCAGGGCCGCCTCTTCGCTGCGGAATGTCGCCACCAGCGCCTGCTTCAAAACACCGTCCGGCATGTCCTCGAGCACCGGCTCGATCACGTTCAACAACTGGCTTTGCAGCGTCTGCAGGTTACTCACGGTCATCTCACTTTTTCCTTGTTGGATGTTGAATCGAGCGCGTTCAGCGCGTGTGGGCCGGCGATCACCGGCAATGCAGAGACTTTCCAGCCGCTGCGGATCACCAGCAGTGGCAGCACCTGGAACATCACAATCAGCGCAATACAGGCCGGCCAGCCACCCAGCTCCCACAGCGTGCCCGGCACGAAAGCGCCGAAGCTGCCACCCAGGTAATAACTGGTGAGGTACAGGCCGACGGCGCCGGCCTTGTCTTGCCGGGCGTGGGCGGTGATAAACGCATTGGCGGCGGCTTGTGCGAGGAACACCCCGGTGGAGCTGAGCGCCAGACCCAGGACGATCAGCCACAAGGACGACGTCAGCGTCAGCAGCGAGCCGGTCACTCCAAGGCACGCCGCCACTTTGATCAAATCGCTGCGCGGCCGCGCTTTACCGAGGCGCCCGGCAACCGGCACCACCACCAGCGCCAGCAGAAAGACTGAATAAATCGCCCCAAGCTCACCGGTGCTCAACGAAAACGGTGCATGACTGAGGTGCAAGCCGACGTAGGTAAACATCGCGATTTGCGCAAACAGCACGCAAAAGCCCACGGCATAAGCGGCCAGCAACGGCTTGCTGAATCGCTCGCTGGGCATTGATTTGCGATCAGCGGAACTTTGCACCGGCGCGGGTGGATTGCGCGGTAACAACCAGGCAATCGCCAAGCCGAGAATCAGGCTCAGCCCGGCGAGCAATGCCAGCGCCATACGCCAATCGGCAAGCTCGGTGGTCCAGCCGGTGAGAAAGCGTCCGCAAAAACCGCCCAGCACGGTGCCGGCGACGTACACGCTGGTCACTTCCGTGACCGCGCCGTCCTTCCAGCGCACGCCGATGTAGGCAATGCTGGTGGCGAACACCACCGGAATCAGCATGCCTTGCACGGATCGCCAGAGTAGAAACTCACTGAAACTGCCGGCCCATGCGGCCAATAACGCCGGCAGCGCCAAAAGGATAGCGGCCAGGGCGATGACCCGGTGCTGCTCGGCCCGCGCACTCAATCGACCGACAAACAGCGCCGTCAGGGCGACGGCCAGGGTGGTGACGGTAATGCTCCAGCTGGCTTGCCGGGCCGACACGTCAAAGTCAGCGGCCAGCTCGTTGAGCAGGCCTTGTGTGGCATAAAGGTTGATGAAAGCCGCGCATCCCGACAGAAACAAGGCGACCCGAGGACAAAACACGCGAGGATTCATAAGAAAAGTTCGTAATGATTTCAAACACTTTTATAAGATGGGCTGTCGAAACGATCCAATACCTATTTCCGACCGATTGATACCCAAGGATGAACATGATCGATCTGCGCCGTCTGCGTTACTTCCTGGTCGTCAGCGACGAACTGCACTTTGGTCGTGCCGCCGCGCGCTTGCACATCGCCCAGCCGCCGCTGACTCGACAGATCTCGGCACTGGAAACCGAATTAGGTTTTCGCCTGTTCGATCGCAGCACGCGCAACGTGACGCTGACGTCCGAGGGCCGGCACTTTCTGCCCTACGCCCGGGCCGTGCTGGAACAGGTCGACCTGACCGCCACCATCACCAGCAAACTGGCAGCGGGTTCAGCCGGCCATCTGGCGGTGGGCTATGCGAGTTCGATTGCGCTGTCGGACATTTTCAGCCAGACCATCCAGACCTTCTGTTCGTCGTACCCGGATGTGCAACTGACCGTCGAAGAAGGCGCGTCCAGCACGCAATGGGCGCAGATCATCGAGGGCCGCCTCGACATCGGCATGAGCCGCATGCAACCGCCCGGCGATGATTCCGAGGTGCAGGCGATCTGCCTGGACAACGAACCGCTGGTGGCTGCGATTGCCAGCGACAGCCCGCTGGCGCAACAGGATCAGGTGACCCTGGCCGAGTTGAGCGCGTACCCGTTGATCGCCTTCCCCAGCGATTATGGCTCGGGCCTGAACGACATCATCGCGGCGCTGTACCACCGCAACGGCCTGACCCCGCTGCCGGCACCGACCGGTAAACAGATCACCTCGATCATCGCGCTGGTCGCTGCCGGCCGTGGCGTGGCGGTGGTACCGCAATGCACGCAGACCCTGGTGAAACGCGGCGTGACCTATCGCCCACTGGCCGAACCGGGTGCGACGGCGCCTTTGCTGGTGCTGACGCGCAAGCGCGAACGCAGTCCACTGGTGAAGGCGTTTGTCGAGGTGATTGAACAGACGTTACGGGCGAAGTGATCAGGCCTTATGGCACACTTCGCCGCTGATTTTTACCTTGCAAGGAACGCCCGTGGAATTCTTTAAAAAGCTGTTCGCCTCGAAGAAAAAACCCGAGTTGCCGTCGGCACAACCCGTCGACGAATCGTTCTCGGAGCTCGACCTGAGCGAGGCGGAAAAAGCCAACCTGGCGGCGCGTGAAGCCAGCCAGGCGTGCCTTGATCGGCACTGGAATGCGGTCGGTGTGAGTGAGCGCGATGTGCTGGGCTACATGATCAGCCCGAGCTTCATGGGCGGCCCGGACTGGCCGTCGACCCGGCAGGCGTATCGCATCGTGCGCCGTGGTGATTCGATCATTCTCGCCAGCGAGGGCCTGTCGGACCCGTTCGATGATCCTGAAGAGCGGAGCAATGGTTTCGAGATGGAATTGTTCGTCGAAACCGCCGACATTCCCGAGCATGCACGCGGTGCGCTGGGCGATGTCGCCCCGCTCCAGCAAAGCTGGGCCTTTGAAATGCTCAAGCACATCGCCGCGACGGTGGCGAACGCTGGCGGCATCACCGGCCAGTTGCAACAGTACGGCGCACTGTCGCTGGAGCTTCCGGGGTTCAGTCAATCGCATTACATGAGCGATCAGTTGCCTGCACAGTTCGTCACCGAGGACGACATGGTCGGCGTCCTGCTCGGCGCGCCGCAGCCGGACTTCCCGACGCTGCTGGAAGACATGCCGCTGTCGCCGGTAAAACTGGTGCCGGTGGTGCTGATCACCGCCGCTGAACTGGAATACGTCCGCGCGGGCGGGCAAACCGCGCGCCAGGACCTCATTGCGCGATTACAGGCAGCAGGCGCCGGCCACCTCAGCAACCTCAACCGCGCCAGCGTCGTCTAACCGAAAAAACCTCCCCCAAAAGCACGTCGAATTTTTCCGCAAGACCGGTAGGAGCTGCCGAAGGCTGCGATCTTTTGATTTTGTTTTTCAGGATCAGGGTCAAAAGATCGCAGCCTTCGGTAGCTC
>NZ_AKJD01000185.1 GCF_000282515.1 Pseudomonas sp. GM80
AGGCTGCGATCTTTTGATCTTGTTTTTAAAGATCAAAAGATCGCAGCCTTCGGCAGCTCCTACGGGGGAATAGCACGGTGCGGGTGAAACGAACGGATGATGGGGATCGTCCCGACCGCACCGGGCTATAGGGTGAAGCGTTTTAGAACTTGGCTTCCGCGTCCAGCTGCAGGGTGTTGGCGTCAGCATCACGCTGGGTACGGCTGGCGAAGTCGGCCTTGGTCAGGAAGTACGTAGCGCCAATGGCAAAGTTCTTGTCGATGTCGTAACCGACCTTGAACTTGTGACCACGGGAACCGGTGGTGCCGTTGGCAAAGTCGGAGTCGGTGAAGGCACCGACCACGGCGTTGCGCTGCACGTCACGATAGTTGTAGTCGAGGTTCAGACCGAACACTTTCGACTTCGCACCGAGCAACCATGCCGTGTCCTGATCGGTCACCGCATCGTTGTTCTTCACATACTGACCGTAGAACGACAGTGGCATTGGCAGGCCGCCGATGTCGAGCTGGCTGAAGCCTTCATACAGACGGAATTCGTTGTTGGCCGAGTTGCCGTTGACGGCCAGGGCGCACGGTGTGGAAGTCCCGGTGCAGCGGCTGTCTTCGTCGTTCTGGTAGGCGTAGACGCTGCCGCCCAGGGTCATTTTCAGATTGTCAGTGATATTGAAGCGGCTACCTAACTGGCCGGCAGTCAGACGCAGGTCGTGACGGAATTGCACGCCATCGCCGTCGACGTTGTCTTTGAGGTTGTAGTTGCCCAGGCTACCGAACAGTTCGGCGCTGCTGCCCAGTGGATATTTGTAGGTGACAGCCAGACCTTCCGGGTTGATGTCGCTGTCCCAGATGACGTCGCCCATGCTGACCCACGGTTGCAGCATCTTGCCGCCGATAATGTGCAGGTTCTTGATCTGATCCGGGTGGTAGTCGATGTAGCCGAGGTCGAGCCAGATCTGCTTCTTGTCGAAGTAGTTGTCCTGATCCTGGTTGGTCGAACGGGCGTCGTCGCCGCCGCCGGTGGCGATACGGATGCCGGTGTCGACTTGCGGGTTGATCTCGGTGTAGGCGCCGAGACGGGCACGGATGCGCTGACGATCCTTGTCGCGGCCGCCGTTGTTCGGTTCGCCGTCGATCTTGATGGTTTCCTGACGGATACGTACGTCACCCTTGAACTGGGTCTTGGCGGCCCAGGCCAGTTTCTGGTCGAAGGCACTTTGTTCGTTGCTTTTCTTCGCGACCGCTGCAACTTGTTCGTTGGTCTCTTGCTGCGCCTGTTGCGCGATTTGCTGAGCCTTCTGATCCTTGGCCAGTTCAGTTTGCAGTTCAACGTACTGCGCCTGGGAAATCGAACCGTTAGCCTTGAGCATGTCGAGCAGTTTGGCGTCGACTGCAGCACTGGCCGGAACGCTCATGGCCAGTAACAGGCCACCGCACAGGGCCGCCGCAGTTTTCGTGGAAGCAAGACGCATAGCAATCTCCGAAGATGAGAGGGGATGGCTGAACCATCCTGGGCACAACCGACGGTTTTAGCGTCGGAAAACAGTGGCCGGGTAGAACCCGGCGCTCTAAAAACAGGCGCCAGTATCGCGATGGTTTATGACAGCGCAGTGGCACAGTGATGGCAGCTTGATGACGATGTGCAACGGCCGTGAACTATTGATCTAGAGCGCTGTCGGCCGAATGCGGGTGTGCAATGCCGCACAATCAGCGATACTCGCCGGGCGCTGAAGTCCTGTTGTGGAGAGCTCCTCGATGCCGTTGCAATGCCTGCAAAACCTGTCAGAAATCGCCCCGGCGACATGGGACGCACTGGTACCGGACAATCAGCCGTTTCTGCGCCATGCCTTCCTCAGCGCGCTGGAAGACAGTGGCAGCGTTGGCCCGCACACCGGGTGGCAACCGGAGCATTTGCTGCACATTGAGGGCGAACGACTGATTGCCGCACTGCCCAGCTATCGCAAATGGCATTCCTATGGCGAGTACGTGTTCGATCACGGCTGGGCCGACGCCTGCGCCCGTGCCGGCATCGATTACTACCCCAAGTTGTTGACCGCTGTGCCGTTCAGTCCGGTCAGCGGCCCGCGTTTGTTGGCAGCCAATGTCGAAGACGGTTTTGAGCTGCTGAAAAGCCTGCCGGGCTATCTGGAAATCGAAGGGCTTTCCAGCGCACACATCAACTTCACCGACCCGTTCACCGATGCGGCGATGGCCGAGCAACCGGGCTGGCTGCAGCGCATCGGCTGTCAGTACCACTGGCAGAATCGTGGTTACCGCGACTTCCAGGATTTTCTCGACGTGCTCAGCTCGCGCAAGCGCAAGCAGATGCGCAAGGAACGCGAGCAAGTGGCGGGGCAAGGCTTCGAGTTCGAGTGGCTGGAGGGGCGCGAGCTGGACGAGGCGCAGTGGGATTTCGTCTATGCCTGTTACGCCAACACTTACGCGGTGCGCCGACAAACGCCATACCTGACGCGGGAGTTCTTCAGTTTGTTGGCCGAGCGCATGCCCGAAGCGATTCGCGTGGTGCTGGCCAAACAGGGTTCACGGCCGGTGGCGATGGCGTTCAGCCTGGTTGGCGGCGACAGTTTCTACGGGCGATATTGGGGTTGCCTGGCCGAGTTTGACCGGTTGCATTTCGAGACGTGTTTTTATCAGGGCATGGAGTATGCGATCGCCCAGGGTTATCAGCGATTCGATGCGGGCGCTCAGGGTGAACACAAGCTGATTCGTGGTTTCGAACCGGTGATCACCCACTCGTGGCATTACCTGCGCCATCCGGGCTTGAAAGCCGCAGTCAAAGACTTCCTCCAGCAAGAGCGCGCCGGCATCCTCGCTTACGCCGAAGAAGCCCGAACAGCCTTGCCCTACCGCCAAACCTGAATCCCATGTAGGAGCTGCCGAAGGCTGCGATCTTTTGATCTTGCCTTTTAAAAACCAGGATCAAAAGATCGCAGCCTTCGGCAGCTCCTACGCGGGAATTGTGTTGCGCTCAGGTTTGTTCTTTGCCCAGCCAGCGGTAGAGGCCGCCACCCAGCACCGCGCCAATCAGCGGGGCGACCCAGAACATCCACAACTGCGCCAGCGCCCAGCCACCGACGATCAGTGCTGGCCCGGTGCTGCGTGCCGGGTTGACCGAAGTGTTGGTGACGGGGATGGAGATCAGGTGGATCAGGGTCAGGCCCAGGCCGATAGCGATCGGCGCCAGCCCCGGCGGAGCGCGTCTGTCAGTTGCGCCGAGGATGATGATCACAAACATTGCGGTCATCACCAGTTCAGTGACAAACCCCGCCGCCATCGAGTATTTGCCGGGGGAGTGCTCGCCGTAACCGTTGGACGCCAGGCCGGCAGCAATGTCAAAACCTTCCTTGCCGCTGGCGATGTGCGCGATCAGCGCTGCCGCGAGGATCGCGCCGAGCACTTGCGCGATGATGTAGGCCGGCAACTCCTTGGCCGGGAACCGACCGCCGACAAACAGCCCGACCGACACGGCCGGGTTGAGATGACAGCCGCTGATGTGGCCGATGGCGAACGCCATGGTCAACACCGTCAGACCAAACGCTAGGGCCACCCCCTGCACCCCGATTCCCAGTGGCGAAGACGCGGCGATCACCGCACTGCCACAACCACCCAACACCAACCAGAACGTACCCAGCAACTCAGTAACTGAACGTTTGAACAGAGACATGAGAAGAGTCCTTGATAGCTTTGCTATCGAGACTGCATCGAGTTGTGCGTCCTTGCAGACTTACGACAGGCTCCCATTCCGGAACCTTGGCTGAGTACAGCAGGGTTTTAACGGATTTCCAGCGGCGACAAAAAGCAAAGATCGCAGCCTGCGGCAGCTCCTACAGAGGAACGCATTCCAATGTAGGAGCTGCCGCAGGCTGCGATCTTTTGATCTTATGGTTTGGGATCAATCGATCCCGACGAACCCACCGGTCTGATGCGCCCACAGCCGCGCATACAGCCCGCGATGGGCGAGCAGTTCGGCGTGAGTGCCGCTCTCGGCGATCTTGCCGTTCTCCAGCACCACCAGCCGGTCCATCCGCGCAATCGTCGAGAGTCGGTGGGCAATCGCGATCACGGTTTTGCCCTGCATCAGCGTTTCCAGACTTTCCTGAATCGCCGCTTCGACTTCCGAATCCAGCGCCGAGGTTGCTTCGTCCATGATCAGGATCGGCGCATCCTTGAGCAGCACCCGAGCGATGGCGATACGCTGGCGCTGGCCACCGGACAACTTCACCCCGCGCTCACCGACATGCGCGTCAAAACCGGTGCGGCCTTCAGCGTCCGACAGCAGCGGAATAAACTCGTCAGCGCGGGCCTTGTGCACTGCGTCCCAGAGTTCGGCATCGGTCGCATCCGGTTTGCCGTACAACAAATTGTCGCGGATCGAACGGTGCAGCAGCGAGGTGTCCTGAGTGATCATGCCGATGCGTGCGCGCAGGCTTTCCTGGCCGACGTCGGCGATGTTCTGCCCGTCGATCAGAATGCGCCCGCCTTCGACGTCATACAGACGCAGCAGCAGGTTGACCAAGGTCGATTTGCCCGCGCCGGACGGCCCGATCAAACCGATTTTTTCCCCGGGTTTGATGTTCAGGTTCAGGTCGCCAATGATCCCGCGCTTCTTGCCGTAGTGAAAATCCACGTGCTCGAAACGCACTTCGCCACGGGCCACTTCCAGCGGTTTGGCATGATCCTTATCGGTGACGCTGACCGGTTGCGAAATGGTCTGCAAACCGTCCTGCACCATGCCGATGTTTTCGAAGATGCCAGTGACCACCCACATGATCCAGCCGGACATGTTGACGATGCGAATCACCAGGCCGGTCGCCAAAGCAATCGCCCCGACAGTGATCAACGACTGTGTCCACAACCACAGGGCCAACGCGGTGGTGCCGACGATCAGCAGGCCGTTCATGGTGGTGATCGCGACGTCCATGCTGGTGACCACACGACCGGCCATTTGCGCTTTGACGGTCTGCTCTTCGATGGCTTCCTTGGCGTAGTGCTGTTCGAAATTGGTGTGGGCGAACAGCTTCAGCGTGGCGATGTTGGTGTAGCCGTCGACGATGCGCCCCATCAGTTTCGAGCGCGCGTCGGAGGCTTCCACCGAGCGTTGTTTGACCCGTGGCACAAAGTAGTAGAGCGCGCCGATATAGGCGACGATCCACGTCAGCAGCGGGATCATCAGGCGCCAGTCGGCCTCGGCGAACAGCACCAGCGAGCTGATCGCGTAGATCACCACGTGCCACAGCGCATCCACCGCTTGCACCGCCGAGTCACGCAGCGAGTTGCCGGTCTGCATGATGCGCTGGGCAATGCGCCCGGCGAAGTCGTTCTGGAAGAAATTCAGGCTCTGTTTGAGCACGTAGCGGTGGTTCTGCCAGCGGATCATGCTGGTCATGCCGGGGCTCAGGGTCTGATGCACCAGCAGGTCGTGCAGGCCGAAAAAAATCGGCCGCAGCACCAGCGCCACCACCACCATCCACGTCAGTTCGAAGGCGTGGTCGTGGAAAAAATTCGGGTTGGGCGTGCCTTGGGCCAGGTCGATGATGCGGCTCAGGTAACTGAACAGCGCCACTTCGATCAGCGCGGCGAACAGGCCGACGACGAGCAGGGCGGCAAAGCTCGGCCAGACTTGTTTGAGGTAATAGGTATAGAAGGGCCAGACGCGATCGGGAGGGGATGCTGTCGGGGCGTCGCGGAATATGTCGATCAGTTGTTCAAAACGGCGATAGAGCATCAGATAACCGCCCGGAATCCGGGCTCTCCTTTTATCGGTGTGAGCGGCGTGAGGTTGAATTCACGCCGCTCGATTCGCCCTGTACAGCTTAGTCGATGACTTTGGCCGACTTGATGATCACAGGGTCGGAAGGCACGTTTTGCATGCCGCTTTTGGTGGTGGTTGGCGAGTTGACGATGATGTCGACCACGTCCATGCCCTTGACCACTTTGGCGAACACCGCGTAACCGGCGTCACGGCCCGGGTCGAGGAAGTCGTTGTCCTTCACGTTAATGAAGAACTGGCTGGTGGCCGAGTCAGGGTTGGAGGTGCGTGCCATCGACAAGGTGCCGCGAACGTTGTGCAGGCCGTTGCTGGCTTCGTTCTTGATCGGCGCCTTGGTGTCTTTCTGTTGCATCTGCGGGGTGAAACCGCCGCCCTGAGCCATGAAGCCCGGGATCACGCGGTGGAAAATGGTATTGGTGTAGAAACCGCTGTTGACGTAATCGAGAAAGTTTTTGGTACTGATCGGCGCCTTGACCGGATCCAGTTCGATTTCGATCTGGCCGTTGGTGGTGTCGAGTAGCACGTGCGGCGCTTTGGCGGGAGTCGCGGCCATCAGGTTGGCGGCAAACAGCACGGTACCAGCGGCGAGGGCGAGTTTTTTCAGCATGGGTCAGTGATCCTGAGATTGAAGGTCGGCTGTGGCGAGAAACGCCAGCAGCGTTTGATTGAAACGTTCGGGTTGATCGAGCGGGGTGGCGTGGCGCGAATCGGCGATCACTACCAGCCGCGCATCGGGCAGCAGTTTTACATAGGTTTCTTTCAGCGCGACGGGTGTGTAGTCACGGTCGGCGCTGACGATGAGGGTTGGACAGGTCACTCGGGAAAGTCGTTCCTGAACGCCCCAGCCCACAATCGCATCAAAGCTGGCGAGATAAGCACGTTTGTCGTTTTTTGCCCAGCGCTCGGACATCTTCTGCCGCAAATCAGCCTGCTCGGGTTTGGGGAAAAGTTTTCCGCCAAGGGCCTTGCCGATCGTGGCGAGACTGAGCACGCGCATCAGGCTCCAGCGCTTGAACCACTGCCAGTAATCGTCGCGGCTGCGCAATTTGACTTCCGGCGCGCTGTTGACGATGGTCAGGCTCTTGAGCATTTGCGGATGATCGACGCCGAACTGAAAGCCGATCATGCCGCCCATCGACAGCCCGGCGTAATGCACCGGGCCGAGGTTCAAATGCTCGATCAGCGCGAGCAGATCGGCGCTGAAACCGGCGATGCTGTAGCGCTCACGGGGTTTGTCCGAGCGCCCGTGGCCACGTACATCCGGGACGATCACCCGGTAATGCGCGGCCAGTGCCGGAATCTGCAGTTCCCAGTCCAGCGTGCTCGAACCGAGCCCGTGAACCAGCAGCAACGGCGTGCCGTGGCCGTATTCCTCGTAGTGCAGGTTGCAACCTTCGTGCTCGAAATAGGCCATCGGTGAACTCCGTGTCAGGCTTGTTCGGGGGCGGCGTACGGCGCATCCAGAGGCAACGTATCGAAGGTGCGGAGCAGTTCGATGAGGATTTGCGTGGCCGGGCCCAAGGGTTTGTCCTTGTTCGAATACAGGTAGAAGCTGGAGTTGCGAGTGCCGCCCCTGTCCAACGGTAGCAGCTTGAGCGAGCCATCTTTCAATTCCCGCTCGATCATGTGCCGGGGCAACCAGGCAAAACCCAGACCGCTGCTGACAAAGGTTGCGGCAGTGGCGAGGCTGCCGACCGTCCAGCGCTGTTCGGCGCCGAGCCAGCCGACATCCCGGGGTTGCTGGCGGCCGGAGTCGCGGATGACCACTTGCATCTGGGTTTCCAGATCCTGAAAGCTCAGTTCGCGATTGAGCCGATGCAGCGGGTGATCAGGGTGGGCGACGGCAATGAACTCGACGTCGCTCAATTCTGCACCGAGGTGGCCGGGAATGCTCAGGCCGGTGATGGCCAGATCGGCGACGCCTTCGAGCAATACTTCCTCGACGCCGGACAATACTTCCTCACGCAGACGTACGCGGCAACCACGACTCTGCGGCATGAACGCGGTCAACGCGCGAACGATCCGCGCGCTCGGGTAGGCGGCATCGACCACCAGCCGCACTTCAGCTTCCCAGCCTTGCTCCATGTGATGAGCAAGGTCCTCCAACTGACTGGCCTGTTTCACCAATTGCCGCGAGCGGCGCAGCAGCACACCGCCGGCTTCAGTGAGCACGGCTTTACGCCCGTCGATGCGCAACAGCGGCACGCCGAGCTGGTCCTGCATGCGCGCGACGGTGTAGCTCACCGACGATTGCGAACGGTGCAGGGCCTCGGCGGCCTGGGCAAACCCACCATGGTCGACCACCGCCTGCAATGTTCGCCATTGATCCAGGGTCACGCGGGGCGCTTTCATCAATAGCTCCTCTTGTCCTAAGCTGGCCGTCCCTCATGGAGACTGCCGAATGAAAAAATTCTGTTGTGTGGTGCTGGCGCTGCTGCCGTTGACTGCTTTTGCGTACCCGATCGATGTGCAGAAGGATCTCAACGGTCTCAAGATCGACTACGAAACCTTCGACACGGATAACGACATCGGCTCCATCCGGGTGGCCAACTACGGTGATGTCGATGCAGTGTGCAAGGCCGTTTTCAGCAATGGTCCCGAGGCGCCGCGCACCCGCAACATCGAAGTGGCCGCCGGCAAACACAAAAACGCCACGGCCAAGTTCACCCGCGAGATCATCAAGCTGCGCATCAAACTGACCTGCACCCCGAAATAACCCCGGTCCCTTGTAGGCCTTCGCCTGCTCGCGATAGCGGTGTGTCAGCCAACATTGATGTATCTGACACACCGCTATCGCGAGCAGGCGAAGGCCTACAGGGGTATGCGTCAGCTTATAAACGAATTTATCGATGTGTTATAGCAATTATTTGCGCTTTTTCATCGATTCAACTCTGTTTAACCTCCACTCCATCGACTTACAACATTCTCGGATGGAGGCTACACACCATGTCCCGCGTTCTGATCATCGAAAGCAGTGCCCGCCAGCAAGACTCGGTATCCCGTCAACTGACCCAGACCTTCATCAGTCAGTGGAAAGCGGCGCACCCGGCCGATCAGATCACCGTGCGTGACCTCGCCGTGAATCCGGTGCCACACCTGGACAGCAACCTGCTGGGCGGCTGGATGAAACCTGCCGATCAGCGCAACGACAGCGAACAAGCGTCGCTGGACCGCTCCAACGCACTGACTGATGAACTGCTCGCCGCCGACGTACTGGTGATGGCCGCGCCGATGTACAACTTCGCCATCCCCAGCACCCTCAAGGCCTGGCTCGACCACGTACTGCGTGCCGGCGTGACCTTCAAGTACACCGAAACCGGCCCGCAAGGCCTGCTCAGCGGCAAACGTGCCTACGTACTGACGGCTCGCGGCGGCATCTACGCTGGCGGCCCAGCCGATCATCAAGAACCGTACCTGCGTCAGGTCATGGGCTTCATCGGTATCAACGACGTGACGTTCATTCACGCCGAAGGCATGAACCTCGGTGGCGACTTCCAGGAGAAGGGCCTCAATCAGGCCAACGCCAAGCTGTCCCAGGTCGCTTGATATGTTAATCGCCAGATAATCGCCGATTGTTTAAGTGACCTGGCGCAACCCCTTCAAGGCTCTACGCGCATCGAACCTCCCTTTGCACTTGTTGCTCCTGAGTGCTGTAGCCCGATTGAACGCATTAGCGAGATCGGGCTTTTTTTTGCCCGTAACTCACCGATCCCCTGTAGGAGCTGCCGCAGGCTGCGATCTTTTGATCTTGTTTTTTTTTAAATCAACATCAAAAGATCGCA
>NZ_AKJD01000186.1 GCF_000282515.1 Pseudomonas sp. GM80
GAAGGCTGCGATCTTTTGACCTTGATTCTTTAACAGGCAAGATCAGAGGATCGCAGCCTCGTTTCACTCGACAGCTCCTACATAAGCCACCGCCCTGTAGGAGCTGCCGCAGGCTGCGATCTTTTGATTTTGATCTAGCAGCCTGCGGCAGGTTCTATAGGGAGGTTATCGTCACTTGGAGTCGCTCACATCCAGTTGCCCGTCCCAACCACCGCCCAATGCGGCGATCAGTTGCACGCTGGCGATCAATCGGCTCTGCAGGATGTTCAGCACGCTGCGCTCGTTGCTCAATGCCGTGGCTTGCACCACGACCACGTCGATGTAGGCAATCAATCCGGCCTTGTACTGGTTTTCCGTCAGACGCAGCGAATCACGCGCCGCGTCGAGCGCTTCCTGGCGCACCGCCGCTTCGTCTTCATACACCTTGAGCTGCACCAGGTAGTTTTCCACCTCGCGGAAACCGTCGAGCACGGTTTGGCGATACTTGGCCACGGTCTGGTCATACACCGCTTCGGTCCGGTCAACCTCCGCCGAACGAATGCCGCCGTCGAACAGCGGCAAGTCCAGCTTGGGCCCGACCGACCAGAAACGGTTGGGCAAACTGATCAAGTCATTTGAGGTACTGCTGCTGTAACCGCCGCTCAGACTCAGCGACAGGTCGGGGTAATACGCCGCTTTCGCCACCCCGATATTGGCATTGGCCGCAATCACCGAACGCTCGGCCGAGGCGATGTCGGGACGCCGTTCGAGCAGTTGCGAAGGCAGACTCAACGGTACTTGTGGCAGGTTGGGAATGTTCTGCGTTTCGGCGATATTGAAATCCGCCGGGGCTTGCCCGGTCAGCACGGCAATCGCGTTCTCGAACTGCGCGCGCTGCCAGATCAGATCGACCAGATCAGCCTGAGTGCTTTTTAGCTGGGTTTGCGCCTGGGCCACCGCGTCTCGCCCGGAAACACCGGCGCGGTACTGGTTCTGTGTCATTTTCAGCGAACGTTCATACGCCGCAACGGTGGCTTCGAGCAGTCGTTTCTGCTGATCGATCACCCGCAATTGCAGGTAGTTCTGCACCAGCTCCGACTGCTGGCTCAGGCGCATCGCCGCCAGATCGGCAAAACTCGCCTGGGCACTGGCCTGATCCGCCTCAAGTCCCCGGCGCAATTTGCCCCAGATATCAGCTTCCCAACTGACGCCCAACTGCGCGTTGTAGGTATCTCGAATCCCGCTCGAGGAACTGCTCAAACTCGAACTGCTGCTGCCGGTGCCCTGACTGGAGCGGGTCTTGCCCACACTCAGATCGACATTCGGGTAAAACGCCCCGCGCGCACTGCGCACCAGCGCCTGGGCCTGACGGAACTGGGCTTCGGATTGCGCGACGGTCTGGTTGGAGCTGTTGAGCTTCTCGATCAGCCCGTTGAGCTGCTGATCACCGTACAGCTCCCACCAGGCACCACGCGCCAGCGAATCGCTGGGATTGGCCTGACGCCAGCCCTCGGCTTCCTTGTACTGGGCAATTTCAGCGGTTTGCGGGCGCTGGTAGTCCGGGCCGACAGCGCAGGCACTGAGCAACGCCACGCACAGCGACAGGCTCAACAGACGCGAGCCGCGAACAGAGGCCAGATGGATAAGCGAACGGTCAGTCATAGCGGAGTTTCCAGAGCGGCGTCAGTGCGCACGCCACGCCATTTGTTGAAGCGATGGCGCAGCTTGTCGAGATAAAGGTAAACCACGGGTGTGGTGTAGAGCGTCAGCACCTGGCTGAAAATCAGCCCGCCGATAATCGTCAGGCCCAATGGCTGACGCATTTCCGCACCTTCGGCGCGGCCGAGCAGCAACGGCAAGGCGCCGAGAATCGCTGCCAGCGTGGTCATCAGGATCGGGCGCAGTCGCTGCAGGCAGGCACTGCGGATCGATTCCAGCGGGGTCATGCCCTGATGACGCTCCAGTTGCAAGGCGAGGTCGATCATCAGGATGGCGTTTTTCTTCACCACACCGATCAGCAGGAACAGGCCGAGCAATGAAATCAGGCTGAACTCGCCACCCAACGCATAGATCGACAGCAGCGCCCCGACACCTGCCGAGGGCAAGGTCGAGAGAATCGTCAGCGGGTGGATATAGCTTTCATACAGCACGCCGAGTACCAGATACACCGCCAGCAGCGCACCGAGGATCATGAACGGCTGACTCTTCTGAGTGGCGGCAAAAGCGTCGGCAGTACCGGCCATTTTCGCAATGACATCTTCCGGCAAGCCGACCTTGGCGATCGCCCGTTCAATGGCCGCGCTGCCCTGCTCTACCGTGACGCCTTCGGCCATGTCGAAGGCAATGTCCTCCGAGGCGAACTGGCCTTCGTGGCTGACGCGGTCGTCTTCCAGGCTGTTTTCATAATGCGCGAAGGTCGACAGTGGAATGCGCGCGCCGTCAGCGGTGATCACCTGCACCTGTTTGAGCGTCACCGGGTCCTGGGCGTATTTCGGATTGACCTCCATCACCACCTGGTACTGGTTGAGGCTGTCGTAGATCGTCGAAATCTGCCGCTGGCTGTAAGCGTTGTTCAGCACCGCCGTGACCATGTCCATGTCCACGCCAAGGCGTTTGGCCTGGTCACGGTCGACAATCAGCGTCACCTGCTGCGCCCCCGCCCCTTCTTTGGCGTCAATGGCGGTCAGTTCGGGCAAGGCTCGAAGCGCGGCCACGACTTTTGGATACCACTTGCGCAACTCACCCAGATCACCGCTTTGCAGGATGTAACTGTACTGCGACGAAGTCTGCTCGCGGCCACCGCCAAATTGCAGGTCCTGGTCCGCCATCAGCATCAATTGCGCACCGGCGACCTTGGGCATTTCCTTGCGCAGGCGTTCGATGACTTTCTGCGCCGACAGCTGACGTTCCTTGATCGGTTTCAACCGCACCAGCATGAAGGCGTTATTGGTGCCATTGGTGCCGCCGATGAACCCGGCAACACTTTCCACGGCTTCGTCCTTGAGCACGGCGCGGCGGAAAACCTCCATTTTCGGCTGCATCACACTGAATGACAGACCGTCGTCACCGCGCACAAAGCCGATCAATTGGCCGGTATCCTGCTGCGGCATGAAGGTTTTCGGCACCACGACGTACAGTGCGACGTTCACCCCGACGGTGATCAGCAGACTCAGCAGCGTCAGGCGGCGGTGGCGCAGCACCCAATCCAGGCTGGTGGCGTATTTGCCGACCATCCAGTCGTTGGTCCGCCGGCTCCAGCGTTGCAGGCGGTTTTCCTGGCCCGGCGTATGTGGCTTGAGCCAGCGCGCGCAGAGCATCGGTGTCAGCGTCAGGGAAACCACCAGCGACACCACAATCGCGGCAGCCAGCGTGATCGAGAACTCACGGAACAGACTCTCGACAATCCCGCCCATGAACAGGATCGATAAAAATACCGCGACCAGCGACACGTTCATCGACAGCAAGGTAAAGCCGACTTCCTTGGCTCCGAGGTACGCGGCCTGCATCGGTTTGACGCCTTCGTCGATGTGCCGGGAAATGTTCTCCAGCACCACGATGGCGTCGTCGACCACCAACCCGGTAGCGAGAATCAGCGCCATCAGCGACAGGTTGTTCAGCGAGAACCCGTAGAGGTACATCACCGCAAAGGTGCCGACCAGCGACACCGGCACGGCCAGGGTCGGAATCAGCGAGGCGCGGAAGTTACCAAGGAACAGGAACACCACCAGGATCACCAGCGCCACGGCAATCAGCAAGGTCATCTCGGCTTCGTGCAGGGTCGCCTTGATCACCGGCGAGCGATCCATCGCCAGATTGAGCTTCACACTGGCTGGCAATACCGCTTGCAGCGCTGGAAGTTGCGCCTTGATCTCGTTGACGGTCTCGATGATGTTGGCACCGGCCTGCCGGTTGATCACCAACAAGACGGCTGCGTCATCGTTGAAGAAACCGCTGTTGTAACGGTCTTCGACGCCGTCGCTGACCTTGGCCACATCCTTCAGGCGCAGCGCGGCGCCATCGGCATAGTGGATGATCAGCGATTCGTAATCCTTGGCTTTTTCCAGTTGATCATTGGCTTGAATCTGCCACAACCGCTGGCTGTCTTCGACCGAACCCTTGGGCCGACGTACGTTGGCATCGGCAATGGTCTTGCGCACATCATCGAGCGCCACGCCGTACTGGTTCAGCGCCTGCGGTTCAAGTTCGATACGCACCGCCGGCAGCGAACTGCCGCCGATCTGCACTTCACCGACGCCCTGCACCTGCGACAGGCTCTGCGACAGAATGGTCGAGGCCAGATCGTACAGCTGGCCTTTTTCCAGCACGTCCGAGGTCAGCGACAGCACCATGATCGGTGCTTGCGACGGGTTAACCTTCTTGTAGGTCGGCATACTGCGCATCCCGCTTGGCAACAGGTTGCGCGATGCGTTGATCGCGGCCTGCACTTCACGCGCTGCGCCATTGATGTCGCGGTCGAGATCAAATTGCAGGATGACCCGGGTCGAACCCTGGCTGGAACGGCTGCTCATGGTGTTGACGCCGGCAATCGCGCCGAATGAACGTTCCAGCGGCGTCGCCACGGTGGACGCCATGACTTCCGGACTGGCACCGGGCAGGCTCGCCTGCACCACGATCACCGGGAAATCCATTTGCGGCAGCGGCGCCACTGGCAACAAGCCGAAGCTGACACCGCCCAGAAGCATGATTGCCAGGCTCAGGAGCATGGTCGCTACAGGGCGCTTGATGAAAGGACCGGACAGATTCATCGCACGCGATCCCCAGCTTCACCGCACACCCCTGTAGGAGTGAGCCTGCTCGCGATAGCAATTTGTCTGCTCACATAAATGTTGGATGTGCCGGCCTCATCGCGAGCAGGCTCACTCCTACATGGGGAATGTGTACGGACGGTCATACCGAGACCTCTTCGGCGTCGGCATTGGTTTTGCCAAAGCGTCGGCCGAGACGGTCGAAATACAGGTAGATCACCGGGGTGGTGAACAGCGTCAGCACTTGGCTCACCAGCAAGCCGCCGACCATCACCAGACCCAACGGTTGACGCAACTCGGCGCCAGAACCGGTGGCCAGCATCAGCGGCACCGCACCGAACAATGCCGCCAGCGTGGTCATCAGGATCGGCCGGAAGCGCAGCAGCGCCGCCTGGTAAATCGCCTGTTCCGGCGCCATGCCCTGGTTGCGCTCAGCATCGAGGGCGAAGTCGATCATCATGATCGCGTTCTTTTTCACAATACCGATCAGCAGAATGATGCCGATGATCGCGATCATGCCCAGGTCGTTACCGCTGAGCAGCAACGCCAGCAAGGCGCCAACGGCGGCCGATGGCAACGTCGAAAGAATGGTGATCGGGTGAATGTAACTTTCATAAAGCACGCCGAGCACGATGTACATGGTCACCACGGCGGCCAGAATCAGCAGCAAGGTGCTCGACAGCGATGCCTGGAACGCCTCGGCGGCGCCCTGGAATTGCGTCTGCACGCCCACCGGCATGCCGATGTCTTTCTGTACCTGCTCGATCACGTCCACCGCATGCCCCAGCGCCACACCCGGCGCAAGGTTGAACGACATCATTACAGCCGGGAACTGGCCGATGTGGGTGATCGCCAGTTGCGCCTGGCGTTCCTCGACGTGGGCCAGACTCGACAGGCGCACCTGCGCGCCGTCCGTGGTCTTGACGTGAATCTGGTCCAGCGCCTGCGGGCCGATCTTCTCACCGGCCTGAGCCTGCAGCACCACGCGGTACTGGCTGGCCTGGGTGTAGATGGTCGAAATCTGCCGTTGGCCGAAAGCGTCGTACAGCGCATCAGTGATGTTCGCCACTGACACGCCGAGACGCGAGGCCGCATCACGGTCAATCACCAGATACACCTGCAAACCCTTGTCCTGCAAATCACTGGCCACGTCCGTCAGTTCCGGGCGCTGCGCCAGCGCCTCGACCAGACGGCCGCTCCATTGGCTGAGCAACTCGGAATCCGGTGAGGACATGCTGAACTGGTACTGCGTGCGGCTGACACGGTCCTCGATGGTCAGGTCCTGCACCGGCTGCATGAACAGACGGATACCGACCAGTTTGTCGACTTGCGGCTGCAACCGCGCAATGACTTCACTGGCCGTGAGATCGCGATCGCCATGGGGTTTGAGGTTGATCAGCAAGCGGCCGCTGTTGAGCGTCGCGTTGTCGCCGTCGACACCGATGTAGGACGACAGACTCTGAACCGCGGGGTCTTCAAGAATGATCTTCGCCAGTGCCTGTTGGCGATCACCCATTGCGGCAAAGGAGATCGATTGCGGCGCCTCGGAAATGCCCTGGATCACCCCGGTGTCCTGCACCGGGAAGAAGCCCTTCGGTACGACCATGTAAAGGAATACGGTCAATGCCAAGGTGCCAATCGCCACCAGCAAGGTCAGGGGCTGGTGTTTCAGCACCCAGCGCAGCATCCGCCCGTATTCGGCAATCATCCAGTCGATCACCGCACCACTGCCGCGATAGAAACGCCCCTGTTCGTGTTCCTCCGGTTCACGCTTGAGCAGACGCGCGCACATCATTGGCGTCAGGGTCAGCGAGACCACCAGGGAAATCAGGATGGCGACGGCCAGGGTAATGGCGAACTCGCGGAACAGGCGCCCGACCACGTCGGCCATGAACAGCAACGGAATCAGTACCGCGATCAGCGACAGGGTCAGCGAGATCAGGGTGAAGCCGATCTGCTTGGCACCTTTCAGCGCCGCCTGCATCGGGCTGTCGCCCTCCTCGATAAATCGGGAGATGTTTTCCAGCATGACGATGGCGTCATCGACCACAAAACCAGTGGCGATGGTCAACGCCATCAGCGTCAGGTTGTTGACCGAGAAGCCGGCCAGGTACATCACCCCGAAGGTGCCGATCAGCGACAAAGGCACGGCCACCGAGGGAATAATCGTCGCACTGGCGCGGCGCAGGAACAGGAACGTGACCATCACCACCAGCGCAATGGCGATCAGCAATTCATGCTGGACGTCAGTAACCGAGGCGCGGATGGTTTGCGTCCGGTCGGTCAACACGGTGACATCGAGACCGGCCGGCAAGTTGTCGGTGATGCTCGGCAGCAACGCCTTGATGCGGTCGACCACTTCAATGACGTTGGCGCCCGGTTGACGCTGAATGTTCAGCAGGACGGCCTGATTCTGGTTGGCCCACGCGGCGAGACGTTCGTTTTCGGCGCCATCGACGATTTCCGCGACATCCTTGAGGCGCAACGGTGCGCCGTTCTTGTAGGCAAGGATCAGGTTGGCGTAATCCGCAGGCGACGTCAGTTGGTCGTTGGCGTCGAGCATCGACACCCGGGTCGGGCCGTCGAAGTTGCCTTTCGGCTGGTTGACGTTGGAGGCACCGATCAGGGTGCGCACATCCGACAGGTTCAGGCTGTTGGCCGCCAGTGCCTCGGGGTTGACCTTGATCCGCACGGCCTGACGCTGGCCGCCGGCAATGCTGACCATGCCGACGCCGCTGATCTGGGCGATTTTCTGCGCCATGCGCGTGTCGACCAGGTCATTGAGCTTGGGTAGCAGCATGGTTTTCGAGGTGATGGCCAGGGTCAGCACCGGGGTGTCGGCCGGGTTGACCTTGTTGTACACCGGCGGTGCCGGCAGATCGCTCGGCAGCAGGTTGGTTGCCGCGTTGATGGCGGCTTGCACCTGTTGCTCGGCGACGTCCATGTTGATGTCGAGGCTGAAACGCAGGGTCAGCACCGAGGCGCCACCGGAACTGGTCGAGGCCATTTGCGTCAGGCCCGGCATCTGCCCGAACTGGCGCTCGAGCGGTGCGGTGACGGCGCTGGTCATCACGTCCGGGCTGGCGCCGGGATACAGGGTCATGACGCGGATGGTCGGGTAATCGACCTGCGGCAACGCCGAAACCGGCAACAGACGGTAAGCGATCAAGCCGGCCAGGACGATGGCCAGCATGCTCAGGGTAGTGGCTACCGGACGGAGGATGAACAGCCGCGAAATGTTCATGCGCCCTTCTTGGCCTTGTCAGTCACTGCCGCGTCCGTCGGGTTGGCGGCCGATTTGCCCTGCAGGTGTTCGGTCGGGGTGGTCGGGACCTGGTTGCTGTCGTTGACCACCTCCACTTCGCTGCCCTCTTTCAAACGGTCGGTGCCCTCGAGCACAACGCGGTCGCCAGCAGCCAGGCCTTCGGTGACCACCGTGTTATTGCCATCGCTGGCGCCGATCTTCAGTTGGCGAATAGTGACTTTCTTGTCGCCGTCCAGCGCGTAGACGAAGGTGCCGTTGGTGCCGAATTGAATGGCCGCGGACGGCGCCAGAATCACGCCCTTGAGGGTGTCTGCCAGCAGGTGCACGTTGACGAACTGATTGGGGAACAGCGACTGATCGCGGTTTTCGTAACGCGCCTTGAATTTCAGCGTGCCGGTGGCGACATCAATCTGGTTGTCGAGGCTTTGCAGCACGCCGGTCGCTTGCAGTTTGGTATCGCCGCGATCCCACGCTTCGGCCGGCAGTTTCGCGCCGCTGCGGTAGCGGGCGAGTACGGTTTCGAGGCTGTTTTCCGGCAAGGTGAAGGCGACGCTGATCGGTTGGGTCTGGGTGATGACTGCGAGGAACGTGGTGTCATTGGCCGCGACGAGGTTGCCGACGTCGACCTGACGCAGACCGACACGACCGGCAATCGGCGCGCGAATTCGGGTGAATTCGAGATTGAGCTTGGCGTCGTTGACGGCCGCCTGATTGGTTTTCACCGTGCCCAGATACTGGCCGACCAGCGCTTCGGCGGTGTCCAGGGTCTGCTTGGCGATGCTGTCCTCTTTGAACAGGCCGCGATAACGCTCGACATCGACCTGAGCGTTTTTCAGTTGCGCCTGATTCTGCAGCAAGGTGCCTTCAGCCTGCAGCAAGGCATTCTGGTAAGGACGCGGATCGATCTCGGCGAGCAGGTCGCCGGCCTTGACCATCTGGCCTTCTTCGAAATTGATCTTCACCAGTTCGCCGCCAACGCGGCTGCGCACATTGATGGTATTGAGTGCGGTGACCGTGCCCAGCGCCTTGTAATACAGCGGGAAGTCCCCGGTAACCGCCGGTGCCACGCGCACCGGTATCGGCCCGGCGCCACCGCCGAAGCCCGGCCGCATCATGCCCGAACGCCCGGTATGCCCGGCGGCCGCTTTCTCTCCGCCCTCCTTGTGGGCTGAGCCGGCAGGCCAGAATTTCCAGCACAGGACGGCGATAACCAACAAGACAAGCAGGCTGATCAGCCAGCGACGGGAGTTGCGGGGGGACGATTGCATGGAATGATTAACCATTGGGCGCGTGGGCTTCTTTTACGGGAGGCTGAACGATAAGCACTGGTGGGGAATTAGCAAAGCAGCTTTACCGGCAATTTACCTTCAACTTACGTTTCAAGGTGTGAGGCAAAACACTGATACACAAATGAAAACGGCCTGGACAGGGCCAGGCCGTTAACAATTGTAAACGCGTTGTAGCAGAGCTTACTTCAGTACGGCCAGAGCAGCATCGTAGTTCGGCTCTTCAGCGATTTCCTTGACCAGTTCGCTGTGCAGGACGTTGTCGTTTTCGTCCAGAACTACCACGGCACGGGCGGTCAGGCCTTTCAGCGGGCCGTCAGCGATGGCCACGCCGTAGTTCTCGATGAACTCGGCGCCGCGCAGGGTCGACAGGTTTTGCACGTTTTCCAGGCCTTCGGCGCCGCAGAAACGCGCTTGGGCGAACGGCAGGTCAGCCGAGATGCACAGCACTACAGTGTTTGCCACTTCGTTGGCCTGAGCGTTGAACTTGCGCACGGAAGTCGCGCAGGTCGGGGTGTCGACGCTTGGGAAGATGTTCAGGACTTTGCGCTTGCCGGCGAAGTCTTTCAGGGTAACGTCCGACAGATTGCCGGCAACCAGGGAAAAGGCTGGCGCCTTGGAACCGGCTTGTGGCAATTGGCCGTTGACTTGAACCGGATTGCCTTTGAGGGTGACTTGAGCCATGACTTCAGTCCTTCTAGTGTTTTGAGTGGAAAGCATGCAAGAGGCCGAAGTTAACCACGAAATTGTCCGACGACCTATGCCCCACTTGAAAATTGTCGGGCGACAGCACAAAAAATTGTATACAACCCGACACCCCCGTAGGAGCTGCCGAAGGCTGCGATCTTTTGATCTTGTCGTTAAAAATCAACATCAAAAGATCGCAGCCTGCGG
>NZ_AKJD01000187.1 GCF_000282515.1 Pseudomonas sp. GM80
TCGGCAGCTCCTACAGGGTTTCGGTTTAACGAAGGTTTCGCCATTTTCTGAGCAGTTTCACGGTTAATCCCGTGTTGATCAGTGCAAACGCCAGCAACGCCAGTACGACCATCACGTACAACGTGCGATCCACATCAAAATCCCACAGATCCAGCGTGCTGCTGCGAATAATCCCCACCGCAGCCGGCAGGTTGACGTAAAACAGCGCCATAAACGCGCACGTCAACGGCAGCGCCCGCCCGTAAACAGCCTCCCGAACCTTGTCCCTGCTGCGTTTTCTGTTCAGCGGCCCCGACTGGTATTCATCAAGCGCCAACGCCTCACTGAGGGCCGGCCAAGCCAGATTGAACATGAACGTGGTCAGGGTCAGCAGCAAGCCACTGACCGCGACGATGTCACTGAACGGCATTGAGCCCCAGCGTCGTGCAGAGCAAGTCGTGGGAATCCTCACTGATCTCGAACTGCCCGGCGCTGCCCTTGCGTTTGGTGATGGGTTTGAAGGTTGGCTCGTTCTGGGTGATGAGCATGTTCAGCTCATCGCGAATCACGTCCGAGCTGATCACCACCAGATACACGGTCTGCGCATGTTCAGCCGTCTCGATCACCGCGCGCATGCTGTGCTGCAGGATGTCGTCGAGCTGATTGCGAAAACGCGACACGGTGTTCTTCAGCAAGGTTTTGCTTTGACTCTGCGTCAGCTGGAAGATCGTCGAGATCTGCGACTCGGTCGGCAGTGTCTGCCCGAAGTAGCTTTGAATCAGATAAAGCAGACGATCCTGCTTGGCCTCGTCAGCGCGGCTGGGCATCCCGCCCTCGACCAGCATTTTCAGGTATTCGGTCAGGCTGGCCTTGGCGATACGCTGCAAGGCGTGGGCGATTTCTGCGTCGCCGATGCGCAAGGTTTTCTTGACCGGTTCCTTTTGTTCCAGCTCGAAAGCGTCGGCATCGATCGTGAACGAGATCTGCATGGCTCAGGCGCTCCGGAGTTATTTTTTGTTCGAGGGCGTGATGACCTCGGCGCTTTTGATGTCGGCAGGCTTTTCCGGATAAGGGTCTTTGATCGCATCACCTTGGCCGGTGAGGATTTTCCAGCCATTCAACGCATGTGCTGTTTTGCGAAATTGCGGGCACGGTGGCATCGAGGTTTTGGCTTGATTGGAATACTGATGGCCGCAATCGACGCACTCGTAAGTGCCAGGGGAAACATCGCTGCCGTAAGGGACGTAATCTTTTTGCATGGGTAAATCTCCGGTGGATGAAGGGAAGATCCTAGGGAGATTTGTTCGGAGGGAATGTCGGACGTTTCGCTGAGTTATGTCGGACGTTTCTTGCGCGCATAAAAAAGATCGCAGACTTCGTCAGCTCCTACAGAAATTTCATACAAACGAAATTCGCTTATGTAGGAGCTGCCGCAGGCTGCGATCTTTTGCTTTCAGCAATTACCGATCAAGGACGCTTGCGATTACTAATCAACGTACCCACACCAGTATCAGTGAAGATTTCCAGCAGGATCGCGTTCGGCACACGACCGTCGATGATCAACGAACTACCGACGCCGCCCTGAACCGCTTCCAGCGCGCAACGGATCTTCGGCAGCATGCCACCGTAGATGGTGCCGTCGGCGATCAGATCGTCGACCTGCTGGGTGCTAAGGCCAGTCAACACGGTACCCGACTTGTCCATCAGGCCGGCAATGTTGGTCAGCAGCATCAGCTTCTCGGCTTTCAACGCTTCGGCCACTTTGCCAGCGACCAGGTCGGCGTTGATGTTGTACGACTCGCCGTTCTCACCCACGCCAATCGGCGCGATGACCGGGATGAAGTTGCCTTTGACCAGCAGGTTCAGCAGTTCGGTATTGATCCCGACCACTTCGCCGACCTGACCGATGTCGATGATTTCCGGTTGAGTCATCTCCGGTGTCTGGCGGGTCACGGTGAGCTTCTTCGCACGGATCAGCCCGGCGTCTTTACCGGTCAGACCAATGGCGCTGCCACCGTGACGGTTGATCAGGTTGACGATGCTTTTGTTGACCTGACCGCCCAAAACCATTTCGACCACGTCCATGGTCGCCGCGTCGGTGACGCGCATGCCGTCGACGAAGTGGCTTTCGATCGACAGGCGCTTGAGCAGATCACCGATCTGCGGGCCGCCACCGTGCACGACCACCGGGTTGATGCCGACGGCTTTCATCAAGACGATGTCGCGGGCGAAGCCGGTTTTCAGCTCCTCGCTTTCCATCGCGTTGCCGCCGTATTTGATCACCAGGGTCTTGCCGACATAGCGTCGGATGTAAGGCAACGCTTCGGACAGGACCTGGGCGGTATGGGCGGCGGCTTCGCGTTCGAGGGTCATTCAGGGCTCCGGGTGGATCAGAACGGTAGTTGGAGATCAGGTGCAACGCGTTTCAGTTGGGCGTGGAACACATCCTTGATGCGTTGCAATTCAGCCTCGTCATCGGCCTCGAAGCGCAGCACCAGCACCGGCGTGGTGTTGGATGCGCGCACCAGGCCCCAGCCTTTGGCGTAATCGACTCGCACGCCGTCAATGGTGGTCAGGTCAGCGCCTGCGCCCCACTGTGCGTCGTGCAGAGCATCAATGATGCTGAATTTGCTCTCTTCGGTCACATGGATATTGATTTCCGGCGTAGAAATATCGTTCGGGAAGGTCGCAAACAGCTCTTCCGCGGTGGATTTTTCCTTGCTGAGGATCTCCAGCAGCCGTGCGGCACTGTAGATACCGTCGTCGAAACCGAACCAGCGCTCCTTGAAGAAAATGTGCCCGCTCATTTCGCCGGCCAATAGCGCGCCGGATTGTTTCATTTTCTTTTTGATCAACGAATGACCGGTCTTCCACATTAGCGGACGACCACCGTATTCCTTGATCAGCGGCACCAGGCGACGGGTGCATTTGACGTCGAAAATGATCTCGGCGTCCGGGTTGCGCGCGACCACGTCACGGGCGAACAGCATCAGCAGACGATCCGGGTAGACGATGCTGCCGGTATTGGTCACCACGCCGACACGGTCGCCGTCGCCGTCGAACGCCAGGCCGATGTCGGCGTTGGTTTCCTTGACCTTGGCGATCAAGTCGACGAGGTTTTCAGGCTTGCCCGGATCCGGGTGATGGTTCGGGAAGTTGCCGTCGACTTCGCAGAACAGCGGGATGACTTCGCAGTTCAGCGCTTCGATCAGCTGCGGGGCGATCACGCCGGCCGCGCCGTTGCCGCAGTCGACCACGACTTTCATGCGCCGCGCCAGTTTGATGTCCTGGACGATTTCGGTGTTATAGCGGTCGAGGATCTCGACTTGGGTGACGCTGCCGGTGCCGCTGCTCAAGTTGTTGGTCTTGAGGCGCTCGTGCAGGGCCTGGATCTGTTCGTTGGCGAGGGTGTCGCCGGCGATGACGATCTTGAAACCGTTGTAGTTCGACGGGTTGTGGCTGCCGGTGAGCATCACTCCGGATTTGCCGGCCAGCACGTTGGCGGCGTAGTACAGCGCCGGCGTCGGCACCAGGCCAACGTCGCTGACGTGGCAGCCGCTCTCGGCGATACCGCGGATCAGCTCGGCAACCAGCTCCGGGCCGGACAAGCGGCCGTCACGACCGACGGACACATTCGGCTCGCCTTGCGCCAGGCTCTGCGAACCGATGGCGCGGCCGATCCAGTAAGCGGTTTCGGCATTGAGGAATTCCGGCACGGTGCCGCGAATGTCATAGGCGCGGAAAATGCTGTCGGGCAGCTTCGGGGCGATCTTGGCTGGGGTGCTCATCTACGGAAATGCTCCATCTCGAAAGTGGCGGGACAGACCGACGAATCGTTCGACGGCAGGCTCAAACTGAAGGGTATGACGGCGTTTTCCACAGAGAGTTCGTGGTATGAAAGGGCCATGACGCCTCGGCTGGCGTGGCTTTCGGCCGGCAAAACCTTGATTTACGGTGTTAAACCTATCAGCTGATCTGCCTGAAATTTTCCCCTGTAGGAGCTGCCGAAGGCTGCGATCTTTTGATTTTGTTTTTGAAGAATCAAGATCAAAAGATCGCAGCCTGCGGCAGCTCCTACATGGCTTATTTGGTGCCGGTGTGGCCGAAACCGCCGGTGCCGCGTTCGGTTTCGACGAACTCTTCAACCATTTCGAAGTGCGCCTGCACCACCGGTACCAGCACCAGTTGCGCCAGACGTTCGCCGACGGTCATGGTGAAATCGCTCTGGCCACGGTTCCAGCACGACACCATCAGCGGGCCCTGGTAATCGGAGTCAATCAGGCCGACGAGGTTGCCCAGCACGATGCCGTGCTTATGGCCCATGCCCGAGCGCGGCAGGATCAGCGCGGCGAGGTTCGGGTCGCCGATGTAAACCGACAGACCGGTGGGGATCAGCACGGTTTCACCCGGCTTGATCACGATGTCCTGTTCCAGCATGGCGCGCAGGTCGAGGCCGGCGGAGCCCGGAGTGGCGTATTGCGGCAGCGGGAAATCGGTGCCGATGCGTGGGTCGAGGATCTTGGCTTGCAAAGCGTGCATGTAAATTAAACCTGGTTCAGACGTTCGGCGATAAAAGTGACCAGTTGGCGAGCAATCTTGCTCTTGCTGGTCTGGGCGAAAACCGTGGCGTGCAGCGCACGGTCAATCACGCTGCAGGCGTTTTCTTCGCTGTTGAAACCGATGCTCGGGTTGGCGACGTCGTTGGCGACGATCAAATCGAGATTCTTATCCTTCAGCTTGCGTGCAGCGTAGTCGAGCAGGTGTTCGGTCTCGGCGGCAAAGCCGACACTGAATGGACGGTCGGGACGGGTCGCGATGGTGGCCAGAATGTCTGGGTTGCGCACCATTTGCAGGACGAAGCCATCACCGCTCGTAGGATCTTTCTTGAGTTTTTGCGGGGCAACGACTTCCGGACGGTAGTCCGCAACCGCTGCCGAGGAAATGAACACGTCACACGGGATCGCGGCTTCGCAAGCCGCGAGCATGTCGCGGGCGCTGACCACGTCGATACGCGTGACGCGATCCGGCGTCGGCAGGTGCACCGGGCCGCTGATCAGCGTGACGCGGGCGCCGGCTTCAACCGCTGCTTCGGCGAGGGCAAAGCCCATTTTTCCGGAGCTGTGGTTGGTGATGTAGCGCACCGGATCGATGTTTTCCTGAGTCGGGCCGGCGGTAATGACGACGTGTTTGCCGGTCAGTGCCTGGCGCTGGAAGCAGTCTGCCGCGCACTGTGCGAGGTCAGTGGCTTCCATCATCCGGCCCATGCCGACGTCGCCGCAGGCCTGACTGCCCGAGGCCGGGCCGAAGGTCTTCAGGCCACGGCTTTCAAGGAGTTGCAGGTTGGCCTGGGTCGCCGGATCGCGCCACATCGCCTGATTCATGGCCGGCGCGACAGCGACGACAGCGTCAGTGGCGAGTACCAGCGTGGTCAGCAAATCATTGGCAATGCCTTGCGCCAGACGCGCGAGCAGGTCGGCGGTGGCCGGGGCGATCAGCACCAGATCGGCCCACTTGGCCAGCTCGATGTGGCCCATCGCGGCTTCGGCGGCCGGGTCGAGCAAGTCGAGGTGCACCGGGTGGCCGGACAGCGCCTGCATGGTCAGCGGGGTGATGAATTCGGCGCCGCCGTGGGTCATGACCACGCGCACTTCGGCGCCCTGATCGATCAGGCGACGAACCAGATCGGCGCTCTTGTAGGCCGCGATGCCGCCGCCGACGCCCAGAACGATGCGTTTCCGATACAGCCGCTGCATAGGTCTGCCTTTCATTTCGTGGGTGACATACGTGGCGAAACCCCCTCCCCAGGGTGAATCCGCCCGCAAAAAAGATGGGCTAAGATATCACAGCGACCGCTACGGAGCAGCGGCGCCCACAGACAGGGAAGTGCTATGAGTATTCGTGATTGGCCTGCGGCGGAACGCCCGCGGGAGAAGCTGCTGGAACAGGGTTCGGGAAGCCTTTCCGACGCTGAATTACTGGCAATTTTTTTGCGCACCGGGGTCTCTGGCAAAAGCGCGGTGGATCTGGCGCGACATCTGTTGAACCAATTCGGCAGCCTGCGGGTTTTGCTTGAAGCCGATCTGGCAGCGTTCAGTGAACAATTGGGCCTCGGCCCGGCGAAATATGCCCAACTGCAGGCGGTGCTGGAAATGGCTCGGCGGCATCTGGCCGAGCGCATGCGCAAGAAGCCGGCGCTGGAGAATCCGCAAGTCGTGCGCGATTACCTTAAAGCGATGCTTCGGCATGAGCCCCATGAGGTATTTGGCTGTCTGTTTCTCGACTCAAAGCATCAAGTACTGAATTTCGAGGCGCTGTTTCGCGGTTCGATCGACAACACCAGCGTGCATCCCCGAGAAGTCGTAAAGCGCGCTTTGGCCAATAACGCCGCCGCCGTGATCCTCTGCCACAACCATCCGTCGGGCAGCACTGATCCCAGTCAGGCGGATCGATTGCTGACCAAGCGTTTGCAAAAGGCGCTGGAGCTGATTGATGTACGGGTGCTCGATCACTTCATCATCGGTGACGGCGAGCCGCTGTCGATGGCGGAGTGCGGCTGGATGTGATGCAGGGCAAAGCGCGAACCCTGTAGGAGCCAGCTT
>NZ_AKJD01000188.1 GCF_000282515.1 Pseudomonas sp. GM80
GAGGGCACAAAAAAGCCCCGCGACCGAATGATACGCGGGGCAAAGAATTTGGTTGGTTGCGGCCAACCAAAGGAGCTCTTTAACAATCGATTACTGGCTTGCAACGGTCTCCGGTTGCCAGCCGCCGCCAAGGGCTTTGTAAATCGCGACAATGCCGCGATACAAATCGACTTCAGCCTGGGCCTGAGTGTCTTCAGCGTTCAGACGTTCGCGTTGCGCATCGAGCAGCACAAGGAAGTCCGTGGTGCCTTCGCGGTAGCGAATCTCGGCCAGGTCAGCTGCCTTGCGGCTCGACTCACTCTGGCGAATCAGCGAGATCAAGCGCTGCTGACGTTTGCCGTAATCGCTGAAGGCGTTTTCCGATTCTTCCAGGGCCAGCAGGACTTGCTGCTCGTAAGTCGCCAGTGCGCCTTCGGCCTCGGCATCGGCGCCGCGCAAACGCGCTCGCACACTGCCAAGGTCGAACGCTGCCCAAGTGATGCTCGGGCCAAGTGCCCAGGCGTTGGCCGCCGAGGAACCGATTTGCGAACCGCGCCCGGCTGTCCAGCCGAGGAAGCCGCTGAGACTGACCCGTGGGAACAGATCGGCTTTCGCCACGCCAATTCGCGCCGTGGCCGAGGCCAGTTGGCGTTCGGCGCTGAGGATGTCCGGACGGCGTTGCAGCAGCTCGCCCGGATTGCCAATTGGCAAGGCTTTGGCAATCGCCGGCAAGTCTTTTGGACTGAGGTCGACGGTCAGCTTGTCCGGACGCTCACCCAGCAGGGTGGCGATACGGTTTTTCTGCCGAACCTGTTCGGCCTGCAGTTGCGGCACGCTGGCTTCGACCGAGGCCAGACGCGCATCGGCACGTTCGACATCAAGCTGATCGCCGACGCCGGCGTCACGCAGGCTGATGGTGATCTTGCGCGACTCCTGCTGGTTGTTCAGGTTGGCCACGGCGATCTTTTCGCGCAATTGCGCACCGCGCAGTTGACCGTAGGCGTCGACCAGTTCGGCAATCATGGTGACTTGCAGTTGGTACAGATCGGCTTCGGCAGCCTGCTGATCGGCGTCGCTGGCTTCCAGATTGCGCTGGATACGGCCGAACAGGTCCAGCTCCCACGCCATGTCGAGGCCCAGGTCATAGCGTTCGCTGTTGACGCGATTAGTGGTCTGGCCCGGGATTTGTCCCTTGGCCAGATCACTGCTGGCACGGCTGGTGATGGTCGGCATTGCGTCGTTGCTGGCGTCGTCGCGGATCGCCCGAGCGGCTTTCCAGCGAGCGAATGCCACGCGCAGATCACGGTTGCCTTGCAGCGATTGCGTCACCAACTGGTTGAGGGTCGGATCATCGAACTGCTGCCACCAGATGCCTTCGAATTTCGAACGGTCGAAGTTCTTTTGCCCGGCGGCGCCGTCAGTGGCGGCCGTGATGTTGGCCGCCTCCGTGGCTGGGGTCTTGTAGTCGGGGCCGACGGCGCAGGCGCTGAGGGCCAGCACCAGCAGACTCGGCAGGAAGACTTTCAGACTCATTGTTGCGCCTCCAGTGGCTTTTGAAGATTGAGCGCCTTGGCCGCTTTGCGCTGCTCGCCGCGTTCGACAAAGTTACGGATCAATACGTAGAACACTGGCGTCAGCAACAGACCGAAGAAGGTCACCCCAAGCATCCCGGAGAACACCGCCACGCCCATGGCATGACGCATCTCGGCACCGGCACCGCTGGAGAACACCAGTGGCACTACACCCATGATGAACGCGAAGGAGGTCATCAGGATCGGCCGCAGACGCAGACGGCAAGCTTCCAGTACCGCCGCAAGCGGGTTGAGGCCTTCTTCCTGTTTATCCTTGGCGAACTCGACGATCAGAATCGCGTTCTTACACGCCAGTCCCACCAGTACGATCAAGCCGATCTGGGTGAAGATGTTGTTGTCACCGCCGGAGATGATCACGCCGGTGATGGCCGACAGCAGGGTCATCGGTACGATCAGGATCACCGCCAGTGGCAGGCTCCAGCTTTCGTATTGAGCGGCGAGCACCAGGAACGCCAGCAATACGCAGAGCGGGAACACGAACAGCGCGGTGTTGCCGGACAGAATCTGCTGGTAGGTCAGGTCGGTCCACTCGTAGGTCATGCCGTTCGGAAGTTCTTCCTTGAGCAGTTTCTCGATGGCTTTTTCGGCCTGGCCGGAGCTGTAACCTGGTGCTGCGGCACCGTTGATTTCAGCAGTGATGAAGCCGTTGTAGTGCATCACGCGATCCGGGCCCGAGGTGTCGCTGACCTTGATGAAGGTCGCCAGCGGGATCATTTCGCCTTTGTTGTTGCGCACTTTCAGCTGACCGATCTGATCGGATTCGAGGCGGAACTGCTGTTCGGCCTGAACGTTGACCTGATAGGTACGCCCGAAACGGTTGAAGTCGTTGGCATACAGCGAACCCAGGTAAATCTGCAGGGTGTCGAAGATGTCGCTGACGGCCACGCCGTGGGTCTTGGCTTTTTCACGGTCGATGGCAGCATCGACCTGCGGCACGTTCACGGTGTAACTGGTGAACAGGCCCGCCAGTTCCGGCACGTTGTGGCTCTTGTTGATGATGTTCATGGTTTCTTTGTACAGCTCGTCGTAGCCGAGGTTGCCCCGGTCTTCGATTTGCAGACGGAAACCACCAATGGTGCCCAGACCTTGTACCGGCGGTGGCGGGAAGATCGCCATGTACGCTTCCTGAATGTTGGCGAACTGGCCGTTCAAGGCACCGGCAATTGCACCGGCAGACATGCTCGGGTCTTTACGCTCGTCGAACGGTTTCAGGGTCACGAACACGATGCCGGCGTTCGGGCTGTTGGTGAAGCCGTTGATCGACAGGCCCGGGAAGGCAACGGCGCTTTCCACGCCTGGCTGTTTCAGCGCCAGGTCGGACATGCGCTTGATCACGTCTTCGGTGCGATCCAGGCTCGAAGCGTCCGGCAGTTGCGCGAAGGCCACCAGGTATTGCTTGTCCTGACCCGGTACGAAACCGGTCGGGGTGCTGGAGAAACCGAAGAAGGTCAGCACCATCAAGCCTGCGTACAGGAGGAGGGCGATGCCGCTGCTGCGGATAACCCGGCCAACCGTGCCGACGTAGCCATGGCTGGCACGATCAAAGAAACGGTTGAACGGACGGAACAACCAGCCACCGAAGATCTTGTCGAGCACTTTCGAGAAACGGTCTTTCGGTGCGTCGTGGCTCCTCAGCAACACAGCGGCCAGCGCTGGCGACAGAGTCAGCGAGTTGAACGCCGAGATCACCGTCGAGATCGCGATGGTCAGTGCGAACTGCTTGTAGAACTGCCCGGTGAGGCCGGAGATGAAGGCCGCCGGAATGAACACTGCACACAGCACCAGCGCCGTGGCAACGATCGGACCGGTCACTTCACGCATGGCGCGCTTGGTGGCTTCCACCGGGTTCAATCCGAGTTCGATGTTCCGTTCGACGTTCTCCACCACCACGATGGCGTCGTCGACCACGATACCGATGGCCAGTACCAGGCCGAATAGCGACAGCGCGTTCAGCGAGAAGCCAAACAGGTGCATCACCGCAAACGTACCGATCAACGATACCGGCACCGCCACCAACGGAATGATCGAGGCGCGCCAGGTTTGCAGGAACAGGATCACCACCAATACCACAAGGATCAGTGCTTCGAAGAGAGTGTGAACCACCGCTTCGATCGAGCCGCGCACGAAGATCGTCGGGTCATAGACGATGCTGTAGTCCATGCCTTGCGGGAAGCCTTTCTTCAACTCGTCCATTTTCGCCCGAACGTCGTTCGAGATGTCGATGGCATTGGAGCCTGGACGCTGAAAGATCGGGATGGCCACGGCAGGCTGGTTGTCCAGTAACGAACGCAGCGCATATTGGCTGGAACCCAGCTCAACGCGAGCGATGTCTTTGAGGCGCGTGATTTCACCGTCGTCGCCTGCACGAATGATGATGTTCTCGAACTCTTCCTCGGAGACCAGACGTCCCTGAGTGTTGACCGACAGCTGAAAGCTCTGGGCATTCGGGGCAGGGGGCGCTCCCAATTGACCGGCGGCCACCTGGCGGTTTTGCTCGCGAATCGCGGTGACCACATCGGTCGCGGTCAGATTGCGTGAAGCGGTCTTGTTCGGATCGAGCCAGACACGCAGCGAGTAGTCACCCATACCGAACAGTTGCACGTCACCGACACCGTTCAGACGCGCCAGCTCATCCTTGATGTTGAGGATCGCGTAGTTCGACAGGTAGAGCATGTCGTAGCGTTTGTCCGGCGAGGTCAAGTGCACAACCATGGTCAGATCGGGCGAAGCCTTGTCGACGGTGATACCGATGCGCGTCACTTCCTCGGGAAGTTTCGGTTCGGTTCGGGTCACCCGGTTTTGCACCTGCACCTGTGCATTGTCCAGGTCAGTGCCCAGGGCGAAGGTGATGGTCAGGGTGATCTTGCCGTCGGCAGTCGACTGCGAGGACATGTACAGCATGTTCTCGACGCCGGTGATGGCCTGCTCCAGCGGAGCCGCCACGGTTTCACCGATGACTTTAGGGTTGGCGCCCGGGAAGTTCGCACGTACGACCACGGTCGGTGGCACGACTTCCGGGTATTCGCTGATCGGTAGCTGGAACAGCGAGATCGCACCGGCGATCAGGATCAGCAGCGACAGCACCGCAGCGAAGATCGGCCGTGAAATGAAGAATTGGGAAAAATTCATCGGAGTTGTCGTCCCTTAACCGCGTGGGGTCGTGGCGGCCAGCTTCACAACCGCACCGGACGCACCCTTGGCAGGGGCGACTTTGGGCAGGTTGCTGGCTTCCAGCGCTTGACGTTGTTGAGCGAGTGCCGCAATCGTTTGTTCGCTGGCCATCGGCACCACTTCTGGGGTGACCGGCGAGCCAGGGCGAACCCGTTGCAGGCCCTTGACGATGATCGTGTCGTCCTTGTTCAGGCCGGTACGCACGATGCGCAGGCCTTCGATTTTCGGGCCGAGTTCGACGGCGCGGTACGCGGTTTTGTTGTCCGCATCCATCACCAGCACGAACTTCTTGCCGAGGTCGGTGCCGACGGCTTCGTCGTTGATCAGCATGGCGTTGTAGGTGCCGCTGCCGACCAGTTTCAGTCGTGCGTACAAGCCTGGGGTGTAGGTGCCGTCGCTGTTATCGAACACCGCGCGACCACGGATGGTGCCGGTTTTCGGGTTGACCTGGTTGTCGACGAAGTTCATCTGGCCCAGGTGCGGGTTGCCGTCTTCATTGGACAGGCCCATGTACACCGGGGTGGTGGCGCCGCGCTGACCGTTACGGGCAAGTTGGGTGTACTTGAGGAACACACGTTCATCGGCGTCGAAGTAAGCGTAAACGCGATCGGTAGAAACCACGCTGGTCAGCGGCGTGGTGTCGGCGGTCACCAGGTTACCGGCGGTGATCTCGGCACGGCTGACGCGGCCAGTGATCGGCGCGGTGACGCGGGTGAAGCTGAGGTTCAGTTTGGCCAGATCCAGTTGCGCTTGCAGTGCGCCAACGGCGGCGCGGGCTTCTTGAGCAGCGCTGGTGCGCGAGTCGGCCAGTTCGGCAGAAATCGCGTTGCTGGCACGCAGACGCTCACCACGGCCGGCTTCGTTTTCACTGCGGGTGGCATTGGCACGGGATTGGGCTACCAGAGCTTCGAGGCGGCGTACCTCGGCCTGGAACGGGCGCGGATCGATCTGGAACAGCAGGTCGCCTTTCTTGACCAGGGCGCCTTCAGTGAAAGCGACATCGTCGATCTGGCCGGAGACCCGTGGACGTATTTGAACGGTTTCCGGCGCTTCGAGGCGGCCGGTGAATTCGTCCCACTCGTTGACCGGTTGTTCGATCACCTTGGCCACGCTGACTTTGGCAGCAGGCGCGGTGGCGGCAGTTTCCGGAGTCTTGCCGCAGGCGCTCATCACCAGGATGGCCAACAAGGCCAACGGGAAGCGCAAATGTTTGAGTGACTGTTCCATGGATGCATCCGCCAATGTATTGAAGATGGGCGGATGATGCTCGGCGGGGTGTGATGGCACGAATCGAATGAAGCAAAGGTAACTATCATTCGGAATGATATAAGACCGCAGCCAGCCCTCTAGCATGCACCTTTCGTTAGGGTGCTATCAATATCTGTGATGAAAGTTTCATGATGGGTTACCTGGCAAGTCACGTTGAGTTTGCGGATGCCAGAAACAAAGAGACGGCCATGAAGGCCGTCTCGATCAGCCAGAGGCTGGGATGTATTAGTTGATGCCTTTGCGGTTCGGACCGAAACGGTTCGGGCCCGGCTGGCTGTCTTGCGCCAGGAACACCAGGTTGACGATTGGCAGCAGCATCCACCAGCCGCTGCGGTCGGTATCGTGCATACGGCGCACACCAACGGCAATGCTCGGCAGGAACGCCACCAGGCTGTACAGGTTGTACAGAATGCCGCCAGTCTGAAGCAGGGCATCGACAACGCCGAAACCAATGGAGACGCACAGGCTGATCAGAAAGAACATCCAGTATTCACGGCGAGTCGCCCGGCCCTGAAACACGACGTAATTCTTGAACGCTTCCACATAAGGATTACCCGTCGCAATGGCGGGGCCCTGTGCATAGGACTGTTGGGTTGCTTGCGGCGCCCCACATTGTGGGCAAGCCACGGCCAGAGTGCTTATTTCCTTGGCGCAACCGCGGCAGAAAACCATGCTCATATTTTTTCCCTAAAATTAATCAATCGACAGCCCTAGAAACACAAGCCCAGCCAAGCCCGACAAGACAACGCCGGCGATTGCGAGATTGTGTCCAGGGTTTCTTTTGTTGATGCTGATGATGCCGCAGATGAGACCGGCAACAGCGAAAGCGCCCAAACCGGTGAGCGTATCTCTGTCCCATTCGGAATCATCAAACAGGCTGAGTACACAGAGGATGCCTAAAACCAACGAAACGATGGCCAGCCATGGCGTACCGACTGCGTGAGGCGGCACGACGGCCTGTTGGCTCGCCCCGCATTGGGGGCAGGAGGGCGCCGTTTCGTGAAGCTCCTTGGCGCAAGCACGACAATAGACCATTGCCATCGTTTTCCTTAACTGAGTGCGAAATCCCCGACCTTCCATAGGCCGAGGCGGCGCTAAGTTAATCTTTATTACTAAATTTGTCATCAGGCACTGTGCCATTAATGGCATTTTTGCCAAAAGCGGGTCTCGACAGCGCATTTCGGGACGCTATTAAGGGCGTCAAATCTGCGGAGTTTCATCCACCACGCTGACTTGCAATCGCAAGGTCAGGCCTTGCAGTTGTCTGTTTTTCAGAACGCCCAATAGTGGTCCTTTGCGCTCCTTGCCGTTGGCATCCACCCCGACGCAACGGAGATCATGCATCTTTGAACCTTCACGCTCGGGGTCTTTCCAGCGACAGCGCACTGCAAGCACTTGCTCGTCCAGACGAATCGCAGGCTCTTCGTCTTCTCTCAGGAACGTCTCGACCTCCACCTCGACAGTGGACACGCCAAACTCTTCCGGATCGGTGCCGGGTTGCCCCTGAATCCGGAAGCTGAAACCGCTGAGTACGGCCAGGCAATCGGCGACGGTGTAACTCACCCTGACCTCGAACTCAGTAGTGAACGGTTCGGCATGCGCGGGGCTGTAGAAGTCTTTTCTATCAGGGTCGGGGTCGCCGGCGTAATCCTCGGGCAACAGACATACACCGCCGAACAACGGACTGTAATGCGCGGTTGTATCGACACTGAACTGAGCCGGCATCTGCGTTTTCAGCGTGGTGTAATTCGACATCATTGCGCAACCACTGCCGAGCATTGCCAGGCTGATCAATAGCAGCGTGCGCAGGGCGCGCACTACGGGAGTTGCGTAGACGTGTTGCAGAAAAAGCATTGAGTCCGTCCTTGTGACTTCATATGAGGGTATCGATTGCGGGGGGGGCGTATCTTAAGTGATTCCTGCGGCGCCATGCGCATGATTGTTCAGATGCAACAAAGCCCCTGGAACGGGGCTTTGATGGTGTCTTGCAGTTTGCTTCAGAGACTGTCCGGATCGCCAAAAAACATCTGAATCCGCGACCTCAACCACCGCTCCCCCGGATCGTTATCCTGAGACCCACGCCACGCCATGTGCAGCTCGAACGTGCGCGTCGGCAACGGCGGATCTTCCGCCCGAACCCCGCCAGCCGCTGTCAACGCTTCCGCCGTATAATCCGGCACGGTGGCAACAATGTCAGTGCCGGCAAGCAGCGTACTCAAACCGTTGAACTGCGGGACGGCCAGCACCACGTGCCGTTTGCGGCCGAGCTTCTCCAGTTCTTCATCAATAAACCCGCTGAGGTCGCCCGCAAACGACACCAGCGCATGCGGCCGCGCGCAGTAATCATCCAGGCTCAACGGCCCCGGCACGGTGTCGGCGCGCAGCAGTTTTGGCTGGCTGCGGCGCAAGACTTTGCGCTTGGCGTTGGCCGGCAGGTCGGTGGTGTAGCTTACGCCGATTGAGATTTCGCCTGAGGCCAGCAGTCCCGGCATCAAGATGTAATTGACGCGGCGCACCACCAGCACGATTCCCGGCGACTCGGCGCGCAGGCGTTTGAGCAACATCGGCAGCAGCGCAAACTCGACGTCATCGGACAAACCGATGCGGAACACCGAGGTGCTGGTCGCCGGGTCGAACTCGGACGCGCGGCTGACAGCCGTGGAAATCGAATCGAGGGCAGGCGAGAGCAGGGCGAAGATTTCTACCGCCCGGGCGGACGGTTCCATGCTGCGCCCGGTGCGGACAAATAGCGGGTCATCGAACAGGCTACGCAGGCGCGAGAGCGCCGCACTGATCGCTGGTTGACCGAGAAACAGCTTTTCCGCCGCCCGGGTCACGCTGCGTTCGTGCATCAATGTTTCGAATACGATCAACAGGTTCAGGTCGACACGACGCAGGTCATTACGATTCATCTGGAGTCCTGGCAGAGTCATCAAGCTTGACGAGAGCGGCCATATGAGAACAATGGCCGGCATGAATCTTACGGGGAAAGGCTGGTACTCTGCACCGGAAAATTCAGCTTTACTGAGACGGTGGCAGCAGTTTTTCATGGATTTTGCCAATGCCGCCCCTGCTGCGGAATCAATGACAGGCATGTCGACTATTAATAGCCACTGATAGTCTTGGGTCAAAAGCCCAGATAGAGTTCATGGCATTAGAGGTTACTTTGACGAGGTTTGCGATGTCCCGCACGATCCGTTTTCACAAGTTTGGTCCCGCCGAGGTGCTCAAATGCGAAGAGCATGCGGCCGCTCAGCCAGGTCCTGGCGAAGTGCAGGTGCGTGTCGAAGCGATCGGCATCAGCTGGTATGACACGCTCTGGCGTCAGAACCTGGCCTCGTCTCAGGCACGTTTGCCTGCAGGCCTCGGCCACGAGATGGCCGGTGTGGTCACCGCTGTCGGTGACGGTGTCGATGATCTGTCGGTGGGCGACAAAGTTGCCAGCTTTCCGGCCGAGAGCGCGAATGATTATCCGGTCTACGGCGAGCAGATCGTGCTGCCGCGTACCGCGCTGACCCGTTATCCGGACGTCCTCAGCCCGATCGAAGCCAGCGTGCATTACACGCCGCTGCTGATTGCCTATTTTGCTTACGCCGATCTGGCGCGGGTCAAACCGGGGCAATTCGCCTTGGTCACTGACGCCAGCCATTGTGCCGGACCATCCTTTGTACAGCTGGGCAAAGCGTTGGGTGTCCGCGTGATTGCCGCCACCAAAACGGCGGAAGAGCGTGAGTACCTGCTGTCTCTTGGCGCCGAGAAAGTCATCGTCACCGAGGAAGAAGATCTGCTGATGCGGATCAACAAGATCACCGACAACCGCGGCGTCGATGTGGTGTTCGATGGCCTTGGTGGCCCGCAGATGTCGTTGCTGGGTGACGTGCTTGCACCGCGCGGCAGCCTGGTGTTGTACGGTCTGCAAGGAGGTAACCAGACGCCGTTTCCCGCCTGTGCCGCGTTCCAGAAGAACATTCAGTTCTTTGTCCACTGCATCGGCAACTTCACCGGCAAGCCGGAACTGGGCATCACTCAGGATCACGTCGCATTGCAACGTGCCTTGCGTGACATTAATCAGCTGACTGCCGATCGTGTGCTACTGCCACTCAAGACTCGAGTGTTCCCGTTCAACGAGTTCGTCGAGGCGCACCGCTACATGGACGAATGCCCATGCCGTGAACGGGTCGCTTTGCAAGTCGAACCGGCGTAATACCTCAGATCAGAGTCCGTGGCCCCACGGACTCTTTGTGTTTATCCCGCCCCACCCCCGAGACAGCCTGCGCCACAGCCGCGCGGGACAGTTCAGCAACTGAACTGCTTTTTGCTCTCGATCTGTATCTTCTAATCATCATATAAGCCCTGATAATTGAATGATTACTTTCATCTCAAGGAATGAGCCATGTCTGTGCATTCTATTTGTCCTGCGCGCGATCAAGCGCCTACTTATTTTCGTCACGTCAATTTCTGTTTAATTGTTGTAGGGCGATTCCGAAGCTGCGTCTTTTTTTCTTGTGCTCAATTGTCGTGGGACGTTGTGGGAAGTTTCCTAGGGCATTTTATAATAAAAAAAACACTAGCAATAACAATGGGTTGAATCCACTGTTTAAAACAACGCAAACCTTTAACAGCTCAAGTGTTTCCAATAACTACGGTTGCGTAAGTGTTAGCATCTGAGCGTCTATTACTTATTGATGAATTGTCACGCGGCCGCCTTTTCCGTCCGTGCGACATGAAACTATTGATACCGGGTACATACCGATGAGCACGATCCATGACCAGGCAATGAATTACGTCTACCAGCAAGTATTGCAGCGTTTGCTGAGTTTCTTCTCGCGTGCGGAGCGTACGGCCCTGCAGTTGCTGATCCAGCGATTGTCTGTGGCAGCGGGTGGCATGGAGCACATCGGTAATTTCAAGGTATTGGTGGTTCAGTCCGGGTCACGCGACAGTTGTTACACGCTGGCGTTGCTGCGAGCCGCACAACTGAGCATCGCCGGGAGAGCCCCCGCGACCTTTCAGCTGCGTGTGGCCACTTTGCGCTGGAGCGGCAGCGGTCAGTCAGCCCTGCAAAACATGCATCGCAGCTTCAACGCCCTGTTTCTCAATGACGACCCACGGGTCGAGCTGTTAATGGTTGATCATCGAGAGGTGATGCCCTTTGATCACCAGGCGCCCATCGGCGAGAGCGGTCGTGATGCGCACCGCCGCAACTTATTGATGGTGGGGCATTGCCGCACCTGGAATGAGCCGCTGGAATTTTGGGATGACGCCTACCTGGCAACGGCCGAGTTTTATGGGCAGATTGCCCGCTGGAATAACGGCGTGGATGCGATGATCGGCAGTGAAACACCGCGCCGGCAGTCACTGTTTCTCGAAGGCCTCAATCGTGCCGCCCAGAAGGCCGGAATAGGCGGGCTTGCGGAGAACCGCGGTGGTTTTGAGATGCTGTTTCCACTGCTTGATCAATTGGGAGGCGATTACTACCGGCACTTCTATACCGATGACGAAACAACCCCATGGCGCCCGGAAGGGCAATTTGAAGCCTGCCGTCGCACCAGCTACATCGATATCAACGACATGATTGTCGGCAAGCTGGAGGAGCGCTGGCCATTGCTCAGTGAATTCCTCGGCGTGCAGGCCGACGATCTGTCGTTGTATCGGGGCGATAACGAATTCGCTGATCCGTTGCTGGCTGCTCATTTACAGGGATTACAGGCCAGCCTCGTCGAGGCGCGAACGTACGAGGCGGGCGTTTCCGAATTTCTTCAGGACACGTTGCTCGGCATGCGCCGCAAGCAAGTGCCGGAGCCGGTGTGCGAGCAGTTGATTGCCGCGTTCGGAAATTTGTCAGACCTTGATCAACTGTGTGCGAGGGCTTCAAAGCAATTGCAGGAAACGTTTGAACTGAGTGAAATCCAGGTGGCGTGCCTGATGTTTGCACCCTTTATAAACAAAGGATCGGGGCTTGAGCGTTTCTTGCGTCATTGCCATCCCGGCATGTTGGTGGCCCTGCCGGACCTGCATCGTGCGATGCAAGGTTTGCATGCCTCCGAGCAAGTGACGAAGTGGATGGTTGATGTCAGCGGCTTGCCGGTCAAACTGATTGCCCGCTTGTATGCCATGGGGCCTGTGTGCATGGCGCAGGCATGCGGCAACGCTGCGCAGGGCACAGGGCTGGATACTGGATCGAGCCTTTCAGCCGTCGACCGGACGGCGGAAGGTTAAGGGTGAGTCGTCGACCGGCAATGGCAGCAATAACCAGGGATTTTGGGTCATGAAGGCTCTGCGGCAGAACGGTTTCGCGTATCAGGCGGTTTACCGTTATTTGAATCTGCTGATTGATGAGTCTGACAGTGATCGCACGGTGCGCTTGCCTTCTTTGCGGCATCTGGCGGATCGGTTGAATGTATCGATATCCACCATCCAGTACGCTTATTCATTGCTGGAAAAGGAAGGGCGCGTCTTTTCAGTGGCCAAATCGGGCTATTACGCGCAAACCGCGCCGTCGTTGATTTCGACGGGCAGTGCTGATGATCTGCTTGAAGCGGTATACGTCAATGCCAGGCGTGCGGGCATGTGTGTATTGAGCGCCGATGATCCGGCTTCGCTGCAACCACTGGACAGTCCCTTGTTGATGCTGGAGCGGGAGTTGTTGCGTCAATATCCGCGTCAGCCACTGCCACAGATGCAACCCTGCGGCGAGCTTGAGTTGCGCACGGTCCTTGCCGCGCGCTACACCACCTGCGCTGTGAATGGCTGGCAGGCAGATGATGTGTATATCGGGGCGGATCTGCGCGGTGTGTTGGAGATACTGATCTCCGTTCTCCAGTTGCGAGGCGCAACCGTACTGATCGAATCGCCGTGTGACTGGATGATCCTGCGGCTGTTTCAAGCGTTCGAGGTACAGGTCATCGAGTTGCCCTTGCAGACCGATGGCGGTCTTGACCCGCAACGTCTGGCATCCTTGCTCGCCAGTGAACGTGTTGGCCTGGTTGTGCTGTCGTCGGTCCTGAACATGCCCCACGGCAGTATCAGCCCGCAAGCCAACCGGCAAGTCATTGCGCAACTGCTCGCAAACCATGGCACGTGGGTATTGGAGAATGACAGTTGCAGTGAGCTGGCGGACGTTCCGCATGTGCAGCGCTTGCGCGAATGGGTCGACCCTGATCGGTTGCTGATTTTTTCCGCCTTCGACAGGATCATCGGTGCCGAGGCGCCTTACGGTTTTGTCTTGTCTCGGCAATGGCGCAGTGAGTTGCAACGGTATTTTCTGCTGCGATCCTTCCGTTTGTCTGCCGCTCGCCAGAAAGCGATCGCGCGGCTGTTGGCTAGTGGGCGCGTCGATCAGCATCTGCAGGTATTGCGGCGGTTGCTCAAAGAGCGCCGAACGCAACTGATTCAACTGCTGCGCGAACGTTTGGGGGAGGCCGTGCAGATCATCGATCCGCAGGGTGGGGCCACGGTCTGGATGCATTCGGTGAGACCTGTGGACATGAGCGAAGTGTTCCATGGTTTGCTCAAGCAGCAGGTAGTCATCGCACCTGGCGAGCTGTTCAGTCTCAATGGTCACTACGCTCATCACTTGCGACTGAGCCCGATCTGTCACAGCGAACACGATCTGGCGACCGTGGTCGGGCTGGTCGGGGATGCCCTGCGTCTCGCGCCCGGAGGCTGATGTTAAAAAACTTCCGGGATGCGCCGGATACATCCCATCGCACTGCGGTCAAACTGCCAGTAAACTGCGCTGTATTTCCTGAACCACTCTATCTCAGAGGTTTTGCATGACACTCAGTCCTTTTGCGGGCAAACCGGCACCGGCAGAATTGTTGGTCGACATCCCGCGACTGGTAACGGCCTATTACACCGGCCAACCTGATGCATCGGTTTCCACCCAGCGTGTAGCGTTCGGTACGTCCGGACACCGGGGCAGTTCCTTCGACCTGAGTTTCAATGAGTGGCACGTTCTGGCGATCAGCCAGGCCATCTGCCTGTACCGCGAGGCCCAGAGCATCACCGGCCCGCTGTTCGTTGGCATCGATACCCACGCCTTGTCGACTCCGGCTGGCGCGAGCGCTCTGGAAGTGCTGGCAGCCAACGGCGTGACCGTGATGATTGCCGAGGGTGACGAATACACCCCGACGCCAGCGATCTCCCACGCCATTCTCTGCTACAACCGCGGCCGCACCTCGGGCCTCGCTGATGGCATCGTCATCACGCCGTCGCACAACCCGCCACAAAGCGGCGGCTACAAATACAACCCAACCAACGGCGGCCCGGCCGACACCCACATCACCAAGTGGATCGAAGCCAAGGCCAACGAACTGCTGGCCAATAAACTGGCGGGCGTGAAGCGCATCAGTTACGAGCAGGCACTCAAGGCCAGCACGACTCATCGTCACGACTACCTGAACAGCTACGTTGCCGACCTGATCAACGTGATCGACTTCGACGCCATCCGTGACGCCAAATTGCGTCTGGGCGTTGATCCGTTGGGCGGAGCAGGGGTGCGCTACTGGTCGGCCATTGCCGAGCACTACCGCCTGGATCTGCAAGTGGTGAACAAGGAGGTCGATGCGACTTTCCGCTTCATGACCGTCGACTGGGACGGCCAGATTCGCATGGACCCATCGTCCAGCCACGCCATGCAAGGCCTGATCGGCCTGAAAGAGCGTTTCGACGTAGCATTCGCCTGTGACCCGGACCACGACCGCCATGGCATCGTGACGCCATCGGGTGGCTTGTTGGCGCCAAACAACTATCTGGCAGTTTCCATCGATTACTTGTTCCAGAACCGTCCGCAATGGCGCGCCGATGCCGCCGTGGGTAAAACCGTGGTCAGCAGCGGTCTGATCGATCGTGTCGCCAAGCGCCTGGGCCGTCGCCTGTACGAAGTGCCGGTCGGATTCAAATGGTTCGCCGATGGCTTGTTCGACGGCTCGTTGGGTTTCGGTGGCGAGGAAAGCGCTGGTGCATCGTTCCTGCGTAAGGACGGTGGTGTGTGGAGCACCGACAAGGACGGTCTGATCCCGGCCTTGCTGGCTGCCGAAATGACCGCTCGCACGGGCCGCGACCCGAGCCAGGCGTATCGCGCGCTGACCGATGAACTGGGCGAGCCGTTCTCGGTGCGTGTAGACGCCAAGGCCAACCCGGAGCAGAAGGCGTTGCTGAGCAAGTTGTCGCCAGCACAGGTGACCTCGACCGAACTGGCAGGCGAGAAGATCCAGAGCATCCTCAGCCACGCGCCGGGCAACGATCAAGCCATTGGCGGTCTGAAAGTGATGACCGAAAACGGCTGGTTCGCCGCGCGTCCGTCAGGCACCGAGGACATCTACAAGATCTACGCCGAAAGCTTCATCAGTGACGACCACCTCAAGCAACTGGTGGTTGAAGCACAGACCTTGGTGGATGGGGCGATTTCCACTAAGTAACCTGGGCCTGCACACTTTGTAGGTGATGCATCTGTGGTGAGGGGATAAATCCCCTCACCACAAAGACACTCAGCTACAGGGCCGTATGTCAGATGCAAAGAAGGGGTGACCAAAATGGTCACCCCTTTTTTCATGTCTGCCACTCAAGCCAGATCGACCAGCACGATCTCACTGTCTTCAATCGCCGTGACCGTCAACACCTGCTCATCGGCAACCGCCACACCGTCTCGAGCTTGTGCACGCAAACCATTGACCTCAATCACTCCGGTTGCCGGCACCAGATAGGCCCGACGTCCTTCATCGAGTCGGTATTCGGCCGTTTCCCCAGCCTTGATGTTCGCTGCGACCAAGCGTGCATCAGCACGAATGCGCAAACTCTGGTCATCACCGTCCTTGCCACTCGCCAGCGTCACAAAGCCTTCACGCTGACCTTTGGGGAATGGCTTGGCACCCCACGACGGCGGTGCGCCGGTTTCAGTCGGCAGGATCCAGATCTGAAAGATCTTGGTGTCTTTGGCTTCCAGGTTGTATTCGCTGTGCGCGATACCCGTGCCAGCGCTCATCACCTGGACGTCGCCAGCTTCGGTGCGACCCTTGTTGCCGAGGTTGTCCTGGTGAGTAATTGCGCCCTCACGCACATAGGTGATGATTTCCATGTCGCGGTGCGGGTGCTGCGGGAAGCCCGTGCCGGCGGCAATGATGTCGTCGTTCCACACCCGCAGGTTGCCCCAGCTCATACGGTGCGGATCGTAATACTCGGCGAACGAAAAGTGATGGTGGGCATCCAGCCAGCCATGATGGGCACCGCCCAGCGAGCTGAAAGGTCTGAGTTCAAGCATGATCGTCTCCTGAAACCGGTGGTTTATGGCGCTGATCATCTATCAGGAAAGCATCGATAAAAAGCGTAAAAAGTGCGGCATCAGGATCGAATTAATCGATTGAATGAAGGTTGGAAATTGCTTCAACTCACCTTCAATTCATCGCCTAAACCAATGACATGAAAGCATTTCGCTAGAACTGCGCGGCAAATACAGACACCATAGCCCTCGACAGCCTCACACTCTGGAGCCCCTCAGCGTGGTGCAACACATCCCCGATCTTCCTCCCGAACTTCGTCCACTGGCTGAAATGCCGTGGTTCAAACGCTTGGCCGCGCGGTTCTTTGGCCATGGCCTGACGCGCCTGCGTGCGCAGCATCGCGCGTCGTGGTTGCATGGCCAGGCTGATGGTTTTCGCAGTGGTCACACCGCAGGCGTCGAGTACGGTTTTAATGAAGGCAAGCTCGAAGGCCTGGAAGAAGGGCGGCAAGTCCTGCTGATCCGCGACAGCCGCAGCACCGAACATCGTCCACCGAGTGTCGATAATCATTTGTTCGACGACTGGCGGCTGCCGCTGACCGCGGAACTCAAGAAACGCATCAAGGCTGACGTCGCCCGTTTGCTACCCGAGCACGCGCAGCCTAGCGCCGCGCAATGGAAGATGATTTTCAGCGACACTCCATCGACTTCAGTGGTGGCGGGCGCCGGCGCAGGCAAGTCAACCACGCTGGTCTTGCGCATTCTGTTACTGAACCACTATCTGGGTTTTGAACTCGATTCGCTCACCGTGGTGACGTTCACCCGCGAATCGCGCAAGGATTTCATCAATAAACTGATCGAGTTGTTCACGCTCTGGGGGCAGCCATTGGGCCTTAAGCAGGCGCGGGAACTGGTGCGCACGTTCCATTCGCGCATCCTGCCGATGGTGCGCAGCCTGCCGGGATTCGAACGTTTGCAGGCGTTTGAAAACCTCAGCCACCGCGTGCAGGGCAGTGATGAAGACGTCGACAGCAATCCGTTTGACCTGCGCATCAACGACGCCCAACGTCAGCAACTCAACGCCTGTTATCACCGCTTGTTCAACGAGGACGAGCGTTTCCGCCAGTTGATTCAGCCGTTGTCGCGCGCCGGCTTGCAACTCAAGGAGCTTGAGCGCGAGCATCCCGACGTGCAGAAGCGCATGGCCGTGACCGAACTGGCGGCCAAGCGTGATGAAGAATTGTGCGACGCCATTGAAGACCTGTGGTTGCGTGCCGGTGCCTGGCCGATCAAGGGCATCGAGCCCAAGCGCCAGACTTTCGACATCAATGGCTCGACATTCCACAGCCATGGCTATATCCCAAGTCTGAATGCCTGGGTGGTGCTCGGTTTTGATTCGCAGGAAAGCCCGCAAATCTGTCGCCTCAACGCCAAACTTTCAGTGCGCGCGGAGTGGGCTGTAAAACGCACCCTGTTTCAAGCTTTCTGTCGTAAACCATTGATATGGTTGGATTCTTACGAATCTTCCAAGCGCGTATTGGCGACGTTGGCAGGTGACGCGACTGCAGGGCCTGGCTTCGATTACAAGGTCAAAGGCGAGTTGGCGTCTGCGCCGTTACTCGACTGTTTTGTCGCTGCGGCAGGCTTTATCGAGAACCTGGGGCTGGACGTTCCGGACGCCGTCGGGCGAATGAGCTTTGCCAAGGACGATCCGGATCGGTTCTTCTTTGAAGCGCTGAGCCTGTTCTGGCGTGCGTTTGAAGATCATTTGCTGGACCAGAAGCCCCCCGTGATGACCTACAACCGAATGTTCGCGCTGTTCAGCGAACATTCGCCAGAGAACCTCAAGCTGATCAGCGATGAGTTGCTGCGGCCGATGTCGCATCTGATGATCGATGAATTTCAGGACGTATCGCCGCAGATCGTCTCGTGGATTCGCGCCAGCCTCACTGAAATTCGCAGTCGCGGTCCGGCCATGCATGTCGGCCGGGGCGCTCAGCGCTCGTCATTGCTTTGCGTGGGAGATGACTGGCAGTCGATTTACGGCTGGCGTGGCAGTTCGCCCAGTTACTTCATGGAATTCAACAAGGAATTCCCTTCGCCAAGCACCACGCGGGTGATGCTCAGCGACAACTACCGCAGCCATCAGCACATCATTGACGCCGCTGAGCATATCGTTCGCGCCGCACCGGCAATTGCTGGCAAAAAAGCCAAGGCCAGTGGCGAGCCGAAGCCTTTGCAGCCCGTCAAGGTACTGGAACGCGACGATCAGGCCTTGGGCGAGCGCCTTGCCGAGCACTATCGTCAGGGTGATTCAATCTTGATGCTGTATCGAAAAAGCAGCGATAAGCTATTGATTAAACAACATATTCAATCAGTAATTAATGTAGATTCGAGCTTGCCTTATGAGGCCCGCCGACTTAAGCAACTGACGTATCACAGTGCCAAGGGCCTGCAGGCCGATGCGGTGTTCCTGCTCGGCGATTGCCAGCACCTGACCAGCTCGCCGTACAAGAATCAGGTCTATCGCATGGCCGGCTTGGGCAAAAGTGGCGACAGCGAGCCGTACGACAGCGCACAAAAGGACGAAATCCTGCGCCTGGCGTACGTTGGCATTACCCGGGCGGTCAGCCATTGCTACTGGTACGTCGAGCCGCAGGAAAATCAGGCAGTGAACATGCCTCGGGCATCTGATCGTGTCGCTGCGGGCAAGGCATTTTTTGCCGATCACCGGCCAGCGAAGAAAATCGCCTAACCACAAAAAAGCCCGCATCGCTGCGGGTTTTTCGTTTTAAATCATGATGTTATGCATAACTCCTGAGCAACTCTGGAGGTACGAAAGCCTCCAGCTCATCCTCCACCGCCTCGATAATTCGCTCGACATCCGCCGCATTCATCACCGTGGCACACGGGATGCCGGCGATGGCGATCATGGTTTCGCCACTGGCGCGATCAAACAGTCGGGCGATCATGCTGCCCGGTGCATCCATCGTCGCCTCGAAACCCATGGGATGAAAATGCCAGCGCATCAGCTGGCAGGCGTTGGGGAACGTGACTTTGCTTGACCCTTTGTTCATGTGTTGCCCGCCTTCTTCATCGAGCGATTCCTTTTGCTCATGTTAGGTGGGAAGAGCCTTCATTGGCTCAACCGGTGACTGACATTAAAAGTAGCATCCGCGTGTGAATTTCCTGTGAGATTTTTCAGTTCATTTTGCGATTGCTTCGCATTTTTTGATGTAAGTCACGGCCTACGCAATCATCGCCAAAGTGCCACTACGGATTAGTCATTGAAGCCTGTGCCGAACTTGGGCAAGCTCGATTCTTTTTCGCCGAGCCTTTTATGCACGCCGACGACGACGGCCCGGAACAGACCCAGGCAACGGCCGCCACGGTCATGCGCTATCACCTGAGCTGGAAACACCGCGATCTGGACGCCGTGATGGCGCTGTATCACCCGGACATTCAATACAACGATTTCTTTCAGAATCGGGTGCTCGGCCTCGACGAGTTGCGCGAGTACGTGCGCGTCAGCATGCCGCGTGAATCCGACGAACTGCTTGAGCATTGCGACCGCATTCGCGTCGACGGCAGCACCGCGTTCATTCAATACGAAGTGACTCTGCGCGGTGGCGACGGCCTGGTGTCGTTTCGCTCCAGCGAAGCGATCACGGTCAAGGACGGGCTGATCTGGCGCGTCAACGAATACGCCTCACTGGTGCGCACGCAATCCAGTGGCGCCACCTCATCAAGCCAGCGCCCGGCGGTGAGTCGTCTGGGGTTGTCGCCCCGGCAATTGAGCTTCATGGCCGACGACTTGCAGCAGTACTTCGAAAAACAGCAGCCCTATCTGGACCCCGAACTCGACCTGCAACGGGTGGCGAAGGAGTGCGGGTACAGTCGCAATCAGATTTCCTACCTGCTCAACCAAGTGCTCGGGCAAAGCTTCTATCGCTACGTCAATCAGGCACGCCTGCAGCATTTGCTGCGTTCACTGGAACACGCCGCGCCGCCAGTGCGCATCGATGAACTGGCGTTCGCCGCCGGGTTCAATTCGCTGTCGGCGTTTTACAGTTGCTTCCGCCAATACACCGGGCAATCGCCGAAGGCTTACGCGAAACAAATTTCTTTGCGGACACGCGCGCAAGACTTGTCCTGAGGACAGCCACTAGGATCGACGCCATCGAAGGTTTTCAGTGGCGGAGTCTTGCATGCCGGCGTGGCGCACTATCAGTTTGTGGATGGATCAACTCGACGAGCCGCTGACCGCGCGGCCCGAGCTTGAGCGGGACCTGGATGTCGACGTGGCGATTATCGGCGCCGGGTACACCGGGTTGTGGACGGCCTACTACCTGAAGAAGCTGGCGCCAGGCCTGGACATCGCCATCGTCGAGGCGCAAACCGCCGGGTTTGGTGCGTCCGGCCGCAATGGCGGTTGGCTGATGGGCAATCTGCTCGGTGAAGATCGACTGCTGGCCGGTCTGTCGCCGCAACAGCGCCGCGCTTCATTCGACCTGCTGCACAGCATCCCTGATGAAGTAGAAGTTGTCCTCGAACGCGAAGGGATCGACTGCGATTTCCGCAAGGGCGGGGTGCTTTACTGCGCGGCACGCTACCCGGAGCAAGAGGCGACGTTGCGTGAATACCTGGCCAAGTTGCACAGCCAGGGCCTGACCGACAACGATTACCGCTGGCTCAGCCCTGAGCAACTCGCGCAGCAGATCCGTATTGCCAAACCCTACGGCGGCATCTTCGCGCCGCACGTGGCGACCATTCACCCGGCCAAACTGGTGCGCGGCCTGGCGCGTACCGTGCAGAACATGGGCGTGAAGATCTACGAGAACAGTCCGGTCACCCACTGGCAATCCGGCAGCTTGCGCACGGCCAAGGCCAGCGTGCGCAGCCGCTGGATCGTGCCGGCGGTGGAAGGCTATTCGGTAACGTTGCCGCCGCTGGGTCGCTATCAGTTGCCGGTGCAAAGCCTGATCGTCGCCACCGAACCGTTGTCCGCCGCCACCTGGGATGAAATCGGCCTCAATCGCGGCCAGGCCTTCAGCGAATTCAGCCGTCAGGTCACTTATGGCCAGCGCAGCGCCGACAACCGCCTGATCTTCGGCGCCCGTGGCGGTTATCAGTTCGCCGGCAAGTTGCGCCACAACTTTGATCTGACCCGCGATGAGGTCGAACTGCGGCGCTATCTGTTCGGCGAACTGTTCCCGCAACTGAAAAACGTGCAGATCACCCACGCCTGGGGCGGCAACCTCGGTATGTCGCGCCATTTCAAGCCGCACATGCTCTGCGATCGCGCCAATGGCATCGCGCTGTCCGGCGGTTATGGCGGGGAGGGCGTCGGCGCCAGCAACCTCGGCGGACGCACCTTGGCCGATCTGATTCTTGAGCGCGATACCGAACTGGTACATCAACCGTGGGTACTGCCGGACGGCGGCATTCATGCACTGCGCGCCTGGGAGCCGGAGCCGTGTCGCTGGCTCGGTTACAACGCAATCATCAAAAGCTTTGTCCATGAAGACCAGACCCTGGCCAACCCGGCGACGGCGCCATGGCGGCGCAAGCTCGCCAGCCAGGTCGCGGGTTTCATGGAAGGTTTCATGCACTAACGCCGTTCTCTTCAAAAGACAGGTCAGACCATGAGCATTACCCAGTTCAAAAACACCGCAACCCTCCAACTCGACGAATCCAACCCGGTCGCCGTGCCGCTCGGCGAGCCGGTCGCGATCGCCTCGACCACCAGCGTCGAGCGCGATGACGGCGTCGAAACCGGCGTCTGGGAATGCACCCCGGGGCGCTGGCGTCGGCAGATCACCGCGCAGGAGTTCTGCCATTTCATCTCCGGGCGCTGCACGTTCACCCCGGACGGTGGCGGCGAAACCCTGCACATACAAGGCGGCGACGCACTGATGTTGCCAGCCAACACGCTCGGTATCTGGGATATCCAGGAGACCGTGCGCAAGACCTACGTGCTGATTTTCTGATTATTTGATCCTTTGATTGCCTGCCAACAAAAAAACCTACACAGGAATCGATCCATGATCCGCAAAACCCTCGCTCTGGCACCGCTGATGCTCGCCGTTTCCCTCGCCCAAGCGGCGGAAACGGTCAAGGTTTACAACTGGTCCGATTACATCGCGCCGGACACCACCAAGAATTTCGAGAAGGACACCGGCTTCGGCGTCACCTATGACGTTTACGACAGCAACGAAACCCTCGACGGCAAGCTGATGACCGGCAAATCCGGTTACGACGTGGTGTTCCCGTCCAACCACTTCATGGCCCGGCAGATCCAGGGCGGGGCGCTGAAGAAGCTCGACAAGAGCCAGTTGCCGAACTGGAAGAATCTCAACCCGGTGTTGCTCAAGGCCTTGCAGGTCAATGATCCGAACAACGAACACGGTTTCCCGTACCTGTGGGGCAGCACCGGCATCGGCTACAACATTGCCAAGGTCAAAGCCGTACTGGGCGATGACGCGCCGGTGGATTCCTGGGACTTGATCTTCAAGCCCGAGAACATGGAAAAGCTGCAGAAGTGCGGGGTGGCGATCCTCGACAACGGTCCGGAATTGCTGCCGGCGGCGCTCAACTATCTGGGCTTGCCGCACCACAGCAAAAATCCCGAGGACTATAAGAAGGCCGAAGCGCTGCTGATGAAAGTGCGGCCGTACGTCAGCTACTTCCACTCCTCGAAATACACCAGCGACCTGGCCAACGGCGATATCTGCGTGGCAGTCGGTTTCTCCGGCGACATCCTGCAAGCGGAAAACCGCGCCAAGGAAGCCAAGAACGGTGTCGACATCGGTTACAACATTCCCAAGGAAGGTGCCGCCATCTGGTTCGACATGGTCGCCATGCCGGTCGACGCCCCGGACGAGAAGGCCGGTTACGCGTTCATGAACTACCTGCTGCGCCCGGACGTGATGGCCGGCATCAGCAACTACGTGCACTACGCCAACGGCAACGAACAGGCCGACAGCCTGATCGACCCGGCGATCAAGAACGACACCAAGGTGTACCCGAGCCCGGAAATGATGGGCAAATTGTTTGCGCTGGAGGCGATGCCGCTGAACATCGACCGCATCCGGACGCGGGTGTGGAACAAAATCCGCACTGGCAGCTGAGCATTCCCGGGTAGACCCTGAAACCCTGAAATTCTGAGACCCTGAAATTCTGAAATTCTGAGACCCTGAAATCATGAAATCCTGTAGGAGCTGACGAGTGAAACGAGGCTGCGATCTTTTGATCTTGAAATTTTAACATCAAAAGATCGCAGCCTCGTTTCACTCGTCAGCTCCTACAGTTTGGTTGTGTTTTTTAGGGTGCAGGCGTTGATATCAATACACTGGCACTGCACTGATCAAGTGCGGAAAAGTGAGACGCATCTAACAAAAAACAACTTACCGATATTTAATAATTAAATAGAAAATCGTCAGACAATTAGACGCAAGTCAGCAACTTCAAACAATCTTTCGGCGCCACACGCTTTGTTTACGGCAGTTTTACCAAACAGTTCAATTTGATCTCAAAAAAACGCTAGACGTCAGATTTCAAATTGTGTCAGGTTTCTGATGCCTTCATTGGGCGAGTGATAGGACGATCTCGCCAGGGATTGTCGCTATCGGACAAAAACTGTTCCATTGCTAAACAAGGAAGTGTGTTTATGTCGAAAGTTAAAGCTAATGCTATTGATACCGCCGAACAGGCTTTCCAGCTGTCCGCGGCGCCGCAACCTCTGGCCGCAGCCAGCTCGGCGTATAACCAGATCGATAGCTTCAGCCATCAATACGATCGTGGCGGCAACCTCACGGTCAATGGCAAACCCTCCTTCTCCGTCGACCAGGCCGCAACCCAGTTGCTGCGTGACGGCGCTGCCTATCAGGACAAGGATGGCAGCGGCAAGATCGAACTCACCTACACGTTCCTGACCTCGGCATCGTCCAGCACGATGAACAAGCACGGGATCAGCGGGTTCAGTCAGTTCAGTACTCAACAACAGACCCAGGCCAAGCTCGCCATGCAATCCTGGGCCGATGTGGCCAACGTGACCTTCACCGAGAAAGCCTCGGGCGGCGACGGCCACATGACCTTCGGCAACTACAGCGGCGGCCAGGATGGCGCGGCAGCGTTCGCCTATCTGCCGGGCACCGGCAACGGTTATGACGGTACCTCGTGGTACTTGATCAACAGTGGCTACACGCAAAACAAAAACCCGGATCTGAACAACTACGGTCGTCAGACCCTGACTCACGAGATCGGTCACAGCCTCGGCCTTGCTCACCCTGGCGACTACAACGCCGGTAATGGCAACCCGACTTACAACGACGCGTCCTACGGCCAGGACACCCGCGGCTACAGCGTCATGAGTTACTGGAGCGAAAGCAATACCAACCAGAACTTCAGCAAGGGCGGGGTGGAAGCCTATTCCTCCGGTCCGCTGATGGACGATATCGCTGCTATCCAGAAGCTCTACGGCGCCAACATGAACACCCGTACCGGTGACACCACCTACGGCTTCAACTCCAACGCCGGCCGCGATTTCCTCAGCGCCTCGTCGTCGAGCGACAAGCTGGTGTTCTCGGTCTGGGATGCGGGCGGCAAGGACACCTTCGACTTCTCGGGTTTCACCCAGAACCAGAAGATCAACCTCAACGAAGCCTCGTTCTCCGACGTTGGTGGTCTGGTGGGTAACGTCTCGATCGCCAAAGGCGTGACCATCGAGAACGCCATCGGCGGTTCGGGCAACGACCTGCTGATCGGCAACAACGTGTCGAACGAGCTCAAGGGCGGTGCCGGCAACGACATCCTCTACGGGGCTGGCGGTGCCGACAAGCTGTGGGGCGGCGCAGGTTCGGACACGTTCGTGTTCGCGGCCAGTTCCGACTCCAAGCCGGGTGCGATCGATCAGATCCTCGATTTCGTCAGCGGTCTGGACAAAATCGACCTGACCGGCATCACCAAGGGTGCGGGCCTGCACTTCGTCAGCGCCTTCACCGGTGCTGCGGGCGATGCAGTACTGACCTCGTCGGGCGGCAACAGCCTGTTGTCGGTGGACTTCTCCGGGCATGGCGTGGCTGACTTCGCTGTCAGCACCGTGGGCCAGGCGGCGACCAGCGACATCGTGGCGTGATGTAACAGTGGGAAGCGGCGCGTCATGCGCCGCTTTCTTCACTTGCGTCGGTTGAATCTGTAGGCAAGGCTACGCGCCGGAGCGAATATTCCCATGATCAATAAAGCTTTTACCTACAAGGCAATGGCGTGGCTTTCGGCGGCGTTCATCATGATTTCAGGAGCAACCAGCATGGCAAGCAGCCTCAGGCTCGAAGAACCTTCCGTATTGGCCGGACAATGGCAAGCAACGTTGTCCACGCGCGGCGAGGACCCTCAGGCGCAAAAACTGCAGGACAAACCTTCGAATACTTGCCTGGTCGAGTTGCAGGCCGACAAGGTGCTGGGCAAAGGTGCCGACTGCCTGGGCGCGTGGCTCGAAGAAGTGCCGATCGGCTGGTTTCCCGATCCTGACGGTCTGTCGATCACCGGCAAGGAAGGTTCAAGAATCCAGTTCTTCAGCCGACAACGTGATGGGCTTTATCTGACCACTTTGAAGTCGGGCCTGGTGATTACGCTCGAGCGCACGACGCCATAACGCTGATGACTGTGTTCGCGACAGGTTTTTAATATAAAGCGCCACAAGGTGGTTATAAGCAAAGCGCTCGACAACAACTGCACCGTAATAAACAGCGGAAGTTGTTATGAAAGTGTAAGCGGCCACTTGAACAGTAAGTCCCGGCGATGCGCCGATAATTAATTGAAGTCCCGCCAAAGATGGGCGGGATAACTCTTTCAGGAATAATCAATGAAGATGGCGAAGGCCCCAGCCACCGCTCCCTTATTCAAGGCATTGGGTGACTATAAAAGCATCCTGATCAGCGTTGGCTGTTTTACCGCACTGATTAACGTGCTGATGCTGGTGCCCTCCATCTATATGCTTCAGGTTTACGACCGCGTGTTGTCGTCACAGAACGAAACCACGCTGGTCATGCTGTCGCTGATGGTGGTCGGATTCTTTGCCTTCATCGGTCTGCTGGAGGTGATTCGCAGTTTTATCGTAATCCGCATCGGCAGCCAGTTGGAGCGGCGCTTCAACCTGCGGGTCTATCAGGCCGCGTTCGAGCGCAACCTGTTCAAGGGCGAGGGCAACGCCGGGCAATCGCTGGGCGACCTGACGCACATTCGCCAGTTCGTCACCGGCCCTGCGCTGTTCGCGTTCTTCGATGCGCCGTGGTTCCCGGTCTATCTGTTCGTCATCTACCTGTTCAACGTCTGGCTGGGCGTATTGGCCACCGCCGGCGCACTGCTGTTGATCGCTCTGGCGTGCCTCAATGAGTACATGACCAAAAAGCCGCTGGGCGATGCGGCCGGTTTTTCGCAGAAATCCAGCCAACTGGCCACCAGTCACCTGCACAACGCCGAAACCATTCAAGCGATGGGCATGCTTGGTTCGCTGCGCAAGCGCTGGTTTCAGGTGCATTCGCGCTTTCTCGGGCTGCAGAATCAGGCCAGCGACACCGGCGCGGTGATCAGCTCGCTGAGTAAAACCCTGCGACTGTGCCTGCAATCGCTGGTGCTGGGCCTGGGTGCGTTGTTGGTGATCAAGGGCGACATGACCGCTGGCATGATGATCGCCGGTTCCATTCTGATGGGACGAGTGCTGAGTCCGATCGATCAGTTGATCGCGGTGTGGAAGCAGTGGAGCGGGGCGAAGCTGGCTTATCGCCGTCTGGATGCGCTGCTGCAAGCCTTCCCGCCGAGCGACGAGGCCATGGCGCTGCCGGCGCCGAAAGGCCAGATCACGTTCGAACAAGTCAGCGCCGGCCCGCCGGGGCAGCGCGCAGCGACCTTGCACATGGTCAATTTCAATCTCGGCGCCGGTGAAGTGCTCGGCGTACTCGGCGCGTCCGGTTCGGGCAAATCGACCCTGGCCCGAGTGCTGGTCGGCGTCTGGCCAACCCTCGGCGGCATCGTGCGTCTGGACGGCGCCGACATTCACCGCTGGAACCGTGACCAGCTCGGCCCGTACATCGGCTACCTGCCACAAGACATTGAGCTGTTCAGCGGCAGCATTGCCGAGAACATCGCCCGTTTCAGCGAGGCCGATCCACAGAAAGTCGTGGCGGCTGCGCAACAGGCCGGCGTGCACGAGATGATCCTGCGACTGCCGCAAGGCTACGACACGCAATTGGGTGAAGACGGCAGCGGCTTGTCCGGTGGCCAGAAGCAGCGCGTGGCCCTGGCCCGGGCCATGTATGGCACGCCAAGCCTGGTGGTGCTGGATGAACCGAACTCCAACCTCGACACCGTCGGCGAAGCCGCGTTGGCCAGCGCCATTGCCGCGCTCAAGGCCCAGGGCACCACCGTGGTGCTGGTGACGCACCGTTCCTCGGTGCTGGCCCAGGCCGACAAGCTGCTGGTGCTCAACGACGGCCGTCTGCAAGCCTTTGGCCCAAGCCAGGATGTGCTCAAGGCACTGTCCGGCCAGCAAGAGCAACAGCGTGAAAAACCTGCACAAGCACCGGGCGGGCTCAGCATGAGCCGGCAGTATCAGCCCACGACAAGGAATTCGGGTGTATGAGCAGCGCCAGCATGAACACTGAAAACGAAGCGAACATGGAACACGCCTACCTCACCGAACGTCCGGAGCGCGATGCGAAGTTCTTCGCGCGCATGGGCTGGATTCTGGCCATCGTCGGCGCCGGCAGTTTTTTCACCTGGGCGGCTTTGGCGCCGCTCGATCAAGGTATCCCGGTGCAGGGCACCGTCGTTGTCTCGGGCAAACGCAAAGCCGTGCAATCGATGAGCAGCGGCGTGGTCAGCCGGATTCTGGTGCGCGAAGGCGAGATCGTGAAACAGGGCCAGCCGCTGTTCCGCCTCGACCAGACGCAAGTCGCCGCCGACGTGCAATCGCTGCAAGCCCAATACCGCATGGCCTGGGCGAGCCTGGCGCGCTGGCAGGCGGAACGTGACAATCTCAAGCAGGTGACCTTTCCGCCTGAGCTGAGCAACGATCCGGATCCGCGCCTGGCCCTCGTGCTCGAAGGCCAGCGCCAACTGTTCAGCAGCCGTCGCGAAGCGTTCTACCGTGAACAAGCAGCCTTGCGCGCCAGCATCGAGGGCGCCACCGCGCAACTGGCGGGCATGCGCCGTGCGCGCACCGACCTGAATGCGCAGGCCGACTCCCTGCAACAACAACTGAGCAACCTGCAACCGCTGGCCGACAACGGCTACATCCCGCGCAATCGCTTGATGGAATACCAGCGCCAACTGTCGCAAGTGCAGCAACAACTGGCCGAGAACACCGGTGAAAGCGGCCGCGTGGAGCAGGGCATCCTCGAATCGCGCCTGAAGCTGCAACAGCATGGCGAGGAATACCAGAAGGAAGTGCGTACGCAGCTGGCCGACGCCCAGCTGAAAAGCGTAACCCTGTCCGAGCAATTGACCTCTGCCGGTTTCGACCTGCAACACAGCGAGATCATGGCCACTGCCGACGGTGTTGCGGTCAATCTCGGCGTCCACACTGAAGGCGCCGTCGTGCGTCAGGGCGAAACCCTGCTGGAGATCGTGCCGCAAGGCACCACGCTGGAAGTGGAAGGGCACTTGCCGATCAACCTGATCGACAAGGTCGGCACGCACCTGCCCGTGGACATCCTGTTTACCGCGTTCAACCAGAGCAAAACACCGCGTGTACCGGGCGAAGTCAGCCTGATTTCCGCCGACCAGATGGTCGATGAGAAAACCGGCGTGCCGTATTACGTGTTGCGCAGCAGCGTCAGCGATCAGGCCATGGAGAAACTCAACGGTCTGGTGATCAAGCCCGGCATGCCTGCAGAAATGTTCGTGCGTACCGGCGAACGTTCACTCCTCAACTATCTGTTCAAACCGCTGCTCGACCGGGCAGGCTCCGCGTTGACCGAGGAATAAGGATGTTCGGCTGTATGAAAAAGCTTTCGATACTCGCGGCGGCAATGATGCTGCTCGCGAGTCACTCAGCAGTAGCGGCCCTTGGGCCGTTCGAGATTTACGAACAGGCGCTGCGCAATGACCCGGTGTTCCTCGGGGCGATCAAGGAGCGCGATGCCGGTCTGGAGAATCGCGCCATTGGCCGCGCCGGGTTGTTGCCAAAGCTTGGTTACACCTACAACAAGGGCCGTAACTCGTCAAAAGCGACTTCGCTGGACGAACGCGCGCGCAATCGTACCGACGATCGCAACTACAGCAGCTACGGCTCGGCGCTGACCCTGCAACAACCTTTGCTCGACTACGAAGCCTACGCGGCGTATCGCAAGGGCGTGGCGCAATCACTGTTCGCCGACGAGAACTTTCGTGGCAAAAGCCAGGAGTTGCTGGTACGCGTGCTGGACTACTACACCAAGGCTTTGTTTGCTCAGGATCAGATCGACATCGCCCAGGCAAAGAAAAAGGCCTACGAGCAACAATTTCAGCAAAACGAGCACATGTTCAAACAGGGCGAGGGCACCCGTACCGACATTCTTGAGGCGGAGTCGCGCTATGAATTGGCGACTGCCGAGGAGATCGAAGCGCGTAACGAGCAGGACGCCGCGTTGCGCGAACTGGGGGCACTGGTTGGCGTCCCGGCCGTAGACATTACCGATCTGGTGCCGCTGGATCAGAACTTCCAGACGTTTACCTTACAGCCCGCCAACTTCGACACCTGGCACGAGATGGCAATCAGCAATAACCCCAATCTCGCCTCGCAGCGCCAGGCCGTGGAAGTGGCGCGGTATGAAGTGGAACGCAATCGGGCCGGGCATCTGCCGAAAATCAACGCCTATGCCTCGATGCGGCAGAACGAATCGGAAAGCGGCAACACCTACAACCAGCGCTACGAAACCAACACGATTGGCCTCGAAGTCAGCGTGCCACTGTTCGCCGGTGGCGGGGTGTCGGCGTCGACCCGTCAGGCCAGCCGCAGCATGGAGCAGGCCGAGTACGAACTCGACGGCAAGACCCGCGAGACCTTGATTGAACTGCGTCGCCAGTTCAGCGCGTGTCTGTCGGGGGTGAATAAATTGCGCGCTTATCAAAAGGCACTGACGTCTGCCGAAGCGTTGGTGGTATCGACCAAGCAAAGCATTCTTGGCGGTGAACGGACCAATCTCGATGCGTTGAACGCCGAGCAACAACTGTTCACCACCCGGCGCGATCTGGCGCAGGCGCGGTACGACTATTTGATGGCCTGGACCAAATTGCATTACTACGCCGGCACCTTGAGCGAACAGGATCTGGCGCGGGTCGACGAAGCCTTTGGCCACGTCCCCGGTCACCGCGCCAATTGATGGTTTTGCGCAGACCTGTGGCGAGGGGATTTATCCCCGTTCGGCTGCGCAGCAGTCGCACATTCATGCGGCGCGGTTATTTCTGGGAGACCGCCGGGGGGCGCTT
>NZ_AKJD01000189.1 GCF_000282515.1 Pseudomonas sp. GM80
GTGGGCGCTTACTTTTGTTTCTTCGGGACTCGCACCACGAGAGTATCCGAATAGATGTCATGCCACGTGCGCTTCTGCTTGTCATACAGCGACCAGAAGAATCCGATCCCGGCGCACAGCCATGACGCAATCGACACCATAAAGCGCAGCAGCGCCTGCCACAGGCTGATCGCGCTGCCATCGGCGTTCTGCACACGAATGCCCCACACCTGCATGCCCAGCGTCTGCCCGCCGTGGGTCCAGAACTTGGCAAAGAATCCAAACAGCACCAACAACAGTACCGTCGAATACAGTGGGTCGCCGTCCATTTTTCCGGCATCGGTCAGCACGCGCAGGCGTTCTTCGCCGATGATCGCGGCCTGGATCAGTTTGTAAATGAAACCGGTGACGATCAGCAGAGCGGTGCACAGCAGGAAGTCATAGAACATCGCGGCCAGACGACGGCCCAGGCCAACGGCAGGAAAATCGCCCTGGGGAGTGAGCAGGTTTTTCGACATGGCAGCCTCTGGACGCTAATGGAAGCGCCATTTTACGGATTCGCGCGCACAAAAAAGCCCCTGATATCAATATCAGGGGCTTTTTCGTTACAGAAGATTAGCCTTCTGCTTGTACTTCGTCAGCCTGCATGCCTTTCTGGCCTTGCACAGCAACGAAAGTCACTTTCTGGCCTTCCTTCAGGCTTTTGAAGCCGTTGCCCTGAATGGCGCGGAAATGCACGAACAGATCCGGACCGCTTTCAGGAGTGATAAAACCAAAACCTTTCTCGTCGTTAAACCACTTGACGGTACCGCTCTGACGTTCAGCCATTTCTTATTTCCTTTGACGCAAAAAATTAATGACAGTCTCCTTCACATGAAAGAGTACTGGGGCTGGTTGCAGGAGAGTAAGAAGACGTCGAACGGGATGTAGCTAACTTGTAGGCTACTGCCCAGGTCACGATTCCAAGCTGACCCATGCAAACACAGTGAACAAACTCTACGCCAACTACGGGAGAAAAAACAAGCCCTGTGAAGACCCCGGTTTTCCTGCGCTTGCTGGTTGTTAGTCGGTCCACTAGTGCAGGCTTAGACGATTTGCTTGTTCAGTTGTTTTCGAACGTTATAAGCAAAGTTCATATTCGAATCGGTTGATAGACAATGCACTGTTTTATGGCGGTTGCGTTACACATTAGTGCACGTTTAACGCAACCGCGTTACTTATAGAAACAGTCAATCAACCACGATAGTAGCGTTGTGGAACAAATGGCATTTTGCTTACAAGCATTTGCACCTTTTTCCCACGCACGATGGCCCAAACAGCTGTATCAAGTGCGACATAAGCGCTGTCGAGATAACCCATCGCCAATGGCCCGCCCAAAGTCGGACCGAAACCACCGCTGCACACGCTGCCAATGATTTCGCCAGCCGCGTTGACGATTTCTGCGCCTTCGCGCACCGGGGTGCGTTCTTGTGGCAGCAGGCCTACACGTTTGCGCGCTACGCCATTTTGTTGCTGGGTGAACACGGTCTCAGCGCCCGGGAAACCGCCAGCGCGTGCGCCGTCAGCACGGCGTGGCTTGGAGATCGCCCACAGCAGGCTGGCTTCGATTGGCGTGGTTTCGGTGTTCATGTCGTGGCCGTACAGGCACAGACCCGCTTCAAGACGCAGCGAGTCGCGAGCACCAAGACCAATGGCCTCGACTTCCGGTTCGGCGAGCAGGGCGCGCGCCAGTTTTGCTGCCTCAGCGGCCGGCACGGAGATTTCGAAACCGTCTTCACCGGTGTAGCCCGAGCGGCTGACGAAGCAATCGACGCCCAGCAACGACACGCGGTTGAACTGCATAAACGTCATCTTCGCCACTTCCGGGGCAAGACGCGCCAGCACCGTAACGGCCGCCGGGCCTTGCAGCGCCAGCAGCGCGCGCTCCTCGAACAGCTCCGTAATGGTGCACTGAGCGCCGATGTGTTTTTGCAGATGAGCGAGATCCTGATCCTTGCACGCGGCGTTGACCACCAGGAACAGCTCATCGTTGCCGAGATTGGCGACCATCAGGTCATCGAGGATGCCGCCGCTCTCGTTGGTGAACATCGCGTAACGCTGCATGCCCACCGGCAGGTCGATGATATCCACCGGCACCAGGGTTTCCAGGGCTTTGGCGGCGTTGGCGCCGGTCAGGCGGATCTGGCCCATGTGCGAGACGTCGAACAGCCCGGCCTGTTCACGGGTGTGCTGGTGTTCTTTCATCACGCCGAGCGGGTATTGCACCGGCATGTCGTAGCCGGCGAACGGCACCATGCGGGCGCCGAGTTCGATGTGCAGAGCATGCAGCGGGGTTTTCGACAGTTGTTCGGTGGACATGCGGAACTCCTTGATTCACACCAACCCTCTCCCAGAGAGAGGGGGCTAATTAGCATTCGATAATGTTGACCGCCAGACCGCCGCGGGCGGTCTCTTTGTATTTGCTTTTCATGTCGGCGCCGGTCTGACGCATGGTGCGGATGACTTTGTCGAGGGAGACGAAATGCTGGCCGTCGCCGCGCATGGCCATGCGCACCGCGTTGATGGCTTTCACCGAACCCATCGCATTGCGCTCGATGCACGGCACCTGCACCAGTCCGCCAATCGGGTCGCAGGTCAGGCCGAGGTTGTGTTCCATGCCGATTTCTGCGGCGTTCTCGACTTGCTGAACACTGCCACCGAGCACTTCGCACAACGCACCTGCAGCCATTGAGCACGCTACGCCGACTTCACCTTGGCAGCCGACTTCGGCGCCGGAGATCGAAGCGTTTTCCTTGTACAGAATGCCGATGGCGGCTGCTGTCAGCAAAAAGCGCACGACGCCGTCGTCATTCGCGCCGGGGATAAAGCGCATGTAGTAATGCAGCACCGCTGGAACAATCCCCGCCGCGCCGTTGGTTGGCGCCGTGACCACGCGGCCGCCGTTGGCGTTTTCTTCGTTGACCGCCAAGGCATACAGGTTGACCCAGTCCAGTACCGACAACGGATCGCGCAGCGCTGATTCCGGGTTCTTGCACAGCTGCCGATGCAATGCCGCCGCCCGACGTTTGACCTTCAAACCGCCCGGCAAAATGCCTTCGTTACGGCAACCGGCAGCAACGCAGTCCTGCATCACTTGCCAGATGTTCAGCAGCCCGGCACGGGTTTCCGCTTCCGGGCGCCAGGCGCTTTCGTTGGTCAGCATCACCTGACTGATCGACAGACCATAGGTGGTGCAATGGCCGAGCAAGTCCTTGGCACTTTTGAACGGGAAGGTCAGCGGCGTGGCGTCTTCAACGATGCGGTCGGCACCGGCCGCATCCTCATCGACGACAAAACCACCACCGACGGAGTAGTACTCGCGGCTGCGAATCTGCAGCCCGGCCGCATCGAAGGCGCGGAAGATCATGCCGTTGGGGTGATAGGCCAGCGGCTTGCGGATCATTGCCAGGTGTTCTTTCTCGTTGAACGCAATGCTGTGTTCACCGAGCAGATTCAGCCGGCCGTTGCCGCGAATTTCTTGCAGGCGCGCGGCGACGGTTTCGGTATCAACAGTGTCCGGGTGTTCGCCTTCGAGGCCGAGCAGCACGGCTTTGTCGCTGCCGTGGCCTTTACCGGTGGCGCCGAGGGAACCGTACAACTCGACGCGAACGCTGGCGGTGGCCGTCAGCAGGTTTTCACGTCGCAGGCCTTCGGCGAAACGCGCAGCAGCACGCATCGGGCCGACGGTGTGGGAACTGGAGGGGCCGATGCCAATCTTGAACAGGTCGAACACGCTTAACGACATGAGTGGTTCTCCGGTTTCTTGTTATAGGAATTGGCGAAACATCAGGCTGGTTACATCCCCTGTAGGAGCTGCCGAAGGCTGCGATCTTTTGATCCTGATCTTTCAACAGCAAGATCAAAAGATCGCAGCCTTCGGCAGCTCCTTCAGGTGAAGCGGTGGGGGCGAGTGGCTCGCCCCCTACACGTTTAAGCGTAGCTTTCGATCGACGGGCAGGCGCAGACGAGGTTGCGGTCGCCGAAGACGTTGTCGACACGACCGACCGGTGGCCAGTATTTGCCTTCAACCAACGACGCAACCGGGTAAACCGCTTGCTCGCGGCTGTAAGGGTGCGTCCACTCGCCAACCAGTTCCGCCGCAGTGTGCGGAGCGTTTTTCAGTGGGTTGTCGTCCTTGTCCAGCGTGCCGTTTTCCACCGCGCGGATTTCTTCGCGGATGCGGATCATCGCGTCGCAGAAGCGATCGAGTTCTTCCTTGGATTCGCTTTCGGTCGGCTCGATCATCAGCGTGCCCGCGACCGGGAACGACATGGTCGGCGCGTGGAAGCCGAAGTCGATCAGGCGCTTGGCGACGTCATCAACGCTGATGCCGCTGCTGTCTTTCAACGGACGCAGATCAAGGATGCACTCGTGCGCCACCAGACCGTTGCTGCCGGTGTACAGCACTGGGTAGTGCTCTTCAAGGCGACGGGAAATGTAGTTGGCATTGAGGATCGCCAGCTGCGAAGCGCGTTTCAGGCCTGCGCCGCCCATCATGCGAATGTACATCCAAGTGATCGGCAGAATGCTTGCGCTGCCGAACGGTGCCGCGCAGACCGCGCCTTCCTTGCGCTCCATCTGGCCGTGGCCGGGCAGGAACGGCGTCAGGTGCGATTTGACGCCAATCGGGCCGACGCCCGGGCCGCCACCGCCGTGGGGGATGCAGAAGGTTTTGTGCAGGTTCAGGTGCGAGACGTCGCCGCCGAACTTGCCCGGTGCGCAGAGGCCGACCATCGCGTTCATGTTGGCGCCGTCGATGTACACCTGGCCGCCGTTGTCATGAATGATTCCGCAGATTTCGCGGATGCCTTCTTCGAACACGCCGTGGGTCGACGGGTAAGTGATCATCAGCGCGGCGAGGTGTTCGCGGTGCTCGATGGCTTTGGCACGCAGGTCTTCGATGTCGACGTTGCCGCGCGCATCGCACGCAGTCACGACAACGCGCATGCCAGCCATGTTGGCGGTGGCCGGGTTGGTGCCGTGGGCGGACGACGGGATCAGGCAGATGTCGCGACGCTCATCGCCACGGCTCTGGTGATAAGCGCGGATCGCCAACAGACCAGCGTATTCACCTTGCGAACCGGCGTTCGGTTGCAGCGAGATCGCGTCGTAACCGGTGGCGGCGCAGAGCATCGCTTCCAGTTCGTCGGTCAGTTGCTGATAACCGGCGCTCTGTGCGGCCGGGGCGAACGGGTGCAGCGCACCGAATTCAGCCCAGGTCACCGGGATCATTTCGCTGGCGGCGTTGAGTTTCATGGTGCACGAGCCCAGCGGGATCATGGTGCGATCCAGTGCCAGATCCTTGTCCGCCAGTTTGCGCAGGTAGCGCATCAGCTCGGTTTCCGAGTGATAACGGTTGAACACTGGGTGGCTGAGGATTGGCGATTGGCGTACCAGCGATGCTGGGATGGTGCTTTGCACCGAGGCGGCCAGCGCAGCGAAGTCCGGCAGGGTCTTGCCGTCGGCGAACAGGCCCCACAGGGTTTCGATATCCGCCTGAGTGGTGGTTTCGTCGACCGACAGGCCCAGACGTTGAGCGTCGATCACGCGCAAGTTGATATGCGCAGCGTGCGCCTTGTCGTGCAGCGCGGCGGTGTTCGCGCCGGTGGCCACGGTCAGGGTGTCGAAGAAGCTGGCTTGTTCAACTGTCGCGCCCAGCGCGGTCAGGCCCTTGGCCAGAATCGCGGTCAGGTGATGGATGCGCTTAGCGATCTGCGTCAGGCCTTTCGGGCCGTGGTAGACGGCGTACATGCTGGCGATGTTGGCCAGCAGCACTTGCGCGGTGCAGATGTTCGACGTGGCCTTCTCGCGGCGGATGTGTTGCTCGCGGGTTTGCATGGCCAGACGCAGGGCCGGCTTGCCGAAACGGTCGACCGAGACACCGACCAGACGGCCCGGCATATCACGCTTGAACGCATCTTTGGTGGAGAAGTAAGCGGCGTGCGGGCCACCGAAGCCCAGCGGCACGCCGAAGCGTTGTGCCGAACCGATGGCGACGTCCGCGCCGAACTCGCCCGGGGCGGTCAGCAGCGTCAGGGCCAGCAGGTCAGCGGCCACGGCCACCAACGCGTTGGCGGCGTGGAAGCGTTCGGTCAGTTCGCGGTAATCGAACACATCACCGTTGCTCGCCGGGTATTGCAGCAGCGCGCCGAAGAACGGGGTGACGTCAGTCAGTTCACGCTCATCGCCAACAACCACGTCGATGCCCAGTGGCTCGGCACGGGTGCGCAGCACGTCGAGGGTTTGCGGGTGGCTGTGGATCGAGGCGAAGAATTGGTGGCTGCCCTTGTTCTTGCTCAGGCGTTTGCAGAAGGTCATGGCTTCGGCAGCGGCGGTGGCTTCGTCGAGCAAGGATGCGTTGGCGATCGGCAGGCCGGTGAGGTCGCTGATCATGGTCTGGAAGTTCAGCAACGCTTCGAGACGGCCCTGGGAAATTTCTGGCTGGTACGGCGTGTAAGCGGTGTACCAGGCCGGATTTTCCAACAGGTTGCGCAAGATCGGCGACGGCGTGTGGCAGTTGTAGTAGCCCTGGCCGATGTAAGTCTTGAACAGCTGATTCTTGCCGGCGATGCCTTTGATCATTGCCAGAGCATCGGCCTCGCTGAGGCCGTCGTCCATGCCGAGCACGCTGGTGCCCTTGATGCTTTCCGGGATAACGCTGGCGCTCAGCGCTTCGAGCGAATCGAAGCCGAGGCTGTTGAGCATGGCTTGCTCGTCACCGGCGCGCGGGCCGATGTGACGGGCGATGAATTCGTTGGCGGTGCCAAGGTTTACTTGAGTCATGTCGGTGTTCCTCAGGCTTCGGCTTGGGCTTTGATCAGACGGTCGTACGCGTCCTGATCGAGCAGTTTGCCGACAGCGGCGGCGTCGCTTGGCTTGAAGCGGAAGAACCAGCCTTCGCCCAGCGGATCTTCGTTGACCAGTTCCGGGCTGTCTTCCAGCGCCGGGTTGGTTGCCAGCACTTCGCCGTCGAGGGGCATGTATACGCCGCTGGCAGCTTTCACCGATTCCACGGTGGCGGCCTCGGCGCCTTTTTCGTAAGCCTGCAGCTCAGGCAGTTGCACGAACACCACGTCGCCCAAGGCGTTCTGCGCGAAAGCAGTGATGCCGACAGTAACGCTGCCGTCAGCTTCGGTGCGCAGCCATTCGTGATCTTCAGTAAAACGCAACTCGCTCATGGAAACTCCTCAGGGGGCCAGACTCGTCTGGTGGACGCGGTGGAAGGCTTGGGCAGGGAACGCCCTTATTTATGAGGGATGAATAGCAAGAATGCGGCCAAGGTTTATTTATGCTTATAAATCAATGGTTTGAGTGATTTTTTAGAGTAGGATTCAGTGGTGTGTGTAGCGAAATCGCTACGGCATGGAGCGGGGAGAAAAGCTGAACGGGATCAAAGCCTTGCACAGCGGTGTTCAGGGGAGGGTGTAACGATATCATTCCGCTGTAGCGCTTTCAGTACAGGTGGAGGTCGTTTTTAACGCAGATCGAAGGACTGCTGCAAAACCTGTGGGAGCTGGCTTGCCAGCGATAGCGGTGGGTCAGCCAACATTGATGTTGAATGTGCTGCCGTCATCGCTGGCAAGCCAGCTCCCACAGGGTATGAGGTGATCTCAGGGTTTGTTGGGGATGCCGTATTTGCGCAGGCGATGGGCGATGGCCGTGTGCGAGGTTTGCAGGCGGCTGGCCAGTTGGCGCGTCGAAGGGTAGCTGACGTAGAGTTTTTCCAGCAGCGTTTTTTCGAAGGATTCGACCGCTTGTTCAAGGCTGTCGACATCGCTGTCCGTCTGCCGCGCCACCGAGGTGCCGGCGATGTCGAGGTCGCCAATATCCACCAGGCTGCTCTCGCAAATCGCCGCCGCGCGGAAGATCACGTTCTGCAGTTGCCGCACGTTGCCCGGCCAGCGATTGCCGAGCAGCGCCGGGTAAGTCCCTGGTGCGAGGCGGCAGACCGGGCGCTGAATCTGCGCACAGGCCTGCTGCATGAAATAGCGCGCCAACAGCAGAATGTCCTGGCCGCGCTCACGCAGCGGCGGCACTTCAACGTTGAGTACGTTGAGCCGATAGAACAAGTCTTCGCGGAACAGCCCTTCACTGACCATTTTCTCCAGATCGCGGTGAGTGGCGCTGAGGATGCGCACGTTGACCTTCACCTCGCGATCACCGCCCACCCGACGGAAGCTGCCGTCGTTCAGGAAACGCAGCAATTTCGCCTGCAAGTACGGCGACATCTCGCCGATTTCATCGAGAAACACCGTGCCCTGGTTGGCCAGTTCCATCAGCCCCGGTTTGCCGCCACGCGCCGCGCCGGTGAAGGCGCCGGGGGCGTAGCCGAACAGTTCGCTTTCGGCGAGGTTCTCCGGTAGCGCTGCGCAGTTCAACGCCAGAAACGGCGCGCTGTGCCGCGCACTGATCGCGTGGCAGGCACGGGCGACCAGTTCTTTGCCGGTCCCGGTTTCGCCTTGAATCAGCAGCGGTGCATCGAGGGCTGCTACACGCTGCGCGCGGGCCTTGAGGGTGCGGATCGCCGGGGATTCGCCAAGCAGTGCATCGAACCCTTCAGCGTGGTCGTGGTGCAGTGCCGAGAGTTGTTCACCGATACGGTTCGGTTGATACAAAGTGAGCAGGGCGCCAGCGTCGGTGATCGGCGTGGCGTCGAGCAGCAGGGTCTGGCCGTTGACGGTGATTTCGCGCAGCGGCAAACGGAAGCCGTGTTCGAGCAAGGTGTCGAGCAGTCCGGGATCGTTGAACAGTTCGGAGACGCTTTCACCGGCCGGTTCACGACCGTAGAGCGCGATCAACGCCGGGTTGGCCAGCAGCACTTTGCCGGCGCTGTCGAGCGCCAGAACCGGATCGGTCATTGCCGCAAGCAACGCGTCAAGCTGCAGGTGTCGACGCTGGCCGGGGAGGATGTCGACCACGGTCACCGCTTCCACGCCGAGCACGCGGAACAGCGCATCTTTCAGTTCTTCGAGCACTTGCGGACTCAAGGTCGGCGCATCGATGTAGACGTTCGGCGGGATCATCTCCACCGCATCCAGATTGAGATTGCGCCCACCGAGGATAGCCAGGACTTCCTGGGTGATGCCGACGCGGTCGATGAAACTGACGTGGATACGCATGGGGCGGTTCAGTGATCTGCAGAGCGGAGGGTGGCAAGTATGCCTTGGGGCGGGCTAATGGTGAAATCTGTGTCCTGCGCTGATCGTTCCCATGCTTCGCGTGGGAATGCATCCCGTGACGCTCTGCGTCACAGCGGACGCGGAGCGTCCGTGGCGGCATTCCCACGCAGAGCGTGGGAACGATCGATGTGCAAAATCCAGGTTATTCGAAATGCTCAAGATTGACCGGATCCCCGGATTGCATATTCAACTTCTGCCGAATGTCTTCAAACATCAGGTCGTAATGCTTGTGCACCGAACCGATCTGGCTGTGCGCCTTGGGAATCCCGTATTTCTCGGCGATGCGGGTCACGTCACGGGCGAAGTTGTAAGCCTCTTCCTTGGGCAGGAAAAACGTTTCCTTCATGTCCTTGCCCTGCATGCTGCCATGCAGGGTGAACTGTATTCCTTTGCCTTTCGAAGGATCGGTAAACACTTCATAGTCGAGGTGTACGTTGTAATTGACGTCATCGTCGGTCAACGCGTGCCGCTCGATGTGCAAGTGACCAGGTTCGAATTGGGCCATGGTTTTCTCCTTTCAAGGCATGGGAGAAGGGCAGACCCTCGGTCTGCCCCCGGAGTTTCTAATTATCGGTAAGTGATGCCCGGCTTCGCGGTGGTCACACGCGTACCGGCCGTGCCCTGGACGATGGCTTCGATGTCCGCCAGCGAACCGATCACCGCGACCTTGCCAGTCTGGCGCGCGAATTCGCAGGCTGCCTGCACCTTCGGCCCCATGGAACCGGCGGCGAAACCGAGGCGTTCGAGTTCATCCGGGTGCGCTTCGGCAATGGCTTTCTGCGTCGGTTTGCCGTAATCGATGAACGCCGCGTTGACGTCCGTGGCGATCACCAGCAGATCGGCTTCCAGTTGCTCGGCGAGCAGTGACGAGCACAGATCCTTGTCGATTACTGCCTCGATGCCTTTGAGGTTGCGGTTCTCGTCGTACATGGTCGGGATGCCGCCGCCCCCGGCGCAAATCACGATGCTGCCCTTGTCCAGCAGCCACTTGATCGGGCGGATTTCGAAGATGCGTTTTGGCCGTGGACTGGCCACGACACGACGGTACTTATCGCCATCCGGGGCAATCGCCCAGCCTTTTTCGGCGGCGAGTTTTTCCGCTTCGGCCTTGTCGTAGACCGGGCCGATCGGCTTGGTCGGATTCTTGAACGCGGGGTCGTTGGCGTCGACTTCAACCTGGGTCAGCAGGGTGGCGAACGGCACTTCGAAGTCGAGCAGGTTGCCCAGTTCCTGTTCGATGATGTAGCCGATCATGCCTTCGGTTTCGGCGCCGAGCACGTCCAGCGGGTAAGGGGTGACGGAAGTGTAGGCCGCCGCTTGCAGCGACAGCAGGCCGACTTGCGGGCCGTTGCCGTGGGCGATGACCAGTTGGTTGCCGGCATGGATCTTGGCGATTTGCTCGGTGGCGATGCGGATGTTGGCGCGCTGATTGTCAGCGGTCATCGGCTCACCACGGCGGAGCAGGGCGTTACCGCCCAACGCTACGACGATACGCATAATGCAATCCTTTCAGAATTCGATGACCCTGTAGGAGCTGCCGAAGGCTGCGATCTGTTGATCTTGATCTTGAACAAGCAAAGTCAAAAGATCGCAGCCTTCGGC
>NZ_AKJD01000190.1 GCF_000282515.1 Pseudomonas sp. GM80
TGTCTAGTCCTGAAATAGGTTTACACCTGTTTCAGTCTCAAAACGCCCGATGCACCGCATCGGGCGTTTTGTATTTCAGCGACAGATGAGGTCGCTCGTTGTTATAGATCTGCACCGACTCGTCCACCATCCGGATGGCCTCTGCAAAATCTTTGGGGCGATGCAGCAATAACTCGTTTTTCAAAATCCCATTCACACGCTCAGCCAACGCATTTTGGTAGCAGTCGTAGCCATCGGTCATTGAGCAGGTGATGCCGTATTTGGCATGCAGCCGCTGATAAAGCTCGGAGCAGTATTGGACGCCTCTATCCGAGTGATGCACCAGGCGTTGCTCCGTCATCCGTTGCTTGAGGGCTTTGTTGAACGCCTGGATCACCGATTCGGTGTGCAAGCTTTCATGGACATGGTGCCCCACGATTTTTCGGGAGTACGCATCGGTGATCAAACTCAGATAAACCACACCCGTTTGCGTCGGTAAGTAGGTGATGTCCGCAACCCATACTTGTTCTGGCGCCTTGGCGACTACCTGAATCGGCCCATCTTTGAGCAGGTTTGGATGCCGGCGAAAGCGATGATGGCTGTCTGTCGTTTTGTGATAGGCCCGTCTGCGGGGAACCAGTTCGCGCCGATCTCGCAAGATATCGAATAAACGGTCTCGACCAACCTTTACGGACACTTCTGGCTCAGTGCGCATTAGATTGTGAAGTTTTCGGGTGCCAAGGCGCGGTTGCCTAAGTCGCTTTTCCCTCACGAACCCCATCACTTCCTGGGCATGACGGGCCCGGGCATCACACGCCCGGTTGCGCTTGTAATAAGCCTGACGGGAAATCCCTATGAACTGGCAAGCCCGACTAATGCTCAGGTCTTGGATCTGCCCTTGGGAGAGGACTTGCCGGATCGCTTTTTTACGACAGAAACACCGAAGTCGTTCTTCAAAACATCAACGACGGCTTCGAAAAACTGAGCTTTCTGGTTGGCTTGGGCAAGCTTTTCTTCAAGCTCTTTGATTCGCTGTTCGGGTGTCAGCGGTTTATCGGGCTCATCCATGGAACGGGGTCTCTTGGAGCGAATGGACGCGCCTTGACTCCAGTCCTGCCGACCATGCCTGCGTAACCAGTTCAGTACAGTCGTTTTACCCTGAATGCCATAGCGCTCTTGAGCCTCTTTATAACTCAACTCGCCTTTTTCGACCTGATCGACGACCGACAATTTAAAGGTCAGCGTGTAATCACGCTGACTGCGCCTTTTTCCCGTGTTCATTACGTCCTCCTGAGAATGGGTCAGAAGGTGTAAACCTTATTCAGGACGGGACA